>CAYFND010000215.1:0-1508 GCA_964344405.1 uncultured Treponema sp. | reverse complement strand
ATCCGTTTGAATTGTACTTTGTTCCAGTCAATAGTTCCGAATTTATTCGTGCAAAGGTTGAGTGGCGAAAAGTTGATGAAAACTCATTCCCTGTTCCTAACTTCCCACAACTTCGAACTTGGCAAGAATTTGAAAAGTGGGAGAATGTTCGTACAAAAAAAATAAGTAATTTGATTACTTGGAATATTGGAAATTTGATATATATAAATGAACTTAACGAATTTTGTAATGGTGTATTGAATAATCCTCAAGAGTTTACTCGATACACAATTAAAGTTCCACAGTCTCCAAAGTTTTTGATGTATGAAGAAAAGCCTTATATTGAAATTCCTTTAAGTAATAATAAAAGTGCGCTTATTAATTGCAGAAAGTTAAATAATATATTAGGTCCGAACAATACACATTGCTCATTTTCAATTAATCCGAAGAAGGAATTAAATAATCATTATTATTTAGCAGTTGGTTTGTCAGGTAGCGAACTTTTAACACCTACTATATTTAAATCGTTATGGCGTCGTATGCGTTTTCCTGCAATGCAAATATGGAATAATAGAAGAACAATTAATACTGAAAATGTACCAAATGAATTAAAAGTTGCTGTTTCGAATATAAAAAATACACTATATGTTCTTCTTCACACAAAACAAATCGAAGAAATACCTTTCTTATGGAATGAATTGCTTTTATTAGCATGTGTAATGCATATAGACGGTCTTAATATTGTGAAGGATTATATTCTAGAAAAACTGAATACAGATATTGACTTCAATCAACGATGGCAAGATATCGAATTATTAAATTTTCAGCTAGGTTACTTTATTGATGATGCAGAAATAGAGCCACAGAATATAGTATTTGAATGGGCAATTGATTTCAATGACGAGTTAAATCAACAATTATTGTCATTTAAATTACAAGTTTTAACTATTGCTTTATGGCGTAGTGAGTTACTTTTATCAAAAATTTCCTTTGACAAAATGCAGATGCTTTTATCTGTGGTAGTAGAAGCAATCAGTGAAGAATTTGTAAATGCTAAGAAAAAACAAAAAATGGACGATGAGGATTTTGCTAATCATTTTAATCGAAATATGAATCCTCTTCGGGCTCACTTAGAATTGTTATGTGCATTGATACGGTCGCGAAATATGGGAGAGAAATTTCAGCAATTGTTTTCACCTTATAGTAAGGAAATACAAAAACTGATTAAGATTATAGAAGAAATTTATGAATGGCTTAATCCTCTGCTGAGAAAGCACAATAAAATATTTTTTACAAAACAAATTAAAATTTCTTCTTCCGATATAACTAATAGTTTTTTAGAGTATCTTTTACTTTGGCTTGACGGGCAGAATTCAACCGAAATGCCAAAAATTGAAAGTGCTACAGATGATGATTCTAGTGACTCAGTTGATAAATCTTTAGATGAAGAATAAGTAATATTTTCTTCAATTTTTTTTCAAAAAAATATCAACTCCTCATCCTTCTGGTACTAGTTATAGTATCGGTAG
>CAYFND010000214.1:0-1577 GCA_964344405.1 uncultured Treponema sp. | reverse complement strand
GCTGTCGGCTACGAACCTCTTGTTATACGATTATTATTGTTCCTCTGTAGAAATTCGATAAAACTTTATATTTCTATCAGTTGCAAAATTATTTACTTTTTTTCCAGAAGAAATATCAATTACTAAATCTGGATATTTTTTGAATCTCCAATGTTCTCCCCAAACAGGCTTATTAACTTCTGGAGAATAATAGATTCCATTTTTTGTTTTTTGATCAGGCCAACTAAAAGAATATTTTTCTATACTATCAGGCATGCCGAATAATTCTATTATTTCATCGGAAGATGTTGCTTTATCCCAGCTTTCATTTTTTAAGGTTTTAAATGGAACAATATAACATGGTAAAGTTATACAAATTTTTTTGTTTAAAAACTCTACTATTTCATAAGATAGTATGGCATTTGTAAAAGGCGCTTCATTTTCTATACTATATTCTTCTGTTTTATAATAATAAACATTTGCTTTCTCTGTTTTATCGCCAACCTTAAAATATTTTTGATCAACAGCTTTCGTATATTTTGTCTCATTTGTATTCTTAAAATATAATCTTAATGCAGGCCGAGCCTCACTTATGAATTTCTTTGTATCTTTACTGAAGTTGGAAGAAACATATTCTTTCTCATATTTCCACATAATTAAGAGAGTTCCTTCTGGATACTCAATTTCTTTGAAACAATTAAACAAAGAAATGTCATTTATACCCATTGAACTTAAATATTCAAGATTTTCATAAATATTTTTATATGAATTATCAAGATTATCGATAACAAAGTTTTTTGGATTTTTGATGTTTTTATTATAAGTAATTTTTCCTTCTGCAAAAAGGTTTAAAGAGATAAGTGAAATTATAAGTATAAATAAAGTCTTTTTCATTCTAATACTCCTTTGTAATTTTATAGTTTTGACTTTGCTTCTGAAATCCGTTTATCCCAATCTCCGGCCCAGCCTTCAGATTTAGCTTTTTCGGATAATTCGATAACTCTATTCCAGTTTTTATTTTTCTTTTCTATGATTGCAAGTTGTTCAAACCCTGTATGAGATGGTAAATATGAAGTTCCCATTAGAGGGTCTTCCTTAAAATCTTTTGCTGCTTGCTTTGAAATAGATATTTGCTGTTCGCAATAAAAAATTGCTGTTTGTAAGTTTTCTTCTTTTTCACGATTTTTATAATAAAACTTTATCATGTTCATATAGAAAAAATGTTTATTTATAACTGATTCATTTTGTTCTTCAAAAAGTTCTTCTGCTTTTTTTGCAAGTCGCATACCTATTTCAGATAATTCTTTTGTATTAAACCATTGAGTTAAATCTGCTAAGAAGAATGCGGCAGAACCATTATATGCAGTTGCATTTTTTCCGAAAAATAATGGTGTGTCTCCCATTCCTCCTACAGAATATTTTTCTTCCATTATTTTTTGTTCATCTAAAGAAAATGTTTCTGTAAACCACTTATCTAGTTTAAAATATGAAATGTAACCTGCCATTTTTTTTCTCCAAACGCGCCCCTGTGCGGGCGTCCGTATAACATTAAGTTAACTTGCATTTGCGGTTTTTGCGCAGCAAAAATTGGCGCGAAA
>CAYFND010000213.1:1066-1605 GCA_964344405.1 uncultured Treponema sp. | reverse complement strand
GAGAAAAACAAACGGCCGTTTCCACAACGGATAAGTCTCTGAATTTCAAAATATCAGAAGAGCCATGATACTCAGAAACGACTTCACAGAATTCAAGATCTATATCGTCTGGATTATAGTTTTTATTGTAATCTATTGAAAAACAGTATTCTGTTTCTTTTGGGCAAACGCAACCGAGGCGTTCCATCTCTGGGCCAATGACATTAACACAAAGAGGTCCTAGTTCATCATAGCTTTTAAGATGTTTACGAAAACTCGCAACAGTACCACTTGGAAGAGGTTTGATCGTGATGTTGTCCATATGATTTCCTTTTGTAGCGAATCCTTTTATTTGTTCTAAATCCGCAATACGCTGTCTCAATTTACAAAGTTCACTTTTAGCTTCTTCAAGTGCTTTATCGGTCATTTCGGGAGTGAGAGAACGAATGCCTGCGTTTTTCATTTCCTTAATAGACTCCAAAGAAAACCCCAGTTTTTTTAGATTCAGAATGTCATTTAGCTCTTTCATTTGATTTACGTCATAATATCTGTAGCCAGTC
>CAYFND010000213.1:0-1056 GCA_964344405.1 uncultured Treponema sp. | reverse complement strand
AATATACACCCTGCCCTAAGGTGAGAGTCAAGATGTTTTCAGCAATTACTGAAAATTTATTATACTGCAAATAGAAACCATTTTTAATTTAGGGTTTAAAATGAAAAAATTAATCACTATTGTTTTCATCTTCTGCCTTTCTACAATTTCATTTGCTCAAGAGGGGAAACACACCATCACGATGGATAGGGGCTTCTTTTCAACAGATTTCACTGTAGATGGAAGAGAGAGTAATGTTAATGAAGTAGAAAATATGTTACTTACGGTTTCAGAAGCACATGACAAATGGGTTTTGGGCAATGTGTTTAGATACATTTCATGGGGCACTGCAGGTGTTGGTGGTTTTTTTGTCGGCTATGGTGCAGTACAAAGTCAAAGTTTTGATGAAGACACTGTCAATGGTTATAAGAGAACCATGGCGCTTGGGGGAGTGATCGTTGTTGCCGCTTTGATTGTCAAATATATTGGCAATTCTAAGAAAGATAGTGCTATTGAGCTATATAACGAACTTAATGGCAAAATAATAAGTAATGGCTCGTTCAGCTTTGGCATTATCCCTACAGAAAAGGGCGGGATTGCGTTAGCGCTAAATTTTTAAGAAGTTGTTGTCTAAGAAGACAAATTTTTTTTCTATTCCATCGTGACGACTGGATTCACCCAGTTGGCGTGATCGAAATTCTTAGAACCCATTTCATCGGTGATGAGAGATAGTCTTTTCCCGCCACTAATATCTAAAGTTGCCGATTTAGATTGTCTACCTTCCATACGGCCGCTTTCCCAAATTCTTTTTCCATCTAATTCTACTATAAAATTAACGACGCCATTGCCTGATTCATCATCAATGCCGCACATAAAGGAAAATGATTTTGCGTTATCAGGAAGTCTATATTCATGAAGTGATGGAGCATGCGTGCCAAGGCCTGCCATATAAATATTCCCATTGATGTGTAGTGGATTACCATCTATACTTTTTCCAATCTGAGTGCTTCCATAGCCTTGATGTTGACGTAATAGGTCTAATTGATAGACAAATTTTTCATTGGATTTTAAGTCGTA
>CAYFND010000212.1:0-1633 GCA_964344405.1 uncultured Treponema sp. | reverse complement strand
CTTCATCTAACTACAACAAATGACCGACATATTCAAATCAATGTTCCTTATGATTATAGAGACGTTGAACCTAGAAGGGTTTTAGATTATACAACAACAGCAAAAGCCAATGGAAATAATGTTGATGCTGAAACAGAAGCAAATAACATTCTTCAAATCCAAATGCAATACAGAATGCTTACTCAACTCACAAGTTTTGAGTTTGATCAAATCAATACTGCAATCAAGAAATAGTTGTAGAAAATAAAGGCTGGAGATAAAAAATGGGACTTTTTACTAGTATAAATATTGCTGCAACAGGAATGAGTGCAGAAAGACTTAGAAGTGATGTAATTTCTGATAATATTGCAAATGCAAGTACAACAAGAACACAAGAAGGTGGCGCTTACAAACGTTCCCGTGTAGTTTTAGAACCTGTTTCTGCATCAAATCCACAATGGAGAAGCCCTTTTGTTTCTTCAGATTTAGATAACGGTCCTGGAAAAGGTGTAAAAGTTCTTGAAATAACAAAAGATACATCAGAAGGTCGCCTTGTTTATGACCCTGAACATCCAGATGCAATAAAAAGCGGTCCAAATAAAGGATATGTTGAATATCCAAATGTGAACATTGTAAATGAGATGGTTGACTTGATATCTGCTTCCAGAGCTTATGAGGCAAATGCAACTGTAATTGATGGCGCCAAAGATATGTTTAGTGCCGCAATGGAAATTGGTAGATAAATATAGAAGTTGACAATTATAATCACTGAATGTAGAATTCAATGATTATAAAATTAATGAAATATTACCTAACAAAAGAGGTTCAAATTGAAAATACCGGAAATAAATACTTTACAGATGAATTCTACAAATTATGCCCATATCGGGTTTAATTCCAAAACAGAAGGCGTAAAGGATGTTCTAAACATTCAGAATTCTGCAAAAGAAGGTGTGGAAAAAACCGGTAGATCTTTTGAAGATTATTTGATGGAAGCTATGAATACAATGAACAGCCAGCAGATGGAAGTTTCCAATCTTCAAGAAAAAGTTATAACAGATCCAGATAGTGTTGATATTCATGATGTAACAATAGCTATGTCAAAAGCCAGGATGTCTTTGAATTTGGCACAAACTGTTATAGATAGAGTTGTAACAAGTTGGAATGAAATTACTACAACTAGGTAATTAAAATAATTCAAAAAAATCACAATATTCTCAAAAATTGATAAACGTTAAACATAGTTTTAATTGATAATTTGTCATTACTATGTTAATATAAGAGAAGTATATTTACTATAAATTCGTTCGCAGGAGAGGGTTATTCTCCTGGTGGGAGGAACAATGAACGAATGGCTTAAAAATGTGTTGGGGAAAGTTCGAGACTTATGGTCAAAATGGAAACCCATACAAAAAGTCATCTTAATAGGAATTATTGCTATTGTAATAGTTACTATTATAGCAGTAGCGAACCTATCTTCAAAACCAACTTCAGTTACTATTTTTAAAGCTTCTGTAATAATTCCTAAATTCCAATACTCTTTATTTAAAATATAGCCAATATTTGCCGTTTTTAAGATTTTATTATGTGTATGAAAGTCAATAATACCAATCATTTTATTCCATATAATAAAGCATATATTGTAGAAGGAATT
>CAYFND010000211.1:0-1639 GCA_964344405.1 uncultured Treponema sp. | reverse complement strand
ACGTAATATTAATTAGGTCGGCTCTGCTGACTTTTTAAAGTGGACTCATAAATTATATTAGGCAAATGACTACCGCTTGCTTTTTCTGTGTGTACCCCATCAAATATATCAGGGGATATTATTCCAGTGAAGTTGGGTATAATAACATTCTTCAGTTCTATGCAATTAGCGAAAGTCTCAAATGGAAAGTTTTTTTAATCACTTTCGGTTGCAAATATAAATATTTTTAATTTCCTTTCCAAATATTTTCACAAGAAAATGCAAAAAACATGAAGAACAGTTGTATCTTTATGCAGGATTGACATAGAAGAGAAAGTGGTTTTGTATAGAGTCTAGCTCTATCTAAAACTCTGAATGTATTTCCGCAACGACAATTCTGCGGGAACACCAGTCAGCTGTTCCTTGAATTGATAAGCCTTTTGCTTCACCGACCTTTCTGCAATATGATAGACAACAGATATCTGTTTGTTAGACAATCCCAAGCGCAACAACATACAGAAACGAAGAATTTCTGCTTTCGCTTTAGGATGGAGCAGGTTGAACCTCTTCACGAATCCGTTTGAAGTCATGTTGAGAAACACCTCCAGTTCTACCCAATCTTCTTCTTTCATTTCGATTGCAGAAATCTCATCATCAATTCCCTTCAACCGCGAGGCAATAGTAAGATGTGCATAGATGTACTCCTGCATCGATTCTATATTCTGAGTGCATTGTCCCAACTGCCTCTCCAATTTATTTCCCATCTGTATCTGCTGACTCAAATAACGACGTTCTGTCTGCACCTGTTGCCTTCTTGAAAGTCTTCTCGTCCGATAAAGATAAAAACGAAGACAGTCTCAACGCAGCCAAACAGATTCTTCTTACAATCAAAAATCTCAAAATTACGTGTGCGGAACCAAAGGTGATGACGAAAAAATCAGTACTCTAATGGATTGTGCTCAGGCATTGGCCGAAGAAGCTACCTATGTAGTCAGAAACATGCCAAGATGGTCACCAGGAAAAATGGATGGAGAACCCATAGAAGTGGATTACACCATCCCTATCAATTTTGAATTGAAATCATAAAGAAGAAAGCACTGATGTTCTCATAGAGATTTAAACACCAGTGCTTATCTTTTGAGAATTAGTCGAAAGAAGACAAAATACGCTCAACTACTAATAGTGGTTACATAAAAAAAATATTCAACTTTTTCAGGGAAGTACATCCCCTGTTTCGAGGCATCACAGATGACAGACATCGGCCATCTATGATGTCTCACCCTTTTCATCATAGAAACCTAAAACTGAACATTATAGACGCTACCGAAGAGCATGATATTTAAAACAAAACGGTCACTGATACTAAATCGATTTGGGTTAAATAGGCCATTGGAAGAGTAAAATATACTCTAAATGAATTCCGTCATTAAACTAATAAAACGTCATTAAATTAATAAATAAGGTGCACGATGCACATTCATATCAAACGCTGTGCAGTTTCATCCTGCCTCTCACAATAAAAAACATTTTTTAAATATTTTTTGTCAACCCCACTTTGCAATTTCAACTTTTTGTTGTATCTTTGCACTGAATATAATTTTACACCCATAAAAAGGTATTTAAAACCCTAAAAAAGAAATTAATATGGAGTCTTTTTTTC
>CAYFND010000210.1:0-1639 GCA_964344405.1 uncultured Treponema sp. | reverse complement strand
TTTGCAGTGCTTTATATTCCAAATCTTTTATTTTTTCGAAATTCATCAAAGTGTTATATACCCATTCCTAATAGCAAATTCCAAAGCTTGAGGTAAAGCTTCAACCGGAAATTCTCCACCTCTTGCTGCTTTTCCATTCTTATCAAACCAAGTATACTTGATCGATTTTGATTCCCCATAACCATCATCCCAAGATGCAATACCAAGACGAAGTTCACAATTTTTATTATTTCTTGCTATTTCTTTTACTTCAGTTTTCACACTTTCTTCCTTATTTATAAAGTTTATCACAAACTGGACATTTCCACTCTTTTGAATTGCTAGGTCTATCTGGATGAATTTTATTATCACGAGGATTAAAATCGTGATAGTTTTGACATTCCTTTTCAAAAGCAGCTTTAGGAGATGTTGCATATGAAAATTTAAATCGTGAATAGTTTTCACCCAAATGCTGTAATAAACGACCTCTTACATCAGAATCGGCACGTCCAACATACAGGGGCACAAATCTGTCATTTTCATTTATATAGCCCAATGCATAATTACCGGCGGAAGTTCTTGTAATTACATTGTTTATAGTTTCTTCATCAAAACTATAAGATCCTTGCATATTAAGTTTTGGCATATACCCTCCTTTTCTCATTTCTTATACACTTGCCTTAATTACTTCAATCATCTTATCAATCATACAATCAGTCATTCCAGGATAAACACCAATCCAGAATGTATCACGCATTATTCGGTCTGTTACAGAGTTGAACAGTTATCAGAAATAACAACATCCACATCATCTGAATGGAATTCTGGTTGCCTGATAATTGATTCAAGGCTTTTTTCCAAATATTCCGCTCTATTGTAAGTTGGAATACAAATGCTTAATAAAGGTTTCTTTTCTACCATAATTAATTACCTAAAATCGAAAGATGAAGTATGATTTTCTAGATTTGGCTCTATTATAGATGCTGGATTGTATAAAACAATAACAGCATCATAAGGACCATTTTTTTCTATATATTTACGTATACTACCTGTAAATCCAGCTAAATCTATCCTTTCTACTTTCCTGCAAATCAAAGATAAAAAGGCTGCTAGAGGACGAGTGAAAGAATCTCCTATAATTAAAATATTATTTTTATTGTCAGTAACTTGATTTTCAAGAATACCAACATTGCAGGCGAAGAAGCCATCATAGGGGTAACTGTTATACAAATCATTATTTTTTAGTTGTGAATAATCATACAATGAGAAAAAAGTCCCTGAATTTTCATATCCATTTTGAATAATTTTTAGTTGAACCTCTTTCTTAGGCAAAATCACAGTAAAATCATCAGGTTTTGCTTTAGCTTTTGTTAGTTTCTTTCCTATGCTCCCTAAAAATACACTTTCATAAGAGTTATAAGTAAAGTTATCTTCTTCTAATACTGATTCAGGAAATTGCATTCCTAATTCAGAGTTCAAATATGAAACAATTTCTTTTGTAGCCCATAGAGTTGATTCAGTTTTCCAATGATGATCTGTTTTGTAGAATAAATCCCTATTGTTTAGATTTTCTAGCTTTATTCTATCTCTCAAATCCAGGTAATTTATTTTGGACTGAATATTCTTCAAAAGAGTATCAGCATTTTTATTTGAATAATCT
>CAYFND010000209.1:0-1689 GCA_964344405.1 uncultured Treponema sp. | reverse complement strand
TATTGGCTATACCGCGTGTTGGTGGCAGTTATTTTTTATTTGTTTTATGCTTCATATTCATTTTCATCTTCATCTATTTCTTGGTTATAATATTCCTCCGTTTCAGATTCAATTTGTTGACCGGTTTTGTATAGTTCATCAATATATTTATTCTCAAACTTAAAGTATTCGCAAGTTACAGCTTGGTTCGAATTGCATTTAATTTTCAAGAATTTACAAAAAATCGGAACTCCAGTTGTGTCTTCATAACTCCACGAATTGTTTTTTGCATGATAACGGCAAATAAAACAGTTTCTTACTTTTAAGTTCTCCTTTGCATATGTTGCTACTCCCGTTTTGAATATGTCAGGATAATAACCTGCGTCTTTTGTAATTTGATATTTGACAATCTTATCATTGGCGATAGCAAGATGGTTTTTAATTTGTTTTAAGTTTTTCTGTTTTAACAAACATCTTCCGTCTTTATCAAGAGTGAAAAAATTGTATTCCTTTTCACAGTTTCCATTGCAAATAGATGTAATGATCTCGTTAGTTTTAAAATTCTTAAATTTTATTTTGGAATCTTTAATACTTAAAATTTTCCTTTTAATCGGTTCAAAATCATCTTCCGTTTCAATTTCAATTTCAATTATTCTGTATTTTGAATTGAGCTTTGCTTCAGATGACAAATGAGTAACTGCAATTTCAATAAACACATTATCTTTACCTGAATTACTTGTCAACATTATATCCGCAATGAATGAGCCTTCTCTTGCTTCAATCGATATTTTATCAAAATGCTTTGTTAAATCAAACCTAGTCAGGCTTTTGTCAAGTTTGCATTTTAATCCAAAATCCTTTTCATAATGGTTACATGTTCTTTTTTGATAAATTTCGATATAAAAAGGTTTTTGAAATTTCAAGCATTCGACAAAGTTGTCATAAAACAATTGTTTTCCTAATAAATGCAAATAAGTTTCACCCGAACAGGTAACTACTTTTTTATGTGCGAAATGATGAATCTTAACTTTTCCAAGTCTTGGAATTAGTTCGTTTCCACAACCAACACAAATGAATTTATTTATTTGTCTATTCGTTTCATCCAAGCTGTTTATGTCAATCAGCTTTCCACTCTCGTCTTTAGCATATTGATATTTAATCATCTTGGGTTCTGTTCTTTATAATTGCCACCAACTCCCAAATAGACGCAATATGGCGTCTATTTTCATCTTACCTCGATTACGTCTATCCACCCAAAAATAGCATATATTACGAAACGGAGTTGCGTCTATCCTGCCAAATAGGGGAGTATTACGAATGTTTTCTCTAAATGTCCAAATCGTCAAAAGGGCTCCTTTATGAAACCTAGCGTTTTATTTGCATTTTAATATATATCAAAAAGATGAAATTAGGTTGTTTTTTGCGAAAAATAGAGTGTGAAATGTTCGTGAAAAAAGTGGAGTGAAAATCCTGAGACGCTATTCATAAAAGGCATGAAATGGGTTATGTGATAAGCTACGAAATGTAATTCCCTAATTTCTTGAAACGCCCCTCTAACCCAACCCAGTTTTTTCATGAAGAGACAATAAAACGCTCATCTAAACCAACCCCGTTTTTTTAATGAAAAAACAAGCGTTAATTGAATTGGCCAATTCAATAGCGAAGTTTTGAATAAAAAAAATAACTCTATCCAATTAAATAACAATAGTT
>CAYFND010000208.1:0-1742 GCA_964344405.1 uncultured Treponema sp. | reverse complement strand
CAAAATACTCTTGCTTGACTTTTGATTCTTTTTGATGTTGAGTTAAATCAAAATCAGTACGGCTAGCAATGCCCCATAGTTCACCCCAACCAAATGGGAATTCATACTCCACATCAGAAGTTCCGTTGGAATAATGAGATAATTCTTCTTTTGCATGTTCGCGCAAACGAAGTTTTTCAGCAGTAATCCCTAAATCTTGCAAAAGCCAGTTCATGCAAAATGTCTTCCAGTACTCGTACCACTCGACTTCTGTGCCTGGTTCGCAGAAGAATTCCAGTTCCATTTGTTCAAATTCACGTGTACGGAAGATAAAGTTACCTGGGGTAATTTCATTACGGAACGATTTTCCAATTTGACCTATGCCAAATGGCATTTTTGGACGCACGTTATCGATAATGTTTCTGAAGTTAATGAAAATACCTTGAGCCGTTTCTGGACGAAGATAAACTTTGTTTCCAGCACCTTCCACAACACCAATTTCTGTTTGGAACATTAAATTAAAGGCACGAGGTTCAGTAAAGTCTTTTTTTCCGCAACTTGGGCATTCTATTTGATTTTCAACAATCATAGCTGCAATATCTTGAAAATTCTTACCTACAGTGCAACCTTCACCGAGTTTTTCTTCAAGTAAATGATCCGCGCGGAATCTTTCATGACAAGCCTTACAGTCAATTAAAGGATCGGAAAAATTGCCAACGTGGCCAGAAGCTTGCCAAACTTTTGGATTTAACAAGATGGAACTATCTAGACCAAGAACGTCTGGACGGCTCGCTACAAACTTTCTCCACCAAAGATCTTTGATGTTTCTTTTTAATTCTGAGCCGTATGGACCATAATCCCATGTATTGGCAAGTCCATCATAAATTTCTGACCCTGGGAAAATAAATCCTCGACGTTTACACAAAGAAACTAAATCTTTTAGGGCATCTTGTACTTTTTTGGCCATTTTGAATCCTTTTAATAAAAATCAGCAAAAATTATAGTTCAAATATAGCAAATAACCTATAAAGGTTTAGTCCTTTTTTATTTTTTGATTATCTTTAAGAAACCCTGAAAATGGATTGACGAAATCAAGCAAATCAAATGCAGAAACATAAAATAAGCTTACAACAAAACACTGCATTTAACGCCAAAAATACAAGTGATTCGAATCAATTCATTGAAAATAAATTTTAACGGAACAGATAACTCGTTTAGATTTATTTTGATTAGAACTTTTTTATTAAACCTTTTTTATTAAACCTGTTTATGTATAAAACGATTCTTATATTTATTACGCTTCTTTTTTCTTCTTTATTTGCTAATTCTACTCCAAATCCAGTAGATTCTGTTTTAACAAAAAAGTCTGTTTTGACAAAAGATTCTGTGTCTACAAAAGATTCTGTGTCTACAAAAGATTCTGTATCTTCCACTCTCTCGACTTCTAACGACTCCACGCTCACTTTTGTTGGTGTTGGCGATATTATGATGGGCTTAAACTACCCTGACGAAAGCCCTGTTTTACCTCCCGAAGATGGAGCCCTGATTTTTTCTGATGTGAAGGCCATTTTACAAGACGCGACTCTAACTATTGGAAACTTAGAAGGAGTTCTTCTCGATCTTGGTGGTACTCCCAAACGTTGCAACAACCCAAAACTCTGTTACGCTTTTCGGATGCCAGAACGTTATGTGAATCATTTAGTCGATGCTGGTTTTGATCTTTTAAGTGTCGCCAATAATCATTCAGGCGACTTTGGCCCCAC
>CAYFND010000207.1:0-1762 GCA_964344405.1 uncultured Treponema sp. | reverse complement strand
TTAGCATAATCCACTTGTAAAATAATAGGTATTAATCCTCTTTTAGCAATAGTTGCTTCATATTATCATGATATTGGTAAAATTGATCAGAGTGAATATTTTGTAGAAAACCAGCGCGGTGTTAATAAACATGATGAATTAAATCCGTCTTTGTCTGTTTCTATAATCAGAAGTCACGTAAAGAAAGGTGTTGAAAAAGCTCATCAACTTCATCTACCGGAACAAATTGTAAATATAATTTCTGAACATCACGGAAACAGTGTAATATCTTATTTTTATACAGAAGCCAAATCAAAAGACCCAACTCTAAAACCAGAGGATTTTTCTTATTCAGGAAATCCTCCAACTACAAAGGAAAGTGCTGTAGTTATGCTGGCTGATACAGTGGAAGCCGCTTGTAGAACATTGGAGAATCCTTCTGTAGTCAGATTGGAAAAATTCATCCAAGTGTTGATAACAGGAAAAATAGAAGGCAAACAGCTTGATAATTGTGAATTAACTTTTAGAGATATTTCAAAAATAAAAGAAGCTTTTGTTCAAATTTTGGTTGGATTCTATCACAGTAGAATTGAATATCCGGACCAGAATCAAACTATAGATAAAATTATTAGAGAAGAAAATGAAAAATAGAATTTTTGTTTCAATGCAGGAAGGTCTTGAACCTCCCGTTTGGTTTGATAATGTAGAAAATTACATGAATAAAATAATGGACTCTCTGGAATATTCAAATGAAGAGATTTCAATTTTATTTTGTAATGATGAGTTTATTCAAGAATTAAACAAAAATTACAGGAATATTGATTCAGCTACAGATGTATTATCTTTTGAAAATGACGAAGAATATACCGAAGATGAAGTTACATGGCATTGTATGGGTGATATTGCAATCAGTTTGGATACACTTTCAAAAAATGCGGAATATTTTCATCAAAATGTAAATGACGAATTAAAAAGATTATTACTCCACGGACTCCTTCACCTAAACGGAATGGATCATGGTGAAGAACATATTGAAGAAGGTGTGAAACCAACTTCAGAAATGCTTGTTTTACAAGAAGAGATTTTATCAAAGTTAAAGGACGAAAAAATAATATTATGAGTTTATTCAACCATAAAAAAAAGAATGACGAAACCCCGGAAGAAATAGAAAACCTTCAAAAATTAAATGAAGAAAAACAGGACATGATTCAAGGTGTTGAGGATTTATCAAAGACATCTGTAAAAGAAGTAATGATTCCCCGTATTGATGTTGACTTTATTTCTTCAAATATCCCAAAAGATGAATTAATAGAAAAAATAATTGCAAGCGGACATTCAAGATTTCCCGTTTACACTGATTCAATTGATAATGTAATTGGTGTTTTGTATGTAAAAGACTTGTTAAAGACGTTTAATAACAATGATGAAATCGATTTGCAAAAAATAATCAGAAAGGCATATTTTGTTCCCGAATCAAAGAGAATTGATTCATTGCTCCGCGAGTTTAAAAGACATCACCTTCATATTGCAATTGCAATTGACGAATATGGCGGAATTTCTGGAATTGTAACAATGGAAGATATTATCGAAGAAATTGTTGGCGATATCCAAGATGAATTTGACAAAGAAAGGGAAGACATCCTGTCACTTGGAACTAATATCTGGCTTTGTGATGCAAGGGTTGACCTGGATGATTTGAACGAGATGATAGAATCTGATTTCCCAGAAGAAGAATTTGATTCGCTTGGTGGTTTTGTATTTGATTTATTTGACAAATTTTATT
>CAYFND010000206.1:0-1763 GCA_964344405.1 uncultured Treponema sp. | reverse complement strand
ATAAATCCTTAACTGGTTATAAGTATATCGACCTTTTTGCTGGCATTGGTTGTTTACATTTAGCACTTTCTTCTTTGTGTGCAGAATGTGTATATGCAAATGAATGGGATTCTTTTGCTCAAAATGTATATAAAGATAATATTGGCATTGAACCAGAAGGCGATATTAGAAAAGTTGATGAAAATACAATTCCAGACCATGATATTTTATGTGCTGGCTTTCCTTGCCAGGCATTTTCAATTAGGGGTAAACAAAGAGGATTTGAAGACAGCCGAGGAACTCTATTTTTTGATGTAGCACGTGTAGTAAAAGCAAAAAAGCCTAAAGTTGTATTTATGGAAAATGTAAAAAACTTTGCTACTCATGATAATGGAAATACTCTAGCAGTTGTTAAAGCCACAATGGAACAATTAGGCTACACTTTTTATGAAAAAGTATTGAACGCTGTTAATTACGGTATGCCACAAAAAAGAGAGCGTATTTATATGGTTTGTTTTAGAAATGACTTAGTAAACACCTCTTTTTCTTATCCAAAACAATTTAAACTTGCAAAACATGTAGAAGATTTTTTGCTTAATGATGAAAATCTTGTAAAAGATTTATATGTAGAAAGGAGCGATACTTTTTACAATGGTGCAAAAGACGATAAATACAGTGATACATCTATCCGCCTAGGAATCGTAAATAAAGGTGGTCAAGGCGAAAGAATTTATAGTACAAAAGGAATTGCAATTACACTTTCTGCTTATGGTGGCGGAGTTTTTGCTAAAACAGGTGGTTATCTTGTAAATGGACGACCTCGAAAATTACATCCGCGTGAATGTGCAAGAATTATGGGTTATCCCGACTCTTTCAAAATGAGTAAAAATAAAAATCAAGCATACAAACAATTTGGAAATTCTGTTGTCGTAGATGTTCTGCAATACATTGCCATTGAGATTGGAAAAACCCTTTCAGTTCAAGAATCTGCAAAATCTTTAAGTGCCTAATGAAAGAACTTGATTTTAGAAAATGGTTAAGTGAAAAAGGAGTTTCAAAAAAGATGCAATCGGATTTTGTTTCAAGGCTTAAACGCCTTGAAACAAAACTAGAAATTTATGATATTGACGAAGAATATAACAAAGACAAATGTGAGAAACTTTTGAAATATCTTTCTGACGGTTGCAAAGAAAGTCCCTATTCGAAAAATCTTGAACTTTCAGGAACTTCCAACCAATACACTGTATTAAAATACGCTGTCAAAAAATATATTTCATTTCTGGAGTCTATTTAAATTCAAGTTTGAATTTTTCTAAATCTCTTTCGTGTTGGTCTTGTATGAGTGAAATTGAGAAAATAACATTTGGATTTGATGTGTTTGAAAGTCTTGTAACTTTGAAAACATCTTCTTTTTCATTCTTAAATTGATATGTATGAGATTCACCAATTATTTTATAAGTTAAAGATTCTGCATTCATTTTTACAAAAACATACTTTCCCTCTTTGTAAATTTTCTTAATTGAAAAACCCTCTGAATTAGCAGCCTTTTCAATTTCACAGTAATCATTTTCACTTGGATTTGCAGAACCGCTCTTTTTTCTTCTGTATAAAGCAACTACATCAAAATATTTCTGAAAATGCTCGATTGGAAAAATTACAAAATTATCGGAATTCATATTGTCATTTCCAACATCTTTCTCAATTATGAAGTACTTTACACCTTTAGTTTTATAGAATTCGCAAATCCAAGAATAAAAATATGATTTATCCATAGTCAATTCAAT
>CAYFND010000205.1:0-1785 GCA_964344405.1 uncultured Treponema sp. | reverse complement strand
AACCCATTTTTATACAAATGGATTTAAGGCCTTGGGTAATAAACCTATGGTTACAACATTTCACGATATAAATTTTAGTACTTTAGTAAAAAACGATAATATCGTTAGACTTCAAAAACTATCTTTGGAAAGAGCTGATAAAATAATAACTATTAGTCAGAATACGAAAAAGGATATGTTACGATTGTTTGATATAGATGAAAATAAAATTTCAGTAATATATCATGGAGTAGAACAAGTAGATTTAAAAGAGTTATCTACTGAACAAAATCTTTATGATTTTCCATATTTACTTTATGTTGGAACCCGGGCTCCTAATAAGAATTGGCATCGCTTCATGCAGGCATTTAGCGTAATTGCTGCAAAATATAAAGATCTAAAATTGGTTTGTACTGGCAAAGACTTTTCTGATAGAGAAAAAGAATTTATCAATAGTTTAGGTTTAACTGGTAAGGTTGTACATATTCAGGCTACAGAGAGACAAATGCAGATTTTATATTTTAATTCAGTGGCATTTGTTTTTCCTTCCTTATATGAAGGTTTTGGAATGCCTCCTATGGAAGCTTTGACACTTGGCACGAACGCAATAATTTCTGACATTCCTGTATTTAGAGAAATTTACAAAGAATTTCCTGTAATTTATTTTAAAACTGGTGATGAAAAAGATTTATCCGAAAAAATCCTTTCGTCAATCAATATGGATGAACCCAAAAACATTCCATCAATTTATTCATTTGAAAAAACATATACTATAATAGAAAACAGTATAAAATCATATTTTGGAGATAAGAAATGAAAGTAGCTATTGTCCACTATTGGCTTGTAACAATGAGAGGTGGTGAGAAAGTCCTTGAATCATTGTGTAAAATGTACCCGGAAGCTGATATTTATACAAACGTCTATAATCCTGAAAAGATATCAGAAACAATAAAAAAACATAAGGTTTTTACAACAAAAGTAAATAATTATCCTTTTGCAAGAAAACTTTATCAGAAATATATGCCTTTTATGCCTAATGCTTTAATGGATTTGGACTTAACAAGCTATGATTTGGTAATTTCCAGTGAATCAGGACCAGCAAAAGGTGTTGTTCCATCCCCTTTTGCATTCCATGTCTGCTACTGTCATACTCCAATGCGATATTTATGGGATATGTATCATGAATATTTTAGGAAATCAAATCCAATTGTTAAATTCTTCATGAAAAAAATGATTCCTAATTTACGCCTTTGGGATGTCACTTCAGCAAACCTTGTTGACCATTTTGTGGCAAATTCTCATTATGTTGCAGCTAGAATTAAAAGATATTACAACCGTGATTCAGATGTAGTATTTCCACCTTGTGATATAAATAAATATTTGTCTGTAGAACGTTCACCTTCTGATTTTTATCTGTTTTTTGGTCAACTTGTTGGTTATAAAAGAGCTGATTTAGCAATTGAAGCATGTATTAAATCAGGTAAAAAACTTGTTGTTATAGGCGAAGGAAAATCAAAAGAAGCAGAAGAATATTCTAAAAGCGGATTGATTAAGTTTACAGGCAGAATATCTGATGAAGAAATCAAGGAATATCTAGCCAAGGCAAAAGCCCTTCTATTCCCAGGCATTGAAGACTTTGGAATTATTCCAGTTGAGGCAAATGCCGCCGGTTGTCCGGTTTTGGCCTATAAAGATGGTGGAGCATTGGACTCTATTAAAGAAAATGTAACAGGTATGTTTTTTGAAGAACAGTCTGTAGATTCCTTAATTTCATGTATGAATGACTTTGAATCAAAAGAAAAAGAT
>CAYFND010000204.1:0-1790 GCA_964344405.1 uncultured Treponema sp. | reverse complement strand
TCTTTTACAAAACTATTTGCAACTGTTACTAATTTTTTGAAGTCATCACTAATTGATGAACTGTAGAATTCCTTCTTGTTCCAGTCGTATTTAATACCACCGTTAGAACCTTCAATTCCCCAACCAGAAAGAACATTGTAAGAAGCTCCCATTAATTTTAATAAGTTTCCGCCCCCTTTTCCAGATTCTCCACACCACAAGTCAGACCAGATGTAATCACTTTCTTTACACATTCCTTGAGAAACCATGTATTTTTTTACACCCAAAAGGATGTCATGCAAATCTTCCCAAGTCCAGTTTTTTTCAAGTTCACGAACATTGTATCCAGCTGCTTCAAAAATATCTTCCCTTACTAAAAGAGTGTAATCTTGAAGTGGAGCCTGATGCATACCAGGTAGACGGTAGAATTTACCATCGCTCTGTTTGATTGTATCAAGATCTGTTTCCATTTCATATTTTTCAGCAAAAGCTGTGAAATTTGGCATATATTTTGTATATTCAGAAACAGCTACAATCCCACCACCTGCAACATATTGGTCTTCACTATAAATTTTTGGAATAATATAAGCAGAAGCGCCGCTATTAATTGCAAGGTTAACTTTCTGATTGTAGTCACCACTATCAAAAGTAGTTAAATCCAAGTTTACATTTGTTTTATCCAAAATTTTCTTGAATACACCTTCCGTCTTCCAAGTGTCTACCATTGGATACCAACTGGCGTCACTAAAAAACATTGAATATGATACAGGTTCATTTGAATAAAAAGTTTCTTCCTCTCCGAACTTATAATCCGTTGCCTTTGCTACGTCCTTCTTTCCACCGTTACCACATGAAATGAACAAAGACGCAACACAACCTAAAGCGATAATACCGCTCAATACTTTTTTCATACGTTATCCTCCTAATGTATGTTTGTATTTATTTTTACCCTAAAACTATTCTTTTACACCGCCAAGCATCATACCTTGAACATAGTATTTTTGAACAAATGGATATACACAAATAATTGGAAGTGCCATTAAAACCATTGAACAAGATTTGATGTTTGCTGCAATCTGCAATTTTTCAGCTGAAGCTTCACCAGGATCAGCTGATGTTGATGCACCTGTAATAATTGTCCTTAGATAATAAGCAACAGGCCACATCTCTTTTTTATCAAGATACAAGAATGAATTGTACCAGTTGTTCCAGTATCCAACCGCGTTGAACAGAATCATAGTTGCAATAATCGGCATTGAAAGAGGGAATACAACTTTAAAGAATATTCCTATCGGACTCAAACCGTCTAATTCACCAGCCTCTTCCAATTCGTGCGGCGTATCTTGGAAGAATGACTTCATTAAAATAATGTAATAAGTGCTCAACATACTTGGAATCAAAAATCCAGCTACATGATTTACAAGATGGAGTCTTTGCATCAAAACGTAATTTGGAATCAAACCACCGCCAAAATACATTGTAAAAATTACAAATTTTGTAATAAACTTATTTGCCTTCAATTCTTTTTTTGAAAGTGGATATGCCAAGAAACAACTCAATAAAACTGCAAGAACAGTACCTATTACAGAATAAATTACAGTGTTTTTATAACTTCTAAGGAAGTCTCCTTTTTCCAAAACTGATTTATATGTTGAAATATTAAAATCAACAGGAATTAGAGTTACCTTACCTTGCATAATTGCTTGTTCCGATGAAAATGATTGTGAAACAAGATATAAAAATGGAAACAACGTAACAATACAAATTAGACCCATTATAATTGTATTAATAATTTTAAATATGAAATATGA
>CAYFND010000203.1:0-1791 GCA_964344405.1 uncultured Treponema sp. | reverse complement strand
TATATGAAACTCGATATTTGCCTCTCGTTTACAATCGTTTAAATTACTGTTGTGCGACACTATCTAAATCTATTGTTATGGATGCTCATGGAAATGTATATAAGTGTTGGTCTGATATTGGGATCAAACAAAGGATAATTTATAATATATTTGCTCCCAAAAATAGAAATTTAATTTTAGAGTCTCAATATTATATTACGCCTGACCCCTTATATGATAAGAAATGTCAACGTTGTTTTTTGCTTTTTTCTTGTTATGGCGGTTGTCCAAGAAATATAGTTGATAAAAAATCTAGAGGTTGTGCTTTAGCAAAATATAAACCAAGGCAATTTTTAGAAGCTCTTTATAATAGGAGGAAAAAAAATGAAAATTAATTATGTAATGGATGAACGAATTGAATTCTTTTCATCTCTTCTTACAGTAAATGATTACTGGAATTCTTTAGCCAAGAAATTTTGGGGGAAAGAAATAATGACTCATCCATATAAAGATGATGTTATTAAATTCTTTTCCAAATTTAAGACAGATGATGTATTTTCTTTTCTGGAAAACTTTTGTGCTAGTTTACATGATTTTTCTGTTTTATTGGAGATTCCTTTTTTAATCTCACTGAATGAAACAGATGTTTCTCTGAAAAACGAAACGCTTGAAAAACTCAAACAAAATGAAAGTTTTGAAAAACTTGTCGTCCTAATAAGAGACTTGTATGAAAAATCAAATTATAACAAGTTTTTTTCAACTTTGAACAAATCTCAGTTTGATTTATCTACTGAATCTAAAAACAATATTGAGAAAGATTTGGAGTTCCTACAATCGTATACTTCTATACCTCTTGAAAGTGTTGATATATATATGGCACCATTAATACTTGGAAATTTCTTAATACCATTGTTTTCATCAAAAATATCAATTGCAATAAGTCCTTTTGATTATCAAGACAGATATGTATGGGGGAAACCTGAGGATTATATTTTGAAGTCTGTTATACAAAACATATCTGATTTGGAAATTGAGAAAATAAAGAACAGATTAATTGAGCAGCAAGAAAAATTTGTTTGCACTATTCCGTATTATAATACCACAGAATCAATTGTCGCTAATTTGTTAAGCAGAATTATTCTAATAAGATTAAAAACTCTTTTTTATAAAGAAGATGCAGATTCTTTATTAAAAATCGAAGTTCAGAATTTTCCAGACATCAAAATATACTATGAACGATTAATTAAAAACGAAGAGAATGGAAAATTTAATTTGGATTGTATTGATAAAGTATTTCTTGATTAAATAATGAATGATTCTCAAAAAAATAGATTCTTTTCGTTTTCAACAGAAAAAAGTTGTTATGTTTATGACAAATTTTCAAATTCAATAAATAGAATTGATAAAGATTTGTTTATTGAATTTGAAAACGGAAATTTTGATACAGACATTTATTCCTCTAAAGAGAAAAAACAGAAACTTGCTTTTTTCCTCAATCAGAAAGAACCTGTTTTTTCGTTTCATCCAGATGAAAAGTGTTATGTCTCAATAAATTTATCATCTTCTTGCAATATGAATTGTTCTTATTGTTTTAAAGTTAATCAATCAAGAATTAAAAAAGATACTTTAGAAGAAATTTTTAATTATGTGACAGAAGAATATTATCCAAATGCGAAAGAGTTTGTTTTTAGTGTAGGATATTCTAGTGAACCGTTTTTAGATTTAGAGCTCATTGATTACCTTGATGAATTAATCGCAAAAAAAGAAGGGTTTTTAATCCATGATGAAGATTTTATTTCTGTTACACCAGAA
>CAYFND010000202.1:0-1895 GCA_964344405.1 uncultured Treponema sp. | reverse complement strand
TATGACATTTTTATTTTTCTCCTATGGCACGCCTTTGGCGTGTCGTCCTAACATTGTTTTAAACCGCAAAACGGCTTGACCGTGTTGTCGGCTTTGAAAATTGTGTTATGTGTTTTTCCGCATCTTCTAATGCCTTTTTTATTCCACAAGCAACTTCATAAGCTAGATTTACAGGAACTGCGTTTCCAATCATTTTGTAAGCATTATCTGTGTCTGTATAAATAAATTTAAAATCATCTGGGAACCCTTGTACTCTTGCGACTTCTCTAACTGTCATTCTACGATACAAATTTTCTTTTCCTGGAACAAACTGACATTTATTCAAACCAATTTTTTCCATTTTTGGAGCTTGCGGATGAAGTTGGCATTGTCTGCCAGAAGCTTGCACTGTAAAAGCCTGTTCATTCCATTTTTTTACACGGTTACGGCTCATAAAAATAGGGGAATAAGCTCCTGTAAAATATTCATTATTATTTATCGCATCGGGATTATGTTTATTTTTGGGTAGAGTAGGAACAGCCGTATCTTTCAAATCCCAAATTATATCTTTTAAGGTTATCTTATCTTCGTCGTTTTCGGTTGAACCTTTTGGGAATATAAAATTTATACGCAAATCTTCTCTAAAGCCAATGTAAAAAACTCTTTTTCTTTCTTGTGCTACACCGTAATCTTTTGCGTTTACCAAAGTTAAAGAAACATCATAGCCACATTCTTTGAACATTTTTAGAATATTTTGAACAGCCTTTGCATGTCTGTTTGCAAGCATACCACTTACATTTTCTGCCAAAAAGAACTTAGGTTTTTTATCTTTGAGAATACGGATATATTCATAAAAAAGTTTTCCACGGGCATCATCTATTCCACGCAATGCACCAGCTTCTGACCATGACTGACAAGGCGGTCCGCCAATAATTCCGTCTATTTCATCGGGAAAGTCCGTTTCTCTTATATTT
The DNA here is from genome assembly GCA_964344405.1 of uncultured Treponema sp. Lineage (GTDB taxonomy): Bacteria > Spirochaetota > Spirochaetia > Treponematales > Treponemataceae > Treponema_D. Next base: position 942 of record CAYFND010000202.1, on the reverse strand, counting down.
CTGATGTCTATTTCAATAAGATTTGTGTTCGGATGATTTATCTTAAAAGTTTCCCAAATTGTTTTATCAAATTCATTAGCAATTGGAATTTCAAAACCTGCTTTTTCAAAACCAAAATCAAGACCACCGCAACCGCTAAAAAGACTAATTACTTTCATATTATGCTCCAATTTCAAAAGTGATGAGTTTTGCTTCTCTAAGTTGTGCAGGATTGTTCGAATTTTTTATATGAATATCTTGAATTGAAAGTTTATCATTTGTTTTTGCAAGTTCATACAATTCTGGTGTATTTTCAAATGAATCGAATTTATCATTATTTATGATACACATAAAATTAAATTTATTATTGTAATTTCTTTCATAAACGTATTTGAAAACTGTAAAAGGATTTTCTATGCCCCACATTCCACGAATTCGTAAATATGTAATTCCAAGTGGGTCTACTCTGTTTACATGACCTAACTCTTTACTTTCTGAGAATTCTACATTTGGAATTGATTCAACGCCATTTTTTATTGTAGTTTTTATATTCTCATAAGTTTCTTTATTTGCACAATAATCTTCACCATAGACAAAAGCGAGTGATTCAAGGGATGTATCCTTTACAACTCCCACAGCATAAATCATGTCTTTTATATCCCAATTTTCAGCCTCTTTGCAAGCTTTACTTATCATTGGGCTATCAGCAAATAATTTTGCCTTTGGATAACTTGAGTTTAAAGCCAATGCAGAGTTCTTACTTTCTATTTTTTTAACTTCAATTGCATCGCCACCATAAAGCATACTGTCTGGCGGATTGTTTTGATTTCCTAAATACGAGAATGTAGTAGAAATCGCAGCATTTCTTACTTGTTCATCTTCAATGTCTACAGTATTTGCAAAAAGATCTTTTATATATTCTTCTAAGGCTTCGCCCATATTATTAGCACGATTATGGCTACT
>CAYFND010000201.1:0-1948 GCA_964344405.1 uncultured Treponema sp. | reverse complement strand
GCAGCCAACCGTTAGAATCTCAACTCCAATTTGTTTTGACGATGCTTTTACAGATGTCATGAGGCCTCTTTTCCTAAATGGTACTGAACTCTTTCTTAATATCACAGATGATTCTTGGTCAAAAACCGAATCTTCCGAATACCAACATTTTGTAATCGCCTCTTACAGAGCGATTGAATATAGAACAACTTTGGTTCGTTCAACAAATTCTGGATATTCTGTAGTTGTTTCTCCTAACGGAAAGATTTTAGCCGATATGCCTTTATTTCAAGAATATTCAATTTCTTATGATATTCCAGTTTACGAACACAAACTTACAACCTACGCTATTCTTGGAAATTGGGTTCCATATTTATTCTTGATTTTATTCTTAGTCTATTCATTTTACATGTATAAAACTTTTTCTTCTACAGACTACATCAATTCTGAAAGAAAGCTTAAAAGTAGTAAAAAGAAACACAATTCTGTCAATATTAATAACTCTCAAAAAGACAAAAAGCATAAATAATTTTTTTGTCAAGGAAAATAGTTATTTTTTTTGTTTTAAATTCTCTTGTCATAATATATCTAGTGTTATAGTATAACTAGAAATTAAAAAATCACACTATATCTAACAGTAGTATTTTTATAAATCGGAGGGAATTATGCGTTGTCCTTATTGTGGAAGTTTGAATGACAAAGTAATTGAATCCAGAACTATGGCAAACGGCGAAAGTATAAGACGTAGAAGAGAATGTCTTGACTGCAATTTCCGTTTTACAAGTTACGAGAGAATTGATGAAAAACCTTTTATGGTTGTAAAAAGAGACGGCAGACGTCAACCTTTTGAAAGGGAAAAACTTGAAAAAGGAATTGAACGCGCTCTAGAAAAAAGGCCTTTTTCTACAAGTATGGTTGAACAAATCACCAACGACATAGAGGATCAAGCCGTAAAAAAAGGAAAAGAAAGCAGAGAAATAACAACGTCCGAACTAGGAGAAATAGTTCTTTCACAGTTGTATTCAATAGATAAAGTTGCATATATCAGATTTGCATCTGTTTATAAGCATTTTGAGAATTTAGAAGAATTCATCACTGAAGTAAAAAATGCGGAGGGAAAAAGTGAGTGACCAATCGATATTTCCAGAATGGAGAAGTTTCTTAGGTTCTAGTTCAGACAATGAAACAGAAGGTTTTATTAAACATGTAGTCAAACGCTCTGGTGAAATTGCCAATTATGATAGAACCAAAATCGAAAAAGCTATTGAAAAAGCTATTGAAGCTGTAAACAAACAGAAAGATCCAAATAAAGCAATTGCATTGACAGATTTAGTAGAAGAAAAACTTCGTCTGCAATTAGCGGGCACAAGGGCTCATTCAATTCCCGCTATTGAAGAGATTCAAGACATCGTAGAAAGCGTCCTTGTTGAAAATAAAGAAGTTGAAATTGCAAAAGCTTATATTCTTTACAGAGCCCATCATGAAGCTGTAAGAGATGCAAAAAAACTCATGGTTGATATCAATAAAACTATGGACGGTTATCTTGGCCAAAGCGACTGGCGTGTCAATGAAAATGCCAACGTTAATTTTTCACTTGGAGGACTCATTCTACACAACTCCGGCACTATCACCGCGAATTATTGGTTAAATAATATTTACTCAAAAGAAGTAGCCGACGCACATAAAAATTGCTCATTCCACATTCACGACTTGTCAATGTTCTCCGGATATTGTGCAGGTTGGTCGCTTAGGCAATTAATTCAAGAAGGTTTGGGCGGTGTTCCGGACAAAATCACTTCGACACCGGCAACTCATCTTTCCACATTAGTGAATCAAATTGTAAACTTCTTAGGAATTATGCAGAACGAATGGGCCGGAGCTCAAGCCTTCAGCTCTTTTGACACTTATCTTGCCCCGTTCATCAGAAAAGACAACTTGACAGAAAAAGAAGTCCGACAATGTATTCAAA
>CAYFND010000200.1:0-1957 GCA_964344405.1 uncultured Treponema sp. | reverse complement strand
GTTGGAAAAGGTCAGCGTCTTGGTATTTTTGCTGGTTCTGGTGTTGGTAAGTCTACATTGTTGAGTATAATTGCTAGAAATACAGATGCTGATATAAACGTTATTGGTTTGATTGGTGAACGTGGACGTGAAGTTCTTGATTTTGTTAAGCGTGATTTGGGTGAAGAGGGAATGAAAAGATCAGTTCTGGTCGTTTCTACAAGTGACGAGCCAGCAATTTGCAGATTACGTGCCGCCCAAGTTGCTACAACAATTGCCGAGTATTTCCGTGATAAGGGAAAGGACGTTATGTTGATGATGGATTCTGTAACGCGCTTTGCTCAGGCTCAAAGAGAGATTGGTCTTGCTAATGGTGAACCGCCAGCTCAAAAAGGTTATCCGCCTAGCGTTTTTGATATGATTCCAAAGTTGCTTGAACGTTCTGGAACAAATAAGAATGGAACGATTACCGCTTTTTATACAGTATTAGTTGATGGCGACGATATGAACGAAGTTATAACTGATAAAGTAAGGGGTACGCTTGACGGCCATATTGTTTTAAACAGAAGGCTGGCTCAATCATATCATTATCCTGCAATTGATGTTTTACAGTCTATCAGCCGTTTGTCAAAAAGAGTTTCCGGACGCCAAACTCAAAAAGCTGTCGGCAAAATTAGAATGTTGATGGCAACGTATCAAGAAAAAGAAACTATGATTACGACGGGTATTTATCAAAAAGGTAATAGTGCTGAAATTGATGAAGCTATTGATAAACATTCGGCAATTGAAGAATTCTTAAAACAAGAAGAAACTGAACAATGTTCAATAAAAGACACTCTTGATAAATTAGCAGCATTAACAGGAATAGAAATTCCCGAAGATGAATATTCTGAAAAACCTCTAGAAATAAAAGATTAATAAATAAAAATGGCAAAATTCAAATATGATTTGCAAGAAATCCTAGAATATAGAAACTTTCAAAAAGATGAAGCTCAAGCAGAATTGGGTAAAGCTCTTTCTGTTGAAAACGAAATTCAAGAGAATCTAAATCAAATTGCAAAGCAATACTTGCAAACAAAAAGAAATATGAAGGATTCTGTTAATATTGAAGATATCTTTAGCGAGAGTAAATTCAATAATCTTTTAAATTATCAAAAAGAAGAATTATTAAAACAGCTTTCTAGCGCAAAACTTGTTACAGAAGAAAAAAGAAAAAAGCTTCAAGAAATAATTCAAAAAACAACCGCACTTGAAAAATTGAAAGAAAATCAATATGACCAGTTTGTTAAAAATGAAGAATATCTTGAAGCTGAAGAATTCGATGATTTAGCTACATTAAAATATAAGAAGACTAATACTTAAAAGCACTTCCTCCAATAAATTCCCTGATTATTGAACGAGGAGGAACTGCAGTTGAAGGAACTGTTACAAAGTTTTCCAAGAAAGTTAGCAACCTTGTGGCTTCTGTATATTCTTTCATTGTAGGATTTATTTGACGCAATAAAGGTGCTGCATAAACTCTTAAAACGGCAAGCTCGTAATCTAGCGCAGTATTTAAAATAGCATCGGCATTGTTTTGGAATGGGAATATGTGTTGAATCTCTCCGGCTCTAACACTCGGCCACATTGCAATAGTACCGGCTGCAGATTTTCCTCTAAAGTTGAAGTCTCTTACAATACGCCTGATCAATCTGTTGTCGCTTGTTGAAATTCTGTTATGGTCATCAAGATTCAATTGAGTTAAAGCTGAAAGGTAAATCTTAAATTTCATTTCAGACGGAATTTTTGGTGTTAGTTTGTCATTTAATCCGTGAATTCCTTCCATAATTAGAATTTCATTTTTATTCAGTATCATAGCATTTTTCTTGTCAAAAAATCTTTTTCCCAAATGAAAGTCATAAGTCGGAATAATAACTTCTTTTCCTTCGAACAAATCAATTAAGTTTTGATTCAACAAGTCAATATCAAGAGCTTCAAG
>CAYFND010000199.1:0-1969 GCA_964344405.1 uncultured Treponema sp. | reverse complement strand
AGTTATTCCAGGCATTGCGGGAAAAGCAGCATCCATCCGCCACTCGCTGCCAGAACGCCCGGGTTGGTTTGTATGCGCTTGCTGCCCTCCAAACGTCGCACGATTGCTTCCTTCGCTCGGCCGCTATATTTGGAGTGTTGAAGATAATACAGTTTATTCAAATCTGTTTATAGGTTCTTCTTTGGATGTAACGGTTGACGGTGCAAAAAAAGGCGAGATCATCCTTGATACAGGAAATCCGGGTTATCCTTACAGCGGCCGCTTGACTTATTCATTCAGACAGTCAGATAAAAATGAAAAACTTGATATTACAATCGCCTTGCGCATTCCAGAATTTGATTTGAAATCAAAGACGTTTGAAATCACAAGGAACGGAAAGAAAGCCGGCTTTGAACTAAAGGATGGTTACGCCTACATAAAAGGTCCGTTTACAGAAGATGACAAGATTTCACTCGTTCTGGATATGAGCGTTCACCAGGTTTTTGCAAATCCAAAGGTTAGCGCCGATGACGGAAAAGTTGCATTCATGAAGGGTCCCCTTGTTTACTGTGCGGAAGGAATTGACAACAACAACGATATTTTATCTAAAAAAGTTATCAAGGATGGAAAAATCACCTGCAACAAGTTTGACTCGTCACTCTTACAAGGCGTTCAGACAATAACTGTTGAAGGCAAAGCTTCTCAATCTGACGACCAGACTTTATATTCTTGCGAAAGACCAAAGTCAAAAAATGAATCAATTGAATTAATTCCTTACTACGCATGGGGAAACAGAGGCTTGAACCAGATGAGGGTCTGGCTGCCAGAAGACTAGTTCTTCATATTGATGATTTTTAATTGACATAATGCTCTTTTAGTCGTATACCTTGTATAACTAGTATAACAAATCATACTTTTTATATGAGGTATTATGACTTACAAAGAAATGATGGCTTCCGCACCGGAAGGCAAATTCATGACAACGGCAAAAATCGGACAAAAAGGCCAGATTGTCATTCCAAAAGAAATTCGTGATATGTTCCATTTATCCCCGGGAGACTCTGTTGTAATCCTTGCAGACAAAGACAGAGGAATTGCAATTCAAGAACAATCAGTTTTAACACAAATTTTAAATCAAACTTTTCCACCCGAGGTAAAAAATGAATAGTATCCTTAGCGTCAAAGAATTGAACAAGAACTACGAAAAGTTTTCACTTTCAAATGTATCTTTTGAACTTGAAAAAGGAAAGATCACAGGTTTTATTGGAAGAAACGGAGCTGGCAAGACGACGACCCTAAAATCACTTCTAAACTTGGTTCACCCAGACAGCGGAACAATCACTTTTTTTGGTGAAAACTTTCTGGACAACGAATTCGACATCAAACACCGAATAGGCTTTGTTTCTGGTGGAATAAACTGGTATCCCAAAAAGAAGCTCAAGGTTATTTCCAACGTTGCAAAAAAATTCTATCCGAAATGGGATGATGAGGCTTATTCAAAATATATGAAGATGTTTCAACTTGATGAAAACAAAACTCCCGAACAATTGTCTGAAGGCATGAAAGTTAAGTACGAGCTGACTCTGGCATTGAGCCACAATGCAGAACTTCTGCTCCTTGATGAACCGACTAGCGGTTTAGACCCTGTTTCCCGTGACGACCTGCTTGAAGTTTTCTTGTTCCTATGCAAAAAACAAAATATCAGCATTTTATTTTCCACACACATCACATCCGATTTGGACAAATGTGCAGACAACATAATCTACATAAAAAGCGGCAAGATTCTAAATTCCTGCTCAAAAGAAGATTTCTTAAAGACTTACAACAATACAAATCTTGAAAACATCATGATTGATATTGAAAAAGTAAAATACGAATAATTTACAAGGAAATAAATATGATAAACAAAGCACTTTTAAATAAAGAATTCCGTCTTGCACTTCATCCAACATCTCTACTCTTCCTAGCCCTTTCATTCATGATGCTCATT
>CAYFND010000198.1:0-2023 GCA_964344405.1 uncultured Treponema sp. | reverse complement strand
CTGACTTACAATATTTAAGTTCGTTTTCTCAAAAAGAAGAAAAGATTTCTTCAATGAATGGTTGGTTTGATTCGTTTTCATTAACTATCTTTGATATTTTACTTAATTTACAATCAAATAATGAAATTTTTGGTAATATTTTAGAAATAGGAGTTTGGGAAGGAAAATCAGCATCAACTTTTGTTGATATGCTTCAAGATAGGGAAAAAATCTTTCTTATAGACCCCATATTAAAAAAGAAAAAAGATATAATTATCACAAACTTTAATAAAATAATTGACATATCTGATGAAGATTTTTTGTTTTTTGAAATGACATCAGAGGATTTCAAAACGAAAATACTCACTAAAGATATAATACATTCTTTTCGTTTTATTCATATAGATGGAAATCATACAGCAGAAGATATTTACAAAGATTTAGAATTAGCAGACTTATTATTGCTTGATAATGGAATAGTTGCCATAGATGATTTCTTCAATATGGCTTATCCGCAAATAACAGAAGCTCTGTTATATTATATTTTTTCAAATCCATATAAATTCCGAATATTTTTATGTGGATTTAATAAAGTCTATTTATGTAGGCCTGGTATATATTCAAAATATTATACTTATGTCATCTCATACTTTCAGAAAGAATTTCGTAATAGAAACAAACAGGTATCTATCAATAAAACATCTTCACTCGGAGATTCTTTTATTATTTCATTAACAGATTTTCATTTAGGTGATTGCAATGAAAAAGGAATACGTGGTCCTGATTGGCAAAAGAATAATATTGAAATAATTGCAGATATAAATACAGGAGAGGAGGTTCATAAGTATGAATCAAATTGAAATGGAAAACATTGTAGAAAATTCTATAAATGATATTTTAAATTTTTTTAATGATTTAACTATTTCTAGTGATGGAGATATTATGGACGTAAATTGTGATCCAAATGGTCCTGGATGTATACATTTTGATTGTTGGGGATGCCCAACTCTTTGTTAATATGGTATGGTCAGTAAGAAACAAAATAGTTTTTACTTCTCATGGTTATTTATTGTTTGTAGGAAATTCTTGTAGCCTTATAAAGTTGTCCTATAAACAATTGTTATCAATAATTCTATTCATTATATTAAGAAGTAAACGAACTTTTGAAGAAAAAGACTTTAAATTATTACAAAAAACGGGCGCAATTGTAGAAAATGAAAAAGAATTTATAGATTCTTTTCGGATGTTGGAAAATAAAGTCAGAGCAAGTTATAGAGGCTTTGATTTAACAGTTTGTATTTCCGAAGCTTGTAATTTTTCTTGTAGATATTGTTACGAAAAAGCAGAACAAAAAAACTGTCTTATTTCTTACAAAGTAATTGATAAACTTGTAGAGATTTTACAACAACAGAAAAATCTTTTTTCATCCATAAATGTCACTCTTTATGGTGGAGAACCTTTATTATCTTTGGATAGAATTTTCTATTTAGATAAAAAATTAAAATCATTAAATAAAAAAATAAATTATTCTATGATAACTAATGGGTATTTATTATCATTAAAAAATTATAAGCTCTTAAGAGAATTACCCATAAGTAATTACCAAGTAACTATTGATGGATTTGATTCTAATCATAATTATAATCGGCCGCATAAGCATAATTCTGATACATATACAGTCATCTTAAGAAATCTTTCAGATATATATAATTACTGTAAAGAAAATGAATTACAACCAAATATAAAAATCAGGGTTAATATAGATAAATATAATGCGAATTCATTTGTTGATTTTTATAACTATATTAATTCAAATTTTGAAAACAGTTTTCCAATAAACTCTGCGTTTATTGAAAATTATGATAAAAGATATGATTATAATATTTTATCCACTAGGCAACGAATAAAGTTTTGTCTGCGTAATTTTAAAAATGAAATATATGAAACTCGATATTTGCCTCTCGTTTACAATCGCTTAAATTACTGTTGTGTATAATAAGCCTCAGATTTAGACACGGAGGAGAAAAAATAACGAATTTGTGCT
>CAYFND010000197.1:0-2059 GCA_964344405.1 uncultured Treponema sp. | reverse complement strand
GAGCTTCCAATGACCTTTTTCAACTACCAAATTGCGAACTTGATTCTACACTATCTTATTATCTATTGTATTTAATGATTTGCATTTTCTATAACCATACAGTGCATTATATGGATTAGAAGATGTTGAATAATGATCATATTCTTCCAAACTTTTAGTTTTCATATCGGCAACGCCACTGGCATACTCGTTCATAACATATGTTACGGTATAATGACTTATTAAAACATAGTCTTCTGCAATTGGAAGTTTTGTCCAGGATAAAGAGTATTTTCCTGTCTCTAATTTTTCGCACTTTACCTTTGTCCACCATGTATTTGTAGGCTTTTTCGTGCTTGAGAGATATGTTTCCTTACCTTCAACAATTGCTGAAACTGCAACTTCAGTTGAAGCGGCAGTGATAAAAGCATAAGTATTTTCTGTTGTTAAAACTTTATTAACGGAATCTGAATTAATAGTATAAACATTATACTTTTCCGCATCTGAAACAGAATCCCAGGTGATATAACTTCCATAACTGTAATTCAAATTATATACATTTTTAATTTCAGTAAATTCTGGCAAATTATTACTACAAGAAATAAAACAGATTACCGCACAAAATAAAAACAAGAATTTCTTCATATTCGTTATCTCCTAAATGTACAACCAATTGAAACATGGTCCGTATAACCCAGATTTACTTCATAATCAAAACAATTCTGAACAGATATTAACAAGAAAGAATTAACAGGGAAATCAATTCCAACACAACCTCTGACCATTGGATAAAAAGATTTTGTTTCATATTTACCGTCATATATACAACCACAATCGAGATCTAGTAAGAAAATCCAGCTGAAGCATAACCAAAAAAGTTCATTTGATAAGCCTTAAAGGGTTTAATATTAAATCCGAAGCCAGCAGTAAATTCTGGCATCATTGATACAGAAGAAATTTTCTGTGCATTTGAATTTACAGCAGTCCAGCCTCCTTGAATAATTGTAAACACATGCGGAAACATCCAGATTTTCATATTTATATCAATCATTGGCTTATAGTTCTGAAGGGAAAGACCTCCAAGAACAGAAAAATTAATTACATCATCTTTCTTCTTTGCAGTGGATTGTGCAGTTCTTTCTTCCTCTTTTTGAATTACAGTTTCCTCTACCCTTGATTCGTCTTCAGTTTCTACAGTTTTTTCTGGTTCAATCAACGAATTTATTTTAATTTCTCTAGTATCTATTTGAAAACGATAAGTCTGTATTTCAACATCATCTTCTGTATAAGTAGCATATCCTATTAGGCATAATCTTAAATCTTGATTTACAAGTTTGTCATAAGAAACATTTAAACTATCATTTTCAGGAATTTCTATAATAAAGCAACCAGAATAATAATATGTATTAAATCCAACTAAATATCTTTTTACTCCATAATATGGGACTTGTTTATAAACTTTTAATTTTCCTCTTTGAATAAAAATGCTTTCATTCAAAAAAATAGTATTTTCACTGTTATCATTAATTGAATGAGTCAAATTATAAAGAAGTTTATCATAACTTATTAATACAACGTCGGATGAATCTTGAGTTTATCGTTTTTTGAGTAAGAAGATTATAACATTCTTGTCGTCCAACTTTTTTAGCAAAATCTGCAAGAGTGTATCCATCTTTATCTTTTATTTCTGTGTTTAGACCTGCATCTAATAGTATTTTCAATACTTTAGCATGACCCAAATATACAACCATAAAGGCATGATGAGATTGTCCTGGATCTATTTGATTAACATTAAGACCATAATCTATAAGAAGCTGCATAATTTCGGGTTTTTCAGGTCCCATTATTGTATAAAAGAAAGGTGATGAATTTTTTTCTGGCTTATGATTTGGACTTGCCCCTTTTTTTACAAAAGACGAACAATATCAATATTCCCTTGATTACAAGCGAGTCCTAAAGGAGAAATCACATTAGGATCTGAAACCATTCCATCAGGATTTGCACCGGAATCCAAACATTCCTTAACTCCATTATAATCATTATCGTTCACAGCATCAATTAATGCCCCCTCCAACGAACG
>CAYFND010000196.1:0-2077 GCA_964344405.1 uncultured Treponema sp. | reverse complement strand
CCGCGATTATTAACATACTGGAGGTCTCTTCATATTGTCTGATATTGCTATGTCATACTTTTTGCAATTCTCACTAGCGTGAGAGCAAAAAGTACGCCAATGACGCCTCGCAGGTTAAGCAAATGTTAGACGGACGCCTTCGGCGCAAGAGATGGGATAATAGATACTAATAAAAAAAGTTGAATCTTGATAAAATAAGTAGTGAACTCACTAGAATTTCAATTGTATGAATTAGGAGGAAATTAATATGAAAATTAAGCAAATCAGTCAAAATCAATTATTGGACTGTTTGAATTTGATCCATTGCTCCTTTAAAACTGTAGCAGATCGGTTTGGTTTTACGGAAGAAAATTGTCCTGGACATACATCTTTTATGCATATAGAAAAGCTTCAACGTTTTTGGGATTGGGGTTTTCTTATGTTTGGTTTATTTGATGATATGAATAAACTAAAAGGATACATCTCAATAAGTAAAGTACCTGATCGTGATAGGGTATATACAATTCATAATTTATGCGTCTTTCCAAATGATAGAAAAAAGGGGTATGGGAAATTACTTTTAGATTTTTCAAAGGAAAAGACAAAAGAACTTAAAGGTGATATACTTTTTATTGATTTTATTGAAGAGGATCTCGAATTGAAAAATTGGTACATTAAGAACGGTTTTGAACATAAAGGCGTAAGACATTATGAACATCTACCTTTTAATGTAGGGACTGCAGAGTATAAGTTGTAAAATCGTTTTATCATTTACATAAAATATTGTAAAAGTCATTGTTGCTTGATATTACTATTTTCGTCTAACAACCGCTTCAAGCAGAATGGAACACATAACCTATTAGACTTTCCGCACAAAATCATACGGAGGTCAAAATGACATTTTACATTGGCGTTGATTTACACAAAACACAGTTTACAGTTCATGTAAGAACAGAAGAAAAGATTGAGTCCATGAACGAAATCAGGATGTATCCTACAACAGAAATAGGATACGCTGAGTTTTGCAAAAGAATCAGGACTTATAAGGCAACGGGAGCAGTTGTAAAGTTGGCTGTTGAATCTACAGGAAATACAAAACATTTCAAGAATCAGATGGAAAAAGCTGGAGTATAAGTGATTGTAGTAAACACAGTGAAGTTTAAGGTAATAAATGAATCTGTATCAAAGACCGACAAGCATGATGCGGCAACTTTATCAGAGTTTCTAAAAGACTATAAACTTCCACAGAGTTATCTGTGCAGTAAAGAAACAGAAAACATAAGACGCCTTATAAAGTCACGTGAAAGACTTGTTCGTGCTCAAGTTGGGCAGAAAAATGAAATACATGCACTTTTGGTAAGCTTAGGCTTGTCAGATGAGCCCAGAAGCTTACAAAGTAAGAAAGGGCGCCAGAAGGTTCTGGACGCCCTTGAGTCGAATAACGACTACGTGCTCGAGGCACAATCAGTAAAACTGATGCTTGATATTATAGATACTTTTGCAGAAAAGATAAAGATAATCGAAAAGCAACTGGAAGAACTGACAAAAGATGATGATATGGTAAAACTGCTTTTGACAATTCGAGGCTGTGGAAAAATCACAGCATGGATTATAAGGGCATACACAGAAGATATTTCGAGATTTTCAAATTCAAAGAAATATGCATCCTATAGTGGACTTGTTCCAAAAGTCAGGGATTCTAATGAGACTGTTCATCATGGAAGTATAACCAGACATGGACCTGTTGAGTTGAGAACTGCATTCGTACAGTTGTTTATGGGAATGAGACGTTGCAAGGATACCAAGTCTTGGAGAATGATGCAGCGTTATGAATATATGAAAAAAAACAAAGGTTCTGGAAAATCAATAATTTCTGGAGCCAGAAAAGTAGCAGAAATTGTATGGGCGTTGCTCACTGCAAAAACAGAGTTTGATTCAGCAAGGATGACTGGAACTTATAAACCAATGAATCTTCCTGAACAGGCTTTGTCTGTTGCTATGTAATTTGATATAGAAAGTCGCCTTGCTTGTTGACTTTTTATGGGAGGATAAAAATGGAGAAAGCCTATCAGTTTCATCAATCCAATGAAAAGATTGT
>CAYFND010000195.1:267-2156 GCA_964344405.1 uncultured Treponema sp. | reverse complement strand
TTGCAGGTAGTTTTCTATTTGGCGCATATTGAGAAGGAATGTCAAAATAAGAGTATTGGTCTCCGGGCGTCCAACCTGCAGAAATCTTAATTATTTTAGTCAAAAAATCATTTATAAATGGAATTTCTGTTCCTGGAATTATTTCTGCAAATGGAACAAGGTGATTTTTTCCGTAGAATCCACGTAAGTTGGCGTCTTCATCAAAAACTAAGGCTGAATTATATACTTTTAGATTTTCTCTATCCTTTATGTAGGAACCTCCAACTAAAAAAGGAATGCCTGTATCTTTGACATATTTTAGAAAAGGTGAAGAAAGTGGATAAAAATTATAATAAGATTTGCTGTCTGGAAAGGCGTATTGCAGGCAGCCTTCACTCCAAACAACAATGTCAGCCTTTTTTTGCTGAGTAGCTAGATTTTCTATTTCTTTTGTAGTTAGTTCCTGTGAAGTCAAAATTGATTCTTCGTCTGTTGACTGTTTCCATGGATCACTATTTTGTTGGACTAATATTGCAGTTAAATACTTTTGCGGATTATAGGTTTTATTATATTTGTAAGTTCCATAAACTAGTGAAGAACATAAAAGAAGCAAGAATACAATTGATATATTTTTAAATGAAAGAATTGTTTTTTTATCCAATTGAAATGATTTGCTTCTTAGACATAAAATCAATTCGGCTAATAAAGAATTGCAAAATATTATTAAAAATGAAACACCGTAAGTTCCTGTAATATCGGCAATTTGCATCAAAACTGGAAAGTTGAATGATGTGATAGAAAGCAAGCCCCACGGATATCCCAAGAATCCAGATGATTTTACCCATTCATACAAAACGTATATACATGAAAAATAAATAATTCTGAATGATGGTGTTGTAAAAAAAGTTGATGAATCTGAAAAACAATAAAAATCATCTCTGTTTTTTCTATTAATATATGGTAAATATAAGAATAAACCGAAAGCTCCACCAATAACACCTGTTCCTAAAGCGGATGCACCAAGTGTAAAAATCGCAAAATCTTTAAAGAACGCCAACCAATATGAAGAAATAAGATGGGTTGCACATGTAAAAATAAATCCATTTATAAAAGCTTGTTTGAAATTCTTTGATTTGCAAATTGAAATATAAAAGGGGATTAATGCAACAAAAGCTAAAATTGGAGAACCAAACTTTAATATTTCATTAGGCAATGAAAGTGAAAAAATGAGAGCTGAAAAAAAAGAATAAAAAACTTGTAAAATCATGACCATTATATTATTATTTTCTTATGATATACTTTGAACTATAGCGATGATACATAAAAAATGCAAATAAAAAGAGGGTGTCCAATCCATGAAAGCAATAAATGATGCACACGAGTTGGAATATGAAGAAAAACCAGAAGTTGTTGTAAAAGCTCCTGGTCGAGTTCATCTTATAGGTGAACATTCATGGTTCTTTAAAGATAAAACGTTGTCAATGGCAATGAATTTGTCCATATTTATTTCCATCTCCAAAAGAGATGACTCAGGATTGAAATTTTACTTCTGCCAATTAAATGATAGAAAGAGAGCTAATTTATCGTCTGTAAAGTATAAGAAAGAAGATAAATGGGCGAATGCAATTAAAGCAATTATTTACGGTTATGTATCAGGTGGTTTTTCTATAGGTGGCATGAATATCACCGTTTATAGTGAGATTCTTCCTTCAGCTGGATTTGGTGTAACAACGGCAATAAAGGCGGCTGTAGCATTAGGTATTAGAAAGTTGTTTGAACTGCCTTGTAGTGATGTTCAACTATTACAAGTTATAGAAAGAGGAAATAAAAGATTCCTTCAAACAAATAATTATATTGCAGATAATTTTGCAGCACTTTTTTCAAGAAAAGATAATTTGATCATAACAGAT
>CAYFND010000195.1:0-222 GCA_964344405.1 uncultured Treponema sp. | reverse complement strand
AATTCAACAAATACATGGAGTTATATTCCATTTGGTTTTTCTGATGAAAAAATATACATTACAGATTTAAAAGTTCCACGCATTTCAATTTGGAATGAAGAATCTTTATTTGAACCTCAATATGCCTTGTTATTAGGAGATTTAAAAGAGTCAAAGAATAAAGTTTATGGTGGATGGCAGTATATAAACGATGTTACAGATATAAATGAAGTCCTTTCTGTA
>CAYFND010000194.1:0-2206 GCA_964344405.1 uncultured Treponema sp. | reverse complement strand
AAAAAATCCGCATAATGTTATATTTTTATGCGACAACTATCTTGAAACTTTCCGTTCCCGTCTGCTGTAGCAGACGGTCGGGCTATTCGCGGTTCCGCTATCGCTCCATTGCCTAAAGGCAACGGCTTCGCCGCCGCTACTATCCCTAACGCAGAAACATTATTTATTTAATTTTAACAGTTCCTTTTCAAACAAATTAAATACAGGTTCTATAACATCTAGAATATGGAACCCATAAACCAAAATCAAAAGAACACTATTATCAAATTTAAAATATTTATTAGAACCATTTGGAACAGGGTATCTG
The DNA here is from genome assembly GCA_964344405.1 of uncultured Treponema sp. Lineage (GTDB taxonomy): Bacteria > Spirochaetota > Spirochaetia > Treponematales > Treponemataceae > Treponema_D. Next base: position 1,899 of record CAYFND010000194.1, on the reverse strand, counting down.
GCACCCCAAATAACCATGTCTGATAAATGTTGCAACACTATTCTCAGTGTCTTCAAATCTTGCTGATACTTAAAAGGTTTGTATTTTTGCGAGAATAATCCAGTATTTTCTGCTATTGAAAGTAAATCATGACTTTTTCCCGATTTACCACCTATATTTTTTAACAAAAGATCACCTGTCGGACTAAGTTCATAATGCACTTTATCGGGGGCATCATGAATAATCAGTCCTTTTAAACCATTCTCAATACCTATCCCGTAATGATAATGCACATTAGACCAAAAAGAAGTATATTCTGTATAATTGTACTTTGCTTTATTTAGAAAATCTTTGTTCATTATACATTTATCCAAGATTTGATCTCCTATTTTCTTCTGTTGTAAAGCGTTTCTAAACCATAATTTCGAATCCAACAACTTATCTAAGTATTCTTCATTTGTCATATTGAAATTCCCCCTTCTTTTGAAATTAACAAAAATCTTATTTTGTTAATACATAGTTATTAGTCGTAATTCTTTCGTATCTTTCAACATCTCAAATACAAGAATATATCTCTTTCTTTTAGATTCATAGCAACTTTCCAGTATTGTTGCAAATTTTATACATGGATTTTCATTATAAAAATTAATTTCGATATTAAATATATAATTAGAATTAATCTGATATCTTATATATTTAATTAAATCCTCTTTTGACAATGTATCAAGTCCTGCAATTTTCAATGCCCCAAGTTTTTTATCACTATGCAAATATTTATAAAACTTATCATCATCAATTTTTATATCATAGTTTGAAATTATTTCTGGAGACTCTATAACAGTATTTAATGAAAATTTTTGATCATTATTATCAAAATCAAAATAACTTCTTTGGATTTTATACGATAAGAAACTAGAATATAAATAATCTCTAATTCCAACTAGACTAAAATCATATTTCTTAAAATCAAAAAGAACATATCCATCTGGATTATTATCATTTTCAGGAACTGAAACACAAATTTCATTTTTAATCTTGAAAAATTGTTGCCCTATACAGTTCGATAAAATATTTTTCAAAAAAGATGAATAAGTCATATCTATAAAACCTATATAACTGGGATTTATCTTTTGGGACCTATCAATATCTAAAATCATTTGTGTAGTTACATTATTAATATATACAACAAAATATTGATTCGCTATTACAAAGTTTGAAAAATCTTCATTTGGAAAATATTTTTGTAATAAAGGCTTTATTTTACTTTGATCTTCAGATGGGGTTCCACATATGATATCTCCATAAAATACAGCTGTTTTTTCTAATTTTAAAATTTCAGGACAAATATAATTCAGTATTTCAATTCCATAACAAGATTTATTCTTCGTTTTCATCGAATCAAAAACAAAACACACTTCCTGCCTATCATTCGATGGTGTAAGTATATTTCTTAAGTCATCATAATTTATTTTATTTTCTTTGAGTAATAATTTAGTATTTTCGAATTCGGCATTAATAATGTCATAACAATTTCTATCATCAAGATTTAAATAATCCTGTACAGATTTCCAAAGCATGCAATTTCTTGTATCAAAAGAAAAGATTTTCATTTAAGCCCCCCCCATTTATAAAGTATGAAACAGAGTCTGCTAAAATAAGAAATAATCCTATACTTAGTATTTTATACTTGTTTTAAATCTTTTATAATTCTGCGTCCTTCTTTATTTTCTAATTCAAGAAAGGCTTCTGAACAATAGTTGTAAACATAATCATACAGTTTTTCTTTTTCTTCATCTGTAAAATCAGAAAACTTCTGATTAAAATTTCCTGCATCTGTTTCATCAAGATTATTATGCCTAATATTCAGATTGTGTCCAGTCTTGTTCGCAATTTGACGCAAAGAAGATCATTGGATTTCCA
>CAYFND010000193.1:1055-2220 GCA_964344405.1 uncultured Treponema sp. | reverse complement strand
AAAGTGTGAATCGTATAAGGGATGAACTGCTTGATCAAAGGATTGTAGCTCAAGCAAATCAAGAATCATATTGGGATACAAGAAGCAAGTATTATACGATGATTGAACAGATTTATAATGAACCTGATGATATTTCTATTAGATCAAATATGGATAAATTCTGGGAAAGCTGGCAGGAATTGTCTGTTAATCCGGAAAGTCAAGCCGCTCGTCAGTCAATCGTTACCCGTTCAGAAACATTAACAGAATCAATTAAACAAAGATGGGAAAGTTTGAGTGGAATTGGTGATTTAATCAATGGTGATATTCAAGCGACTGTCAAACAAGTTAATAATTATGCAAAACAAATTGCACAGACTAATGCAGAAATCGTTAGATCAAGGGGAATGGGTGATAATCCAAATGATTTACTTGATAGAAGGGATGCTTTAGTTGATAAATTGTCAAAATTAGTCAATGTAACAACTGACCAACGTGATAATGATGAATTCATGGTTCATGTTGATGGAAAAGTTTTAGTTCAAGGTGGAATTTCTAGAAATATTGCCTTGGCACCAAGAAATGATGATACTGGTTATGAAAAACTGATTTGGGAAGATACAGGAAATAATGCGGAATTTTCTGGCGGACAATTAGGCGCTTTAGTTGAATTAAGGGATGTTGATGTAAGGAAAGAAATTCAATCGCTTAACACAATGACAATGAATTTTGCTGATTTAGTAAATGACGTTCATAGAAATGGTGTTGGTGCAAATAAAGTGACAAATCTTGATTTTTTTGTTCAGCATTCTTTTGTTGAGAATGCGAATGGAAATTTTGATAGAAATGGCGATGGCGAGTTGGACACATCTTATATTTTTAGATTTACTGGAATAAATAGTCTTGAAAAAGAGCAGCAAGTCGGTATTGAAGGTGTAATGACTTTCTCTGGTACTGATGGAAATGTTGAAGTTCCTTATTTTCACACTGATACTGTTGAAACTGTAATTAAGCGGATTAATGATAGTAAGAGTGAAGTTAAAGCTTATTTGGATAGAAACAATCAATTGGTTTTAAAATCAACAGCTGCAAATGATATTAATAATCCGGATTTTGTTATCCGCCATGTTGAAGACAGCGGTTATTTCCTTTCTGGATATTCTGGAATTCTTAATGCCAACGGACA
>CAYFND010000193.1:0-1045 GCA_964344405.1 uncultured Treponema sp. | reverse complement strand
TATGATTTTGCTCAAAGTGACAGTGTAAACGCTTTGGTTCAAGGCGCTCAATTTGCTGTTTCTCCAGTTTACAATCCTGCCAATTACATTCAGGTTAATTCAGAAATAAAGAATGATGTAATGAGTGTAGCTGCAGGCTTTATTGACAATTCAGGAAATGCAAATACAGGGGATGGAAGGGCCGCTGTAGAAATTGCCTCAATTAGAAATTCAAATGTAATGATTGGAAATCTAAAGACTTTTGATGATTACTTTGCTGATAGCGTAACAAATGTTGGTTTGAAGGGAGAACAGGCAGAAACAAATCTGTTAAGTCAGAATTCAATTATGGATGATTTGAGAAATCTTAGAGATTCAATAAGTGGCGTTAATATTGACGAAGAGTTAGCTGACATAATGAAATTTCAGCATGGATATAACGCGGCTGCAAAATTTGTAACTGTTTGGGATAGTTTGTTGGATACAGTTATAAACAAGCTTGGAGTTTAAAAAAGAAAACTGAAAAGTTGAATCTAAAGCAGTTGTTTTTAAGGAGAATATTATGCAAAGAATTAGTTCACAGATGAATAATAATAATACACAGAGTAATTTACGCTTACAAGAATCAAAATTAAATAGAGCAAATAATCAAATCAGCAGCCAAAGGAAAATACAGCAACTTCGCGATGATCCTATTGCTGCCGGTCACCTTGTAAAATATCAGTCTTATTTAAATCGTGTTAATACTTTTGAAAAAAACGCGCTTACTCTTTCTGATGAATTTTCATACAGAGAAGGTTATATGAATGATTCATTGAATATTATGCAAAGAGTTAGAGAATTGGCTGTAACTGGTGCGAATGGAATTTATAATAAAGACGATTTGAAGAATATGTCTGTTGAGGTTGATGAGCTATTACAGGCATTAGTTCAAAATGCAAATGCAATAAGTTCTGATGGAAATGCTATTTTTGCCGGTACAAATACAAAAACAACAGCTTTTGATATAGAAATGGGAACTGTTGAAGGCAGCAGAGAGGGCGCTTGTCTTGCAAAGGGAGAATCC
>CAYFND010000192.1:0-2269 GCA_964344405.1 uncultured Treponema sp. | reverse complement strand
CCTATTCATATGACTTGAGAAATAAAAGGTTATATAGAATTTAGAAATGTTAGTTTTTCTTATAACGAGACTACAGTTCTAAAGAATGTAAGCTTTACTGTAAAAAGCGGGATGACTGTTGGAGTTTTAGGTCCTACAGGAAGCGGTAAGTCTACTATTGCAAGGTTGATGTGCAGGTATTACGAACCTACGGAAGGTGAAATCCTATTGGATGGAATAAATATCAACAAATACGATTTGGAAGATTTACGAAGGGCTATTGGAATTACAATGCAGGAAGTCTTCTTATTCTCTGATACAGTTGAGGGAAATATTGCATTCGGCAAGCCTGATGTTGATTTTGAAAGAATTGAACAATGTGCAGAAACTGCAAGGGTAAAGGATTTTATTGCTGACTTAACTGATGGTTATGACACTGTTGTTGGTGAACGCGGTGTTGGTTTGTCAGGTGGTCAAAGACAGAGAATCGCATTGGCAAGATTGTTCTTGGCAAATCCAAAAGTAATGATTCTGGATGATACAACTTCAGCTGTTGATAATGAAACTGAAGAAAAGATAAGGGAATCAATTAAAAATCAATCGAACGGTCATACTGTCTTTATTATCAGCCATAGAATTTCTTCATTTGAAAATACAGATTTAATTTTGGTGTTTAATAATGGTGAGATAATTGAAAAAGGAACTCCAAAAGAGCTACTTTCTTCAAATGGATATTATTCACAAGTTTGGAATGATCAGATTGGTGTAGAAGAGGAGGGCGCAAATGAGTAGAAATAAATTTGATGCTGATGAACAAGTTGAAGAAAAATTCAAAGCTTCTGTAGTTTTGCGCATTTTTCATTGGATAAAAGAATATAAATTTCAAATGATTTTGTCTTGCATCATCATGCTTGTTGCCTCTTCAATTTCATTATTGAGTCCGCTTTTAATTAAAATGGCAATTGATGATGTCATTACTCCAAAAGGTGATAATGTACGTTTGTTTTTTATTAATTTCTTTCATATAAATGTTTCTGCATTTGCAATAAAACCTGCTTTTATTGAACTAGGAATTATTTCGTTTTTCTTGCTTTTGGGAACAATCGTTGTTCTTGTTTTGAGCAAGTTAAAATTAAAGATAATGACAAGGGTTTCTCAAAAAATAATTGTAAATATCAGAAAAGATGTTTTTACAAAACTTCAAGCACTTCCTTTTAGTTATTTTGATTCAAGACCGCATGGAAAAATTCTTGTAAGGGTTGTAAATTACGTAAACTCTTTGTCAGACTTGCTTTCTAACGGAATCATTCAGTTGATAAGCGATTTGTTCAATATTGTTGTAATTTTATGCTTTATGTTTGTAATTGATGCAAAACTGACTTTTGTTTGTATGGCTGTCCTTCCATTTTTGTTCATCACCTTGTTTGCTTTAAAACGAAAACAACATGAAGCCTGGAAGCAAGTAAGTTATAAACAAGCTAATTTGAATGCTTATTTAAGTGAAAGTTTGAACGGAATGAAGGTTACTCAGTCTTTTTCTAGACAAAAGAAGAATCAGAGTATTTTTAATGAATTGTGTGATAACTGGAAGGCGACTTGGATTAGGGCTGTAAACATCAACAATATTATTTGGCCGGTAATTGATAACCTTTCAACTATTGGTGTCTCTTTGGTTTATTTGGCGGGAATCAGCTGGCTTGGTGAAGCAATTACAGTTGGTACTTTGGTTGCATTTTCTGGATATATTTGGCGTTTCTGGAATCCTATCCAGAACATCGGTAACTTCTACAATTCAATGGTTACAACTGGTGCTTACATGGAACGTATTTTTGAACTTTTGGATGAAAAAGAAGAGATTGCAGATAAAGAAGGCGCTAAAGAACTTCCACCAATTAGAGGCCACGTTACATTTGAGAATGTTGATTTCTCTTACGAAAAAGGGAATCCAGTCTTAAAGAATGTGAATTTTGTAATTGAACCTGGAATGACTGTTGCCATTGTTGGACCAACCGGAGCTGGAAAAACTACAATCGTGAATCTACTGTCAAGGTTCTATAATCCTGATGGAGGTAGAATCCTTATTGATGGAATTGATATTCAAGATTTGCAGATTAAGTCAATTCGTAAGCAAGTTGGGGTTATGCTTCAGGATAGTTTCTTATTCACAGGAACTATAATGGAAAATATTAGGTACGGAAATTTAACAGCCAGTGATGAAGACTGTATAAAGGCTGCGAAAACTGTTCAAGCTCATGATTTTATTATGAATTTCCCAGATGGCTACAATACT
>CAYFND010000191.1:227-2344 GCA_964344405.1 uncultured Treponema sp. | reverse complement strand
AATAAAAAATCACGTGAACAGTTTGAAATGCGTACTCATAAAAGACTTATTGATATAATGAACCCTTCACAAGATGTTATGGATTCATTAATGAAGCTTGAACTTCCTGCCGGTGTTGACGTAGTAATCACACAATAGAAAATAATAGGTACGGTCCCCTTGGATCTGGGATGACGGCCTTAAAAAAGTGAAACGAAAGTTTCAATAGGAGATATCAGAATGAAAGGTCTGATTGCAAAAAAAGTTGGTATGACACAGATATTCGACGAAAGCGGTAATTTGACGCCAGTCACCGTGATCCAAATCGAGCCAAATGTTGTCGTAGCCAAAAAAACAAAAGAGAATTGCGGATATAACGCTGTTGTTCTTGGCTTGGATGATGTAAAAAAAGACAAGACAAACAAAGCTTATGCCGGACAATTTCCAGAGAACATCAATCCAAAAAGACACTTGAAAGAGTTCCGTGACTTTGAAAAAGAAGTTAATGTTGGAGATGTTGTAGGTCTAGAGCTTTTTGAAAATAGTCGATTCCTTGATGTAACTGCTACATCAAAAGGTAAAGGTTTTCAGGGAGTTTTTAAGAGATGGGGTTTCCATGGTGGTCGTGCTACTCATGGTTCTAAATTCCATCGTGAGCCGGGTGGTACAGGTGAATGTACAACTCCAGGACACAGTTTTAAAAATATTAAGTTACCTGGACATATGGGTTTCAAAAGAATTACTGTACAGAATCTAAAAATCGTTAAAGTCGATGCTGATCTTAAAGTAATTATGGTTCGCGGGGCTGTCCCTGGGAATAAAGACTGTACGCTGATCGTAAAGTCCGCGGTAAAGAAATAACGGCAGGAGATGACAAGTATGGAAAAGAAAGTCTATTCAGTCGATGGTAAAGAGCTGCGTACAATCACACTAGAGGATAACGTAGTCGGTCTCCCAGTAAATGATGATGTAAGGTATTATGCCATTACAAATGAATTAGCAAATAAACGTGTTGGTACAGCATGTACTAAAACTCGCTCTGAAGTTCACGGAACTAATAGAAAGCCGTATAATCAGAAGGGTACTGGTAATGCTCGTCGTGGTGATTTCAAATCACCTATTACAGTTGGTGGTGGTACTATATTTGGACCTAAACCTAGAGATTTCAGTTATTCTATTCCTAAAAAAGAGAAAAGACTTGCAATGAAATCAATCTTGAGTATGCATGCTCAGGGTGAAAGATTAACTGTAATTGAAGATTTTACAATTGAAAGTGGTAAGACTAAAGATTTAGTTAAAATCCTTAACAATTTTGTAAAAGGCGAAAGAACTGTAATTATATTGAAAGATGATGATGAAAAATTAAGACAAGCTGGAAGAAATATTCCTAACTTATCTTTCTTATCTTATAATCGTCTTAATGCTCATGAATTATTCTACGGAAGAAAAGTTATTGCATTGGAAAGTGCTATAAACAATCTTTCTGAGTTTTATAAACAAGAAAAGGAGGCTAAATAATGAATTACGAAGATATTCTTATTAAGCCTGTTGTTTCAGAAAAAGCTAGTGCTTTACGTGAACAAAATAAATACGTATTTATAGTTCAACCAAGTGCAACAAAAACTCAAATTAAAGAAGCTGTAAGACGTTTGTTTAATGTAAAAGTTATTAATTGTACAACAATGAATGTATTTGGAAAAATTAAACGACTTCGTGGTAAACCTGGTCGCACTGCATCTTACAAAAAAGCAATTGTACGCATCGCTGAAGGTGAAACAATAGCTGCTTTTGAAGGTGTATAATCCAAATAATAGATTAAGGGGAATAAAATGGCTCTTAAAGTATTTAAGCCAATTACTGCAGGTACACGTGGTCGTGTAGACTTGCGTAGAGATGAACTGACAACCAATAGACCCGAAAAAACTTTGGTGTCAGGACAAAAGTCTCATGCTGGTCGCGGAGCTGGAGGACGTATTTCCGTACGTCACCAGGGTGGCGGTCACAAAAGACTTTATCGTGATATTGATTTTAGACGTGATAAACATGGTATTCCAGGTACTGTTAAGACAATTGAATATGATCCTAACAGAAGTGCAAACATTGCTTTGGTATATTATGCAGATGGTGATAAGAGATAT
>CAYFND010000191.1:0-217 GCA_964344405.1 uncultured Treponema sp. | reverse complement strand
CTCCTAAAGGATTAACAGTAGGACAGAAAATAATGTCTGGTGAAAATGCAACTCCAACTGTTGGAAATGCACTTCCATTAAATGCTATTCCTGTAGGTTTTACAATTCACAATATTGAATTAACTTTAGGTAGTGGCGGACAATTAGTTCGTTCTGCTGGAGCTAGTGCAATGATTGCAGGTCGCGAAGGTGATTATGTTATCGTGCGTTTACCTTC
>CAYFND010000190.1:0-2356 GCA_964344405.1 uncultured Treponema sp. | reverse complement strand
CTTTGCCTATCTTTTTAGAATGTTGTTTTTTGTAGAATAAAAAAAGAAAATTTGTTACTATAAAATTATGGTTATATCTTCAATTGATTTGAAAAACGGACATATTGTTCAGTTAAAGAATGGAAAAGAATTAGTTTTACAACGTGATGATGCAGATGAATTAATCTCTCAGTTTAATATGTATGGTGAAGTTGCTGTTATTGATTTGGATGCAGCTTTAGGAAACATAGATTTAAAAGGAAATACTGTAAATACACCTTTGCTGAAATCTCTTCTTCATAAGGGAAATGTTCGCACAGGTGGAGGAATCCGTTCTGTAAAACGAGCCAAAGAATTAATCTCTCTTGGAGCTGAAAAAGTAATCATTGGTTCGGCCGCTTGGAATATGAAGGCTGACGGAAAATCAAGCATTCTTGATGAAGAATTTTTAACTGAGTTGGTTCAGGCTGTTGGAAAAGATAGAATCATAATATCAGTTGATTGTATAAATGGAAAAATCGCAGTTAAAGGTTGGACGGAAACAGTTGATGTTTCATTGGATCAAGGTGCTAAAGAAGCTGAAAAATATTGTAGTGAATTGCTGTTTACTTGTGTAGAAAAAGAAGGCTGCATGCAAGGCACAAATATGGAGTACGCAAAGCAACTTAGAGAAGCAGTAAAATGCAAGGTTGTTGTAGCAGGAGGCGTCTCAAGTATGGACGAAATTGTTCAGCTTGAGAAATTACATTGCAACGTTCAACTTGGAATGGCATTGTATACAAATAAGATTTCATTGAAAGATGCGTTTATTGAATGTTTGAATTGGGAAAAAGTTGAACTCATGCCAGTTATTGCACAAAGTGTTAACGGTCAAGTTTTAATGCAGGGATATGCAAATAAAGAGGCATTTGAAAAGACTTTTGAACTTGGTAAATTGACTTTTTTCAGTAGAACAAAAAATAGACTTTGGACAAAAGGTGAGACCAGCAATAATTTCTTGGAAGTAAGGACTTTACGTGCTGATTGTGATAGAGATACAGTTCTTGCAACTGTAGTTCCTCACGGTCCAACTTGTCACACTGGTTCATGGACTTGTTTTGGTAGCGATCCAGATGAATCATCATCAATGGGAAGATTATACAATGTAATAGCGGATAGATTCGCAAAACCTCGTCCTGGTTCTTATACTGCAACACTTGATTCAAAGAGAGTTAGAGAAAAGGTTGAAGAAGAAGCTGAAGAATTATGTGAAGCTGAATCAAGAGATGATGTGATTTGGGAAGCTGCGGATTTAATTTATTTTGTAAACGTCTTGATGTATAAAGAGGGCGTTTCATGGAAAGATGTCTTTGACGAATTGGATAAAAGACATAAATCAAAATAAGATTCTTTAGGATTATTTATTTTGATGGAGATTGTATAAATGATAAAAATTATTGATTACAAGGATTTAGAAGATAGTTTTTTTGAATCTAGATCATTTGGAAATTCTGATAGTGTTGTAACTTCTGTTTTGGAAGATGTAAAAGCCAAAGGAGATTCCGCTTTAAGACTTTATGGTCAAAAATTTGATGTTTCTGTGCCAGAAAGCTTTGAAGTTCCTCAAGAAGAATTAAAAGCCGCTGCAGAAAAATTGCAAAAAAATAAACCTGAAGTGTATGAATCATTAAAATATTCTTTTGACTTGGCACTAAAATTTGCAAAAAAACAAAAGGAATCATTCACCGATTTTGAAACGGAATTAGTTCCAGGTGTTATAACCGGACAAAAAACAATTCCTGTAGAAAAAGCCGGATGCTATGTTCCAGCCGGTCGTTTTCCTCTTGTTTCAACTGTTATAATGACTACAGCTCCTGCAATCGCAGCTGGTGTTAATGAAGTTATCATGTGTTCTCCTCCAAGAGTTCACCCAAGTGACAGAATTGAAGCTGATAAGGAAGGCAAGGGAATTAGCGGAAAAGCTTTTACCAACGGCAAACCTTATGCAGATGAAGGAATTATGGCGGCAGCTTATATTTGCGGTGTAAGTCATTTTTACGCTTGCGGTGGTGCTCAAGCTATTGGTGCGATGGCGTATGGAACAGAATCAATTCCAAAAGTTGATGTAATTGTTGGTCCTGGAAATAAATATGTAGTTTCTGCAAAAAAAGAAGTTTATGGAACGGTTGGAATTGATATGTTGGCCGGTCCTACAGAAGTTTTGATTATTGCTGATGAAACTGCCAATCCAAAATGGGTTGCAGCTGATTTGTTGGCACAAGCTGAACACGATGTTGTTGCCCAACCTGTTTTGGTTACAACAAGCATGGCTTTGGCTCAAAAAGTTTCGAATGAAATAGAAAATGAGTGTAAAACTCTAACAACAAAGGCTACAGCA
>CAYFND010000189.1:0-2364 GCA_964344405.1 uncultured Treponema sp. | reverse complement strand
ATCAACAATCCTATTTTAACCGGCGTTGATATGCTCAAACTTAAAAACTTGAAACGCCCTGGATTAAAAACTTCTATAGTTTCACTTTTGTACTACAAGAACACTTCTTTACAAGAAGCTTTGGACACTCTTTTTATAACAATTGAACACGAATACCACAACGGTTCGAACATTATTATTCTTTCTGACCGCGGTGTTGATGAGAACCATGTTGCAATTCCTTCTTTGCTTGCTGTAAGCGGTGTTGAACAATACTTGATCCGTACTAAAAAACGAACTGCAATTTCTATCATTCTTGAATCTGCAGAAATCAGAAACGTTCATCAAGCCGCCATGGTTTTGAGCTATGGAGCCAGAGCTGTAAATCCTTACCTCGCTCATGAATGTATTGCCGAATTGATTGACCAAAAACTTTTGGACAAAGACTACCACACTGCAATTGACGACTACAACAAAGGATTGGTAAACGGAATTGTAAAAATTGCTGCAAAAATGGGAATTTCTACTGTTCAGTCTTATCAATCTGCACAAATTTTTGAAGCTGTTGGAATTAACAAAGAAGTAATTGATAAATATTTTACAAATACAGTAAGCCGTGTTGGCGGAATTGGCTTGAAAGAAATTGGTGAGGACGTAAACTTCCATCATAACAAGGCTTTCGACCCATTCGGACTGACAGTGAACACTCACTTGGACAGCGTTGGAAATCATAAACTCAGAAGGGGTCCGACTTGCGAAGACCACTTGTATTCCCCAGAAACAATTATCGCCTTGCAGGAATCTACAAGACAAGGTGACTACAACAGGTTTAAGGAATATACAGCCTTAGTTGATGACAACGCCCATCCACACACACTCAGAGCCATGTTGCAATTTGACTTCCCAGAAGGAAGGGAAATCAACATTGATGAAGTTGAATCAGTTGACGACATTGTAAGAAGATTTAAAACTGGCGCTATGTCTTACGGTTCAATTTCTGAAGAAGCTCACCGTTGCATGGCGGCGGCAATGAATCACCTGCACGGAAAATCAAATTCTGGTGAAGGTGGAGAAAAACCGGAGAGACTTGGAACAGAATATAATTCAGCCATCAAACAAGTTGCATCTGGAAGATTTGGTGTAACAGAAGAATATCTGCTTAGTGCTAAAGAAATTCAAATTAAAATGGCGCAAGGTGCAAAACCTGGTGAAGGCGGACACTTACCTGGCAAAAAAGTTTACCCTTGGATTGCTCAAACTCGTTATGCAACTCCTGGTGTTTCTTTGATTTCGCCTCCTCCTCATCACGATATTTATTCAATTGAAGATTTGGCTCAACTTATCTACGATTTGAAAAACGCAAACAGAGCGGCTAGAATTTCTGTAAAATTAGTTTCTGAAGCCGGTGTTGGAACAATTGCAGCAGGTGTTGCAAAAGCTGGAGCTCAAGTTATATTGATTTCTGGCCACGACGGTGGAACAGGCGCCGCTCCTTTAAGTTCAATTCATCATGCTGGTTTGCCTTGGGAACTTGGACTTGCAGAAACACATCAAACATTAATTCAGAACGGTTTAAGAAGCCGCGTCGTTATAGAAACTGATGGAAAATTGATGAGCGGCCGTGATGTTGCAATTGCAGCAATGCTCGGTGCAGAGGAATTTGGTTTTGCTACAGCTCCATTAATTACAATGGGTTGTGCCATGATGAGAGTTTGTAATTTGGACACCTGTCCATTTGGTGTTGCAACTCAAAACAGCGAGTTAAGAAAAAGATTCACAGGAAAGCCTGAATATGTTGAAAACTTCATGAGGTTTATTGCTCAAGAACTTCGCGAATATATGGCTAAATTTGGTTTTAGAACATTGGAAGAAATGTGCGGTCATTCTGAACTCTTAAAAGTGAAGGAACATTGCGTTTTCCCAAGAGCTAATTTGATTGATATGTCAAGAATCATTGGTTACAAGACTCCAGAAGGAGAAAAAACTCACTTTGATTCTTCTGATGTTTACAATTTTGAATTGGAAAAAACTGTTGATGAAAAAGTCCTTTTAAAATCATTTGAAAAAGCCAAGAAAGCAAAGAAAGGTTCATTCAACTTGTCAATTTCTTCAACTGATAGAACTGTTGGAACTATCCTTGGTTCTGAGATTCAAAAGACTTTCGGAAACTCTCTAAGCGACGATTCTTATGTTGTAAATTGTACAGGTGGTGGCGGTCAGTCTTTTGGAGCATTTATTCCAAAGGGAATGACTTTGCGTCTGACTGGAGATGCCAACGACTATTTAGGAAAAGGACTTTCCGGTGGAAAAATTGTTGTCTCTCCTTCTAAAGATGCAACTTACAAAGCTGAAGAAAACATCATCATTGGAAACGTAGCTTTATAC
>CAYFND010000188.1:0-2426 GCA_964344405.1 uncultured Treponema sp. | reverse complement strand
TTTTACTTGCAGCCCCACGAGATTTTGGCGCATCAAAATTCAAGTCAATAATTTTAGTTTTGCTCCCAGGTATACGAAGCGGCGTTATCTCTGCATTGATCTTTACTTTTATTCCAATTTTTGGCGCTTATACAGTACCTCTTTTGGTCGGAGGAAAAGATTCTTACATGCTTGGTAACATTATTGTTGATCAAGTACAAAAAACAAGAAACTGGCCTTTGGCTTCGGCATTCAGTATGGTTATCACAATTGTTTCTATTGTTGGAATTATTTGGGTTACAAAATCAAACGAAAATACTTCAAAACTCAATAAGAAGAATACAAAAGAAGATAATTATGTAACTAATGGAGCTCTAAAATGAATCATCCTTTTTACCTTTTTTTACATAACGCAATTAACGGAAGAAATAAAAATTCAACAGAAAATTCAAGACATGCAAAAAAAACATGGAAGAATATACAGAGAAATTTTTCTTTTTCAAAAGTTATATTAGTGCTTACTATTTTATTCTTATTCATTCCTCTTTTTGTAATATTCATTTTTTCTTTTAATGAAAGCAAAGGTTCAACTTTTACAAAACCTTCACTTATTTGGTATAAGGAATTATTGTTTAATTCAAAAAGTTTATGGACTTCACTATTAAATAGTATCATTGTAGCTTTTTCTTCAGCGTTAGTTTCTACAATTCTTGGAACACTTGCTTCAATTGGTGTCAGTTGGTACAAATTCCACGGAAAGAAATTCATTCAAGCTCTAACATACCTGCCTATGGTTTTACCGGAAGTTATCATTGGTATTTCAATGGTAATTTTCTTTAGTGGAATTCACCTGCCGCTTGGACTCTTCACCGTGTTTGCAGCCCATACTACATTCTGTTTGCCTTTTGTATTCCTTATGGTAAATGCCAGACTTGACGAATTTGATTATTCAATTGTTGAAGCAGCCCATGATTTAGGCGCAACAGAATTACATCTGGATTCTTAATGGCTGTAACTATGTCTCTTGAAGACTTTGTAATTACATTCTTTGTTTCAGGTCCTGGTTCTACAACATTACCACTTTATGTTTATTCCATGATTCGTTTTGGAGTATCACCTGTTATAAATGCACTTTCATTTGTAATGGTTTTAGTAACTTGCATAATTGCATTCATTCTTCGCAAAGGTTTGAAGAATATTGCAGCATCGCATTAATTAGATCTTTTTTAAAAACTAGATAAAGAGGAAATAAATGAAAAAAAATTTATTCTTGATTTCAATTGCATCAATTGCAATGAGTTTTGGCTTATTATCATGTGGAAACACAAAAGATGATAATACTTTGTATTTATTCAACTGGACTTATTATACTCCAGATTCTGTTTTACAAGCTTTTGAAAAAGAATACGGTTGTACAGTAAAAGTTGATACATTCGATTCAAATGAAGTTATGTATGCAAAGCTAAAAGCTGGTGCTTCTGGTTATGATATTACATTTCCATCACAAGACTACACTTCAATTATGATTAAACAGAATATGCTTCAACAAATTGATAAAACAAAATTTGAAAATGCTAAATATATAAATCCTAAAGTTCTTGCAAAGACAGTATTTGACCCGGATATGACTTATTCAGTTCCTTATTACATGGGTGCCGCTGGTGTTGCAGTCAATAAACAAAAAGTTTCAAACTATGAAAAGAGTTGGAATATTTTTGAGAAAACTGAATTGAAAGGACACATGACAATGATGGACGATATGAGGGAAGTCTTAGGTGACGCTCTTGCTTATCAAGGTTTATCTGTTAATACTGTTGATTCAACAAAACTTACTAACGCAGCTAATTTAGTAAACGATTTATGGAAGCCTAATCTTGTAAAATTTGATGCAGAAGGTTTTGGTAAATCATTTGCTTCTGGAGATTTCTGGGTTTGCCAGGGTTATGCAGAAGTTGTTTACGGTGAAGTTCCAGAAGACAAACAAGAAGACATGATTGATTTCTTTATTCCAAAAGAAGGTGGACCTATGTACATCGACTCTATGGTAATCTTAAAGAATGCTAAACACTATGATAGAGCTATGCAATTTATTAACTTCATTCATAGACCAGAAATTTATGTTCAATTCCTTGATGAATTCCGTTTCCCAGGATTTGTAAATTTGGAAGCTGAAGCATTAAGAACTACAAAACCGATGTATAAAGCTGAAGAAATGGAAAAATGCGAACTTAAACTTGATATTGGCGAAGATTTGGAAAAATATAACGATCTTTGGCAAAAAATCAGATTTAGTGCAGAATAAACACCTTCAAATTTTAAAAGATATTCGTTTGACAAATGATAGTACTGCATTTATTATTTAATAAGCAAAGGTGCGATAAATGAGCTTGGATCTAAAAGTATAATAAGCCTCAGATTTAGACACGGAGGAGAAAAAATAACGAATT
>CAYFND010000187.1:0-2463 GCA_964344405.1 uncultured Treponema sp. | reverse complement strand
GAGATGAATAAAGAGGAGGGTAAAGAATTGAGCGAAACTTTATTTCCAGATTACGATTCAGGAATAACAATAGAAAAATGGCTTGAACTAATTCAAGATAAATCTATATTTACAGATGAAACGCTGTGTGTTATGAAGCGACTTCTCGACTTTGGAGGAGAAGCTACATGTAAACAATTGGCAGAGAAGTATGGAAAAACATTTGCTTTCTATAATTCAATCTGTTCAAACCTTGCAAAAAGAATTTTAGAAAGTACGCATTGTCCTGAACCACCAAAACGTGGCGATGACACAAATCGTTATTGGCCTATTTTATTTGACGGCCGTTATGTTGATAAAGCGAAAGAAGATATAGAAGGAACGTTTATTTGGATTCTACGTTCGGCATTTAAAGAAGCGTTGGAACAAGTAGATTTGTCAGGATATAAGTTGTATGAAAAAGACATGAACGAACAATTTACATGGATTCCATTTTATGAAGAAATGGCAAATAAGCTTTTAGAGTTTAAGAATGATAGGAAGAAATTAGTAAAAATCGTTTATGGTCTTGAAAGAAAATTTGTTGACTATATTCATGACGATATAAAGCAAGATTATCCTGATTTAGATCCTTTTTCTGTAATGGCAATTTTTAATAGAAATCTAACTGATGCAAACAGAAAACAAATATGTTCATATTTCAAAACTCAACTAAATATTCAATCTCCTGTACCATCCGATTTCGATTCTATTCCACTTGTTAGTAATCTGATGTCAGTTTTTGTGTGTAGAGCTGATATAAAAACGAAAATTCAACCTATTTGGGATTTTTTTGAAAATGCAATGAATCAGAATATTGATGAAGAATCTTTTATTAATTCGTTTAATTCATTACGAAAACAAAAAGGAATAAAATGGAACTTGACAATGGGGTTATTTTGGGTTCGTCCAAATAAATATATACCTTTAGATAATAATAGTCGTGAATATTTATCAAAATTGGGAATTAGTGTTTTCAATGAAAACAATCTCTCTGGCGAAAATTATTTATCTCTCATCAATCAGATAAAACATAAAATGAAATCTGGTGAAATCAAGGAAAAATCATTTCCGGAAATTTCATCAAACGCATGGATAGAAGGAAACAAATCAAATAACGGAGAAAACATAATGAATGAATATGAAAACAAACTAGATAAATACACAAAGCAACTAAAAATTTCACACAATCTAATTCTTACCGGCGCTCCGGGAACAGGTAAAACTTATCTTGCAAAAGAAATTGCCAAAGCTATGGGTGCAACAGAGAATGAAATTGGATTTGTACAATTTCATCCGTCTTATGACTATACTGATTTTGTTGAAGGATTACGACCGTGCAATTCTGAAGATTCAAATGGAATTGGATTTGAGAGACGCGATGGTGTGTTTAAAAAATTCTGTAGAAATGCACTAAAATCAAAAACGATTAACACTATTGATAATTTTGACGAGAGTTGGGATGAACTTATAACTTTTCTAAATGAAAACGATTTTGTTAATGTTCCGTTATTATCAAATAAAGAAAAAACTTTTTTGGTTGTATTAAACGAATATGGTGACGGATTAGCGAATCGCACTTATGAGAATGATGAATATAGTAAAGATGATTGGATTCGTCACAAATCAAAGTTTTTTAATAAAGAACAACTTTATAATATTTATCGTGGATTACCTGGGACACCAGCTGGTGGGCATGATAATTATCGAAAGGCAATCGTAAAAGTGATGAAAGAGAAATTTCATCTAAAAGAGTATTTTGTAGGAAATGAAACAAAGCAATCTGCTCAGCGCCCTTTCATTTTTATCATCGACGAAATCAACCGTGGTGAAATTTCAAAAATCTTTGGAGAACTTTTCTTCTCAATTGATCCAGGCTACCGTGGGACAAAAGGCAAAGTGCAGACTCAGTACGCAAACTTAAACGATTCACCAAACGAATTTGACAACGCGCTCAATGTTACCGAAAACTACGGCAACTTCTTCGTCCCAGAAAACGTATACATAATCGGAACAATGAATGACATTGACCGCAGCGTAGAAAGCATGGACTTTGCAATGCGCCGCCGCTTCACATGGATGGAAGTAACAGCAGAAGAAAGCGCCATCAATATGGAACTGCCACAAGAATCACACAACCGAATGACAAACTTGAACAACGAAATCGCAAAAATAGACGGCCTCAATTCTTCTTATTTTATTGGTGGAGCTTACTTCAAAAAACTACAAGGCACAGATTACGACCAGCTTTGGAATTATCATCTTGAACCTCTATTAAAAGAATACCTGCGTGGAAATCCTGATGACAAGTTACTAGACAATTTGAAATCTGCATATGATAAGAAAGATTTAGATAAGGCAGATCCAGAAACACAAAGTGTATAAAGCTTCTTTATATTATAGCTATATTACTTGTAAAATAGCTATAATATGTTATACTGAAAT
>CAYFND010000186.1:238-2474 GCA_964344405.1 uncultured Treponema sp. | reverse complement strand
CTGAGCGAAAAATGCTTTACACTGTTGTTTCTAGTCAGGAATCAACAAAACTAATCAAAGAAATCAAAAAAGTGGATCCATCTGCTTTTATCAACCTTCTAGAAACAAAAGAACTTCTGGGCAAATTCTTCAGCCGCCCTAATGATTAACAACTTAACAATTACTAAAGAAACTTCAATATAATTAAATATTGAACAGTAATAAAATTTAATATATAGTATAGAAAAATATAAATAAAATATATGAGGAATATAATATGAAATTGACTGGAGCTCAAATCGTCATTGAATGTTTGTTGGAGCAAGGTGTCCACACTGTTTTTGGTTATCCTGGTGGAGCAATACTTAATATTTACGATGAATTATACAAAAGTAAAGATCGTATTCGTCATATTTTAACAGCACACGAACAAGGTGCTTCTCACGCAGCTGATGGATATGCAAGGGCAACTGGCGAAGTTGGTGTTTGTATGGCAACTAGCGGTCCTGGAGCTACAAACCTTGTAACAGGAATTGCCACAGCTTATATGGATTCAATTCCTATTGTTGCAATCACTTGTAATGTTGGTAAATCTCTTCTTGGCAAGGATTCTTTTCAAGAAATTGATATTACCGGTGTAACAATGCCTATCACAAAACATAATTTTATTGTAATGGAAGTTGAAAACTTGGCTCAAACTATCAGGGAGGCATTTATTATTGCCAAATCTGGCAGACCGGGTCCTGTTTTAATTGATATTCCAAAAGATGTGACTGCAGCTTTATGTGAATATGAAAAATTAGATAAAAAAGAACTTTCTGCTCAAACAATCGTTCAAAACCATGTGAATGTAAAGAGAGCCATTACAGTTTCTAATCCTTCTGAAAGCGACTTAAAGAAAGCCGCTGATATGATAAACAATTCAAAATGTCCTGTAATTTATGCCGGCGGTGGTGTAAAAATCAGTACTGCAGAAAAAGAATTGCTTGAATTTGCAGAAAAAGCTGATATTCCTGTAAGTGAAAGTTTGATGGCAAGAGATGTTTTCCCTTCAAATCATCCTTTATGCACAAGAATGGTTGGTATGCACGGAACAAAAGCCAGCAACATGGCTGTAACAGAAAGCGATTTGGTTATTGCCATCGGTTCAAGGTTCAGCGACAGAGTTTATGGCGACGCTACTAAATTTGCAAAGAATGGAAAGATTCTTCAAATTGATATAGATCCTGCAGAAATAAATAAGAACATTCCAACTGACGGATGTTTGATTGGTGATGTAAAGAATGTTTTAAAATCTTTAATTCCTTTAGTAGACAGTGTAAAACGTCCTGAATGGATAAGCAAAATTGAAGGTTGGAAAAACGAATATCCATCAATTTATGATAAAAATCCTTCTGACTCAATCAATCCAAAATTTATTTGCGAATGTATAAATAAAGTTGCCGGTGATGACACATTTATTACAACAGAAGTTGGTCAGCACCAAATGTGGACGGCTCAGTTCTATCCATTTAGCAAGCCAAGAACTTTTATTACAAGCGGCGGACTTGGAACAATGGGTTATGGAACAGGAGCTGCAATTGGTGTCTCTCTTGGAAAGCCAGACAGACGCGTCGTTCATATTGCCGGTGACGGTTCTTTTAGAATGAATTGTAACGAACTTGCTACAATCGCACACTATAATCTTCCAATTGTAATTGTTGTTGTAAATAACAATGTTTTAGGCAACGTTAGGATGTGGCAGCGCTTGTTCTATGGAAAGAGATTCAGTGAGACAACTCTTGACTTTGGTCCTGATTGGATTAAATTGGCTGATGCTTATGGAATAAAAGGATACAGGGCTTCTAATGCAAAAGAATTTGAAAAAGTGTTTGCAGAAGCTTTCAAATCAAACAAAGCTTGTGTTATCGATGCAAAAGTTGATAAAGATGAGATGATTCTTCCAATGGTTCCAGGTGGAAAGGCAATTTACAATATGATTATGGAATTGTCCGCTGATGTAATGGATTAATCCTTATATACGCATAAAAAGAAAAGCCCAAAAATCTAATTGATTTTTGGGCTTTTTATTTACCTACATAAAATATGTTTTTATCGGTGGAAATCCGTTGAAGGCAACAGATGCGTAAGTTGAAGTATACGCCCCTGTAGAAAGCCAATATAATTTGTCGCCCGCTTTTAGAGAGATTGGCAGCTTGTATTTTGAATCTTCATACATAATGTCCATACTGTCGCAAGTTGGACCGGCGATAATAAC
>CAYFND010000186.1:0-228 GCA_964344405.1 uncultured Treponema sp. | reverse complement strand
TTCGCCTTCTTTTTCTGAAGGAGAGTCTTTATTTGTAATAACTGGATATTTGATTGACTCTTCAAGAGTTTCAATTAATCCGTTGAATTTTCCCGCATCAACATAAACCCATCTTGCAAGGGCTGTATTGTTTTTTCTTGATGTTAGAATGACTTCACTCGTAAGAATTCCGCTGTCACCAACAAGGGAACGGCCTGGTTCAAGAATGATTTCTGGAATGTCGTCACC
>CAYFND010000185.1:0-2489 GCA_964344405.1 uncultured Treponema sp. | reverse complement strand
GTATGATTTCACAAGGAATCGCTTATTTTGTTTCTTTAGGAAGAGAAATCATCTTTAGGTTGAGTTGATGAAAGGGGTTTTGAAATGAAGAAAAAGAATGATTTAAATAATACAAATAAAGGTTATATCGGTAGACCAAAAGCAATGAAAACTTCAAAGAAATTTGAATTAAAAGATTTATTAACAAAAAAATTCTTTATTCAACTTGGAATCTTTTTATTAATTGCTGGGTTCATTACTTATATTGTTATTAGATTAGTTAATGTAGGAAGTGTTCCATCTACAAAAATATTAACTTATGAATATTTGGGAAATGAAGATACAAAACATTATATAATGGAAAATGAATATCTTCTTTTTGATATGGATCCAAATACTACAGATTTTACTGTTTTGCAGAAAAAGACAGGTAAAGTTTGGTATTCAAATCCTGTTGATGTAGATAGTGATAAATTAGCATTATCAAAAGAAAGAAATAATATGAAGTCAACATTTTTGGTTAAATATTCCAATGTAAATGGTGTTGATAATGTTTATGATTCATATTCTTACTCTATAGAAAAAAAATATTACGAAATTAAAGCCGAAGATGGCGGAATCACAGTTAATTACAGTATTGGTGATGTTGAACGAACATATATTTATCCAATGGCATTAACAGAAGAAGCTATGGAGGAATATTGTGCACAACTTTCTGCATCAGACGCTCGTTCTGTAAAACAATGCTATAGAAAAATGGATATTACAAATCTTCTTCCTTCAGATAATGTAAGTGAATTGCTTGCAAAATATCCTATGATGGAAAAAGAGATTATCTACTTGATTCGTGATCCTTTGCAAACATGGTTAAAAGAAAAAACAGAAGCAACATTCCAGTCCCTTGGATATACAGAACAAGATTATGAAAAAGATCTTGAAATGTATAAAGAAGGTTCTATAAAGAATGTTCCAATGTTCAACTTGACAGTAAAATACACATTGGATGGTAGTCAGTTCTTGGTAGATATTCCTTTTGATAAAATTTCTTACAAAAAAGAATATCCACTCATTGCAGTTTCTGTATTGCCTTATTTCGGTGCCGCAGGAAACTCAGATGAAGGATTCTTATTTGTTCCAGAAGGAAGCGGAAGCATAATTGAATTTAATAATGGAAAAACAAAACAGAGTGGATATTATTCAAATGTTTACGGTTGGGATTATGCAACTGATAGACAAGCCTTGTTCACAGAAACAAGAAACGCTTATCCTGTTTTTGGTATTTCATATAATGATTCAAGTGTCGTTTCTATAATAAAAAATGGTTCTCCTTATGCTTCAATTAGTGCTGACATCAGTGGAAAAAAGGGTAGCTATAATTATGCTTATGCAGATTTTACAATGCTTAATAGAGAATTGTTTGAAGTTTCTGCAAGAAATATCAATGCCCAATATTCTTATCAGGAGATGCTGCCACAAGATGAATCAATTACTCAAATATTCAAGTTTGTAGATTCTGGAAGCTATGTTGATATGGCAAAAGCCTATGGGGATTATTTATTCACTTCTGATAAAAAAGTGAAAGGTGATAATGTGCCTGTAGCTGTAGAAATTGTTGGCGCTGTTGATAAAGTTCAACAAGTTATGGGTATTCCAAAAGACAGACCATACAAGCTTACGACTTATGATGAAGCCACTCAAATTATTACAGATATTGAGAATCGTGGATTAAAGAATGCTTATATCAAGTTGTCCGGAATGATAAATGATGGATATAAACAAAAACTTTTAGAGAGATTCAATTTTATTGGTGTTCTTGGTGGAAAATCTGACTTTAAGAAAATGATTAAGAATGTAAAAGATTTATCTTCAGTTTTATATTTGGATGGAGAAACTCAATTTGAATATAATTCTAATATTTTTGATGGATTCTTTAACTATTCAGATTCAGCTAGATTTGTAAGTTCAGAACTGACAGAATTGTACACATATTCACCAGTTTGGTATGGAAAGGAAGAATTCAACGATCCTTACTATTTACTAAAATCATCTGTAGCATCAAAGGCAAACGATGTTTTATTAAAGAATTCAATAAAATATCAGTTGGATGGTGTTTCGTATAGAAGTAATGGTTATCTTTTGTCATCTGATTTCAATAAAAACTCAGTTGTAAGTAGAGTAAAAGCAAGAGATGATCAAGTTAACAAAATGAAGAATGTTAATTCAAATAATTTAGGATTAATGGTTAATGCCGGAAATGATTATTCTGTAAATGAAGCTGAAATAATTACAAATTTGGTATTACACGGTAATTCTTATGCAATTCTTGATAAACAGGTTCCTTTCTATCAAATTGCACTTCATGGTCATGTAAAATACACAGGAACAGCAATAAACAATGCTCCTGAATACAATCAAGTTATTTTGGAATCTGCTGAAAGTGGCGCAGGTTTGTTCTTTACATTCATGAATGATTCTGAAACACACATTCTATTGGTGACTGGAAATGGGGG
>CAYFND010000184.1:0-2579 GCA_964344405.1 uncultured Treponema sp. | reverse complement strand
ACTCTTGCAATATATGAAACTGCTTGCTTTCTCATTGCAATCACCTCGCTGTAAACTTCAAAGTTTATTTCCAAGGTCTTATTTTCCCTGTCCACCCTTTTGCCTTCCAATATTCAGCATCACGAGGATTAAAACCATTCTTCTGCATCAAATGCATAATCCAAAACATCCCCTTTGTTTTGATTCCGGGTTTAATGTTTCCAGAATTATATATGATTCTCTTTGCAATACTTGATGTTGCCTTCTCAATTGCTTTCTTTTTCTTTTCACTTACACCGTTCCAATCAACAGCTGCAACACCTACACCGTACTTATATCTTTTTGCCACTCCCCAGAAAAACAGACTATCCATCATATCTTTGTTAGTCGATTTCATACCTGCGCCTGCAGCTGTAGATATGCATACTCCTTGCTTTTTAAACATAGATTCTTCTGGACTATGCACCATCCATCTGTATCCGTAATGGTCTAAAAAAGCTTTCATAGCTCCAGTCGTATGATATACATAAACCGGACTGGCTAAAATAATAACATTCGCCTCATCCATTGCGTCAGTTATTGGCTTTAGTTTTTCAAAATGAGGACATTTCTTCTCTGACTCAGTAAAACACTTTGTACACCCAACACAAAACTCTCCAAAATCTCTTGGAAGAAAAAATTCTTTTATATCTTCACTTATTTTTACTGCCAACATATGAGCAATGTGATAAGTTGAGCCTTTATGACTTTGACCATGTATAATTACTACCTTCATATTTTCTCCATTTGCTTCGTGAAATTCAAATTTATGCTTTCTTTATCGGATGTCTGATGACTGTTTTCCATTTCTCAGGTGCGACCTTTCTTGCATCTGACATATAGATTTCGTGATGAAGTCTTGTATCAGTTATATCATTAACATATCCATTTTCATCCAGAAATTTATCCATAAGTGCAACTGTTGCAGGTTCATCATCAAATGCACCCAAGTGCATAATCTGTACACAAAGTCCCTCGTCAATAGTTAAAAATTCAGCTGAAGAACAATCCATTTTTTTCTTTTTTGTTGCCGTTTCCACTGCCCAGTTAAAGTCTTTTTCAGTAATAAAATCAGGCAAACGGATGACTGAAATCCAATTGAATGTTGATTTATCTGTGTAATCCACACCATCAACTCCGTCCTGCCACCAAAAGCCTTCAAGAGGCGGAACCACATATTCAAAAAAGCCCTCTATTTTATAGTTTGTTTTATAACTCATTTTCAGAGTATATGTCACAGCATATAAAATGCCTATAGCCTGCTGATATGCGCCGCCCTCTTCATTTGGATTGCCTTTCCCTCTAACTGCTATATAGTTTGCTTTCGAAACATTTACAATCTCTGGTTTATTCTTTGGCATATAGAACTCTTTGTACTCTTTTTTGAAATCAAAAGCCATATACTCATAATCTCCTTAATCATCAAATTTGCTGTTATTTATTTCTTTGCCTTTTCTTCCAGTTCAAGCAAATATCTATCATAGTCTGACATAAACAGTCTGTCCTGAATGATGCGATATTTCTCAAATTCCGTTTCTGCATGGAGCTTTGCAATTTCAGCAGAAACCTTTCCTGCATCCTGCAAAATACCGTAGTCAAACATTTCAATAAAACTGTTCAGTCGCTTTTCCCAATCCTCCATAGTCAGAGGAATATGCCTTAATGTCATATTTTCTGCAAAATCCAGATATGCAGTTACCATACGGTTCAGTTGATACAATTCATTTTCTCTCAGATAGTTTTTAGCAATAGTCACATCACTTTTCTTAATCTTGCCATCAGGAGCATCTGCCCATGTGGTAAGTCCCATATGCTCCTTTTGGTGGTCGACACGTTCCACAATCAGTTCTGCCGCCGTATGACCGTGAACAGCAAAATGCATTTTGTTCTGAACCGTAGCGTAAAACCTTTTCGTTGTTGCAGAAGTTTTATCATAGTCTATTGCGGTAGCATAGATATCTGTGATTTTCTGATAGAACTTTCTTTCGCTTGCACGGATTTCTCTTATACGCTCAAGCTGTTCATCAAAATACTTATCCGTCAGATATGTGCCTCGTTTCAGACGCTCATCATCCATAATCCAACCTTTAATGGTGTAGTCCTTCACAATACCGTTTGCCCATTTACGAAACTGTACTGCTCTTTCATTATTCACTTTAAATCCAACGGCAATAATCATCTGTAGGTTATAATGATTTGTTTCTCTCTGAACCTGGCGATTGCCCTCTGTTTGAACTATTCGGAATTTCCTAATAGTTGCCGACTCCTCCAATTCGCTATCAGAAAAAATTTTTTTGATATGCTCATTGATTGTTGGCAAAGCAACATCATAAAGCGTAGCCATCATTTTTTGTGTAAGCCATATATTTTCATCCTCATAGCGCATTTCAACGCTGTCTGCCTGTTCTCCCACTGAGGCAACATAGGTCAGATACTCCGCCGCACTTGAGCGAATCGTTATTTCATTTTTCTTTTTTGCCATTTGGGGCACCTCCATTAAAAAGTATCACCACAGGTGTCACTTTTTCTTTTCACATAGGTCAATTCAATATCGTACCCCA
>CAYFND010000183.1:0-2584 GCA_964344405.1 uncultured Treponema sp. | reverse complement strand
TCCAAAACGGGCCCTTCTTCTACAAAAAAAATACACGACTCTGGAAAACATGGTGAAAGATGAAGAATCACAGATTGCGCAATTGCTCCATGTTAGGGCGAATGAAGCTTCTTCAATTCTATTTGCCGCAAAAAACCTTTTGGAAAGACGGAATCAAAAAAAATCAGAACAGAGAAAATCTTTGGGTGTTGGCGGAACGACAAAAGAAAAAGCGGCTGAGGCAACATATATAGACAACCTTGCAGAAGCAGCCCTTTCTCTTGCACAAAATCAGAATGTCCAAAAATCATAGAGAATTGTACAACAATACTTACTTGTTTTTTCCAGTATTCAGTTTACTATCTATGGTATGAAAATTTTATTTAATGACAATTGGCACTTCAGTGAAAAAGCGATTGATTATTCCTTAATGGAAAAAGATGGAAAACCTAATTTTTTAAATCCAACAGATTATGAAAAAGAAATAGATAGTATTAGTTTTGAAAAAGTAACAGTTCCACACGACTGGATGATTGGACACGTTAACGACCTTTACAAGAACAGTGTCGGTTTTTATAAAAAGACTTTCAACTTGGATGATATTTCAGAAAAACGCGTTGCAATTGAATTTGAAGGCGTTTACATGAACAGCGCCGTCTACATCAATAAAAAGCTTGCCGGAATCTGGAAATACGGATATTCAACATTTCAATTTGACATCAGCCCTTTGGTTCAAAAGGGAGAAAATACAATTGAAGTTATCGCCGTGTACCAGTGCCCAAACACAAGGTGGTACAGCGGAGCTGGTATTTTTAGAGATGTAAACCTCATCATCACAGAAAAAACTTTTATTCCATTCGGCGGCACCTACATCACAAATTCCACAACTGATGAAAAAACATGGAATATGCAGATTACTACAGAAATTGCGGGACAAATTGACAATCATACAGTTAGGACAACCCTAAAAAATAAAGAAGGACAAATCATCCTGACTTCTGAAAAGAATGCTGTTCCTCAAAGTATTTCTGCTGAAGAAAATGAATATTTACAAAAGAATGTATGCGCTCTTCAACAGAACAATGTAAGCCGTGCAGAAGAAACTTTCACAATTGAATCTCCAAAACTTTGGGATATAGAAAATCCTTATTTGTACAAAATTACAACAGAACTTCTTGATAAAGACAACAACGTAATTGATTCAATCACTCAATACACCGCGTTCAGAACAATGAGTTTTGATAAAGAAAAAGGATTTTTCCTAAACGGAAAGCACGTAAAAATATTTGGAGCCTGCCAACACCATGATTTGGGTGCTTTGGGTTCTGCTTTTGATGTAAACGCACTCCGCCGTCAGTTCAACAAGCTAAAGGAGATGGGCATCAATTCAATTCGCTGTTCACACAATCCTCCAACAGCAGCTTTTTTAAATTTGGCAGATGAAATGGGATTCCTTATTGATGACGAAAGTTTTGATATGTGGGAAAAACCAAAGACAACATATGATTACGGAAATTATTTTAACGACTGGTACGAAAAAGACGCAGTTAGCTGGCTCCGCAAAGACAGAAACCATCCTTGTTTGATGATGTGGAGCATCGGTAACGAAATTTATGACACTCACGTTGGAAATGGTTTTGAAATAACAAAGAAACTTGTAAAAGTTGTTCACAAAATCGACTACAGAGGAAATGCGCCAACTACAATTGCTTCAAACTACATGATGACAGACGGAGCTCAAAAATGCGGTGACGAAATTGACGTTGTGGGCTACAACTACCTTGAACGCTTGTACAACGAACATCACCAAAAACATCCTTCCTGGGTGATTTACGGCAGCGAAACAAGTTCCACCGTTCAAAGTAGAGGAATCTACCACTTTCCAGAAGACTTGACTCTGGTTACTTATGACGATCAGCAATGTTCATCTTTGGGAAACTGTACAACAACTTGGGGCGCAAGCAACACCGAAGCAGTTATTACAGCAGATAGGGACACTCCTTTTAGTTTTGGCCAATACATTTGGACAGGTTGGGACTACATTGGTGAACCAACTCCTTACCACACAAAGAATTCATATTTTGGTCAAATTGATACAGCCGGATTCCCAAAAGATACATTCTTCCTTTATAAGGCAGAATGGACAGATTATAAAAAATCACCTTTTGTACACGTCCTTCCATATTGGGATTTCAACGAAAATCAAGATATCACAGTAAAAGTATACACAAACGCCCCTTCAATTGAACTTTTCTTCAACGGCAAGTCGCTTGGAAGAACAGAAATTGACCATATCAAAGGACTAAAACCTTATGGACAGTGGCAGCTTAAATACCACGAAGGCGAACTTAAAGCTGTAGCTTATGATGAAAGCGGAAAACCAATTTGTGAAGAAATCAAACGCTCCTTCTCCGATCCTGCAAATATAGTTTTACACGGTGAAAAAGCAAAAACAGGCGACCTCTTCTTTGTTGACATCATGACATCAGATAAAAACAACACATTGGTAGAAAATGCCAGAAACTACATCACAATCAACGTGGACGGCGACGCTACTTTAGTTGGACTAGACAACGGTGATTCAACAGATTTTGAAGAATACCAA
>CAYFND010000182.1:0-2626 GCA_964344405.1 uncultured Treponema sp. | reverse complement strand
GCTTATTCTTTGATTAAATGGGGTCCAGAAGGTGAAACTTGGCACTATGTTGACGCTGACGGTATGCAGGTAAAAGCTTTGCTTCCTGGTTATAAATGTGATGGACTTGGAATTTCTGGTGCTGAAGATGATGTAGATATCAGACTTCAGTGGGGATATGCTTGTGGTAACTATTATTATGGTCACGCTACTGCAGATTCAACTGATAACTTTACACCTGTTCTACAAGATTTGATGAACAGATATGTTACTTACAGAACATCTGCAAAAGTTGATCCAAAAGCAAAACCAACAGAAGATCAGCGTGAACAAATCACTTTGTGGGCTGTTCCTTTAGTTGATAACATCAATGCTTGGACTTTGAAATTCGTAACTGGTCAAAAAGATGTCAATAAAGACTGGAATGAATATATCAGTTCTTGTAAAAACTTGAATGTTGATAAGATTGTAGATTTGACAAATAAAATCTACTCTGAACAATAATTCAGTTAAATAAAAAAAGCCCTTCGTTTTATTTCGAAGGGCTTTTTTTTATTTTGAGCGCCTTTGTTTTGGCGTCATATTTCTGATTTTTTTATAAGTACGGATGAAATGGCTTGCATCTGTAAAACCAGTTTCCTGGCTTATATAGTCAAGGGTTTTATCTGTATAAAGAAGCAATGTATCCGCTTTGCAAATTCTAACAAATTCAATATATTCTTTGCAAGTTTTTCCAAATTGCGCTTTGAATTGTTTTGCAAAATTGGAATAACACATTCCGCATTTTTTTGCTAATATCTTGATGTTGATTGATTCTGCTGAATGTTTGTCTATATATTCCAAAACTGAAAAATCTGTGTTCGTAAAGTAGTCAAAACTTTTTGATGATGAAAGCTTTAATCCCTGTGTAAGCCATATCCTGATTAATTCTGTAATAATCAAACTGATATTTGAGGCGATTTTAATATCATAACCAAATTGCTTGTGATTTATTTCCCAGATACAGTTTTCAAAGTGTTTTTGAGTTGGAATATATTTTAATTGTTCTTTTGTAATCAGATTCATTGGATTCTTGATTTGAGTTGAACTGTCCATTAACCGCGGAAGTTTTGGTGAACCAGGTGTTGTATTTGAAAGAATCATATCATCAAATTTAATTACATAAAAAAGAAGGTCGTCAGCAAATCCTTTGTCTAGAATTCTGTATGTGCCGTTCCTTAAAGTTTCTTCATTTTCATAATAATAGATTGCATGGATTTGTTTTGGGTGGAAGATAGTAAGATCACCTGGAGCTAATAAATATTCCCTGTCTTCAACTTCAACAGCCAGTCTTCCTTTTACAAGATAAATCATCTCTGTGAAATAATGCCAATGGGCTCCAACAGATTTCCAATTTCCTGAAAACGCTTGAAACGGTTCATTCAAATTATCACTGTATTCAAATAAGTTGTCCATAACTCCTCTTTAATAATATCTTATAGATTAATTTAAAAAGATTAAAGTGAGAAATAGAGATTTGTACAATTTTTGAGTATATCCTCTTATTTCTTTTTTAAACCTTTGATGCTACTCTAAAAATGAGAGGTATCTATGTTTAAATGGATATGGTCGTATATTAGAAAATATAAATTTTGGATGGCATTGGGTCTTTTGTTGAGTGCTAGTGTGGCTGCGGCAAATATGATTAACCCAATTGTGTCGGGAAAAATTGTTGATGACGTCATTTATAATGGAAAGGTGAACCTGTTAGTCAAATTGGTTTTAATAATGATTGCATGTACTTTTGGAAAATCAGTATTACGCTATCTTTATCAATTGATATTTGAACATTGTTCGCAAAACATTATTAGACAGATGAGGGAAGATTTGTATGCTCATATTCAAAAAATGGATTTTTCTTGGTATGACAAGTCTCCTTCAGGCAACATCATGACTTTGCTCACAAGTGATTTGGACGCTGTAAGGCATTTTGTAGCTTGGGTTTTGTATCAGATTTTGGAGAATCTTCTGATTTATGTTTTTTCAATTTCTGTTTTGTGTACAATCAGCTGGAAGTTGACGCTTTCTTTTTTAGTTACAGCTCCAATAATTTTATTCTTGGTCTGGAGATTCAAAATACAAATCAAACCTCTTCATATGAAGGTTAGAGATCAGTTTGCTGTTTTGAATACCCGTGTTGGTGAAAATATTGCCGGCAACAGGGTTGTAAAAGCTTTTGTTCGTGAAGATTATGAAATTAAAAGATTTTCAAAAGAGAATGTTGGTTACAAAGATAGAGTAATTGAAAACGCTGATGTTAGAATAAAGTTCAATCCAATAATTGAAGCAATAACAGGACTTTTGCCAATCATTTTGATTCTTTTTGGCGGATATCTTGTAATGAAAGGCGAGATGACTATCGGTAGTCTTGTTACATTTAACGGATTGATGTGGGCGTTCAACCAGCCGATTAACATGTTTGGAAACTTAGTTGATAACGTTCAAAGATTTTCTGTTTCTGCAGAAAGACTCTATGAACTTTACTCAACAAAAGAGACAATCAAGAATTGTGAAAATCCTATTCATATTACTGGAGAAATAAAAGGTGATATAGAATTTAGAAATGTTAGTTTTGCTTAACTGTCGGTTCTTCTGTTCTTGCAATTGC
>CAYFND010000181.1:0-2741 GCA_964344405.1 uncultured Treponema sp. | reverse complement strand
CCGAGGCAAACCATAAAATCATTCTGGATCCACCAGCAGCATCAATATATTCCTTTGTTTTCCTATCTCGAAGGGGGAACGAAAAAACGTATACAGCTATAAGTATGGAACTCATGTGAAATATGGACGTTACTAAACCGAGCCCTAAATAACCTTGATAATTACCAGTGCTATTCCCAACAGAATGGATCTCTGTTTTGATCGGTTCTTTGATGTGGCGAGTAAATAAATTAGATCCTATAGTAGAAAAAACAGAACGGATTTCTTTAAGGGCAAACATATTGGTTAGATAGTATTGGCCATTAGAATATATGGGGACAACAGGCGTTTCATAACGCAAAACTCGTTTTTCAAATTGGTATGGAATTACAATAAACGCCTGTATCTCACCACGCCTGATGCCGCGTTCGCATTCACTAAAATCAGAACACTGTAATTTTAGTTCTAAAACTGGATTTGCTGATAAACTGTATTCTAAACGTTCCGAAAGCTTTGAATGATCATAATGAACAATGCCGATTGGAATATGCTGTATTGATTCGGCAGAAAAAAAGTGAGCCATAAAGATAGAAATGCTAACAGGAAGTACAAATAAAATCATCCACAGTACAATGTTATTGCAGAGGTATATTTTTTTGACTGCCCTAAAAAAATCTTTTAGCAACTGGATCTCGATTGATTAAAGTGGTTACTGAATTTGTTCCATAGGAAAAAGAACGCTCATTCCTGGGCGAAGATTTTCCACCGTAGTTTTTGGACGCATCCTAATTTCAAAAGACTTTAGATCATAACCGCCGCTTTCTTTGGAGCTACGCCAAGTTGCATAATCTCCAACAGAAGCAATGTAGGTGACTTCCATTTCGATCGTTTTATCTAAAGCAGGGATTTGAACTGAAAATGTTTTCCCTTTTGAAATATTTTTTAAGAAGTCTTCTCTTACATGAAAGACGGCCCAGGAATCATTTAAATCGGTGACTGCAATCACGGGCATTCCAGCTCCAATAATTTCGCCTTCTTCGGCAAGCTTTAAGGAAACCTCTCCAGAAATGGGCGCACGGATTTTGGTTTCTTCTAAATACGCATCCACTTCTGCATTGGCGCCACGAGCTTGAATTACAAGCGCATTCGCGGCTGCTTTATCTTCTACGCGTGCCCCTGCGACAGCTTGTTCGTATTGTGCTTTCGCAGCGGTTGCTGCTGCCACCGCCGTTTTCATCTGAGTTTCTGCTTCATCTCTTTTTTGAAGAGGAATCACACCATCGTTATATAATTTTTGAACTCGATCAAAAGTAGTTTTAGCAAGATCAGCGGCATCTTGAGCACGTTCTTTCATTGCTTTTAATGCTGTGATTTCTTCTGCACGAGCGCCTGTATTGGCTTTATTGGATTGAGCTTTTGCAGCACCTAAAGCCCCTTCGGCCTGTATTTTTTTTGCTTCTAACTCTCTACTAGAGATAATGGCGACTAAAGAATCTTTAATAACCATATCGCCCTCGTGAATAAATAAGCGTTCTAAACGCCCAGGAATTTTACCTGCCACAAGAACTCGACGGGCTTCCATTTGACCTTGCAAAAATTCTTCACGAGGCTCTGTCGCAAATTTCTGAAGAGTGGTAATACCAGCAATGATCAAAAAAATCAAGGTTAAGACTAGAAGAACTTTAAGTATTGTTTTCATTACTTTTTCTCCAATAATATTCCAGCATCAGATACTTCACCAGAAATTTCAAGTAAACCAAGCCAAGCGATTACAGCATCGTAATGAGCTTTCAAATCTGCCACTTGTAAACGTAAAAGAGCTAATTCGGCATCTACAACATCTAAGCTAGTGGCTAATCCAGATTCATAGGCCTTTTTCTGGCTACGCAAGGATTCCTCTGCTAATTCTTTCGTTTTATTTAAACTCTCTAAACGGCTTTGAGCGTGTTCTAATTCTCTCCATCTTTTTTCAGCAAGAAGAGAAATGTTGTCCATGGTTTGTTTTTCTAAACTCGCAAGTGAGCGATCTAAAGACTTGGCGTTACTTACTTTTGCACGCGTATCGCCGCCCTTAAACAAATCCATTTGGACCTTCGCGCCAATCGCCCATTCTGGTTCCAAAATAGTTAAATCTTTGGTGTACAGCTCTTTGTAGCCAAATAAAGCCACCGTTGGAAAATAATCTGCCCGAGCCGCACTAATTGCATTTTTACTGCGCTTACGTTCTGTTTGTAACTGACGTAAACCAGGGTGCTTTTCTAACGCTAATTGCTTATACTCTTCTTTAGAACGCATTTGAACAGGAACTTCTACAGGAGTGACCGCTACTAAATTAGTATCTGTTTGAAGCAAACTAGCAAGAACCATACGAGCGAGCGATTCATCACGTTTGGCATCACTTAGGGCATCTTCTGCCTCTGCCAAGGCCACTTCGGCACGTAAACGTTCTGCTTTGGAGATTTGCCCACCTTCTTCTAATTTTTTAGAACGATCTAAATGCTCTTCTAAATTTTTCTTTGTGGTTTCTCTTAAAACAATTAATTCTTCAGTTAAACGAAGAGTAAAATATTTTGTGGCGACATCCATTAAAATGGTGTTTTGTGCCATATCAAATTCGGCTTTTTTAGCATCAATATTTTCTTTGGCGGCATCGTAAGCTGATAAAATTTTCAACCCCGTAAAAATAGGCCAAACAACAGAAAGCCTTGCGTTAAAAAATAAATCATCTTGAACTTGTTTTTCAAAAGAGGGTAGTTGCTCGT
>CAYFND010000180.1:1213-2749 GCA_964344405.1 uncultured Treponema sp. | reverse complement strand
CGCCACAAGAATAGAAATCAGTACATAGTGTCTGTTCTTCTTTTTTTTAGTACCAGTCTCGTCATCCTTACTTTCTTTATCTCCTACATCTGAAGCGATTTCTTTCATCATATCGTTCAGATTTTCATAGACATCGGGTTCAAATTCCGGCACAATATTTACTTCATATCCACAGTCTTGACAATATAAGTTACCTTCTGGCAACGTAGCACCGCATTTTGGACAATTCATATGTTTTCCTCATTTTAATTACATATTTACCGAACCTACACAATTACTCATAAGCATTGCAATTGTCATCGGGCCGACTCCACCTGGAACCGGTGTGATAAAACTTGCTTCTTCCAATAAATCATCAAAATCGCAATCCCCAACAAGGCGGAATCCTGATTTTTTTGAACTGTCTGGAATTCTGTTCACTCCGACGTCAATAATCGCGGCACCTTTCTTCACCATGTCTTTTGTAAGAGTATGAGGACGACCGGATGCGACAACTAAAATATCAGCTTGTTTTGTAATTTCAGCTAGATTCTTTGTTCCTGTATGGCACATTGTTACAGTGCAGTTGATTTCTTTTCTTGATAATAAAATTGAAACAGGCTTTCCAACAATATTTGAACGTCCTATTACTACGGCGCGTTTTCCGTCTGTCTCTATTCCTGCTTTTTGTAAAAGGACGATTATTCCGTGCGGTGTACAAGGAAGATAAGCTTTTTTTCCTATAACCATATTTCCAACATTCACCGGATGAAAACCGTCTACATCTTTTTCCGGGCTTATAGCTGTAATAATTTTTTCTTCATTAATATGACGAGGCAGAGGAAGTTGAACCAAGATTCCATGAACTGATTTATCTTTATTAAGGTTTTCAATCAAGTCTAAAAGTTCTTTTTCTGTTGTAGTCTCTGGAAGGCGGACTGATTTATCTGTCATGCCGACTTCGGCCAGGGCTTTTTGTTTTCCAGTAACATAAGAAACACTTGCAGGATTTTCACCAACAAGGATTACTGCCAAACAAGGATTTATTCCCTTTTCTTTTAATTCTGCAACTCTTCCAGCTACTTCTGATCGAACATCAGCAGCAATAGTTTTTCCATCTATGATTGTAGCACTCATCCGGGCCCCCAAATTAAATCGTTTTTAAAGAAGTAACCTTTATCTCAATTAATCATTTTATTGATAAAGTATTATAAAAATAGTATATTGTGCAAACTATACTTGTTTTTACAATAAAAATCTATAATATACATTTGCTATATTTCTTTTTGCGAGGATTTATGAAACGCTTTCTTACCGTTTGCTTACTTTTATTAATTTCTGCCAGCTTTATTTATGCTGCTGACGAAGGTGACGAATATGATGATGGAATAACTTATCAGAGAAATGATAAAGGTGACCAATTTATTAAAATTGATGCAATGGCTTTATTCCCTTTGAATTTTGGAACTCAACTATATGTTGGTGGAGCTATTGATTTAGGATATTACAGATTTCTTAACACATTGTTTGCCATCGGTGGTGAGATTACAGCTACAT
>CAYFND010000180.1:240-1203 GCA_964344405.1 uncultured Treponema sp. | reverse complement strand
GTGCCTCTTACTTTGGGAGCCATGGTCGTTCCTTCAATTGGGAACTTTGAATTCCCTATCTCCCTTGGACTTGGTATTGGTTATGAAACTTGGAACAGCAAGAACTACTTTCCTTCATTTGCCCTAAAAGCTACAGCCGGTGCAGATTACAGAGTTAATGATGCATGGTCTTTTGGTATATCAAGTTCATTCTTGTATATTCCTCAATTTTATACCAACTCTTACCAGTCTTATAACAGCTTGTATTACAAAACTCCTGACGTTCACGGATTGTTTCTTTCAGCTGCACTTGGTATGAAATATCACTTCTAGGAGAATCTGTTTTTAGGAATTATTTATGAAAAAAATCAATATATTTTTAACATTAAGCTTTGCTTTATTAAGCTTTACATTTTTATCATGCCAAGATGAAGTTTTCTATGGCATCACTCAAGACGTAGCACCTGAAACAGCCACTGTATCCGGTGCTGTAACATCAATTGTTCGCTACAACATGGGCTCTACTGAATATTTAGTATTAAACGGAGATTACGGTGTTAGATACAAGGACGCTTCTACAGAAGCCCACGTCTGTTGGGGTATTTATGGAGCACTTCCAGCACCTATTCATTATTATGATTATGTAAACAGCGTTCATGTTGGACAACAATATATAAAAGTACTTGCAGATTCTTCCAATCTTTATTTAATTGGTGTTGAATACTTAAATAATACAACAACTGGAACAACAAATCCGTATAAAGTTCATCTTTACGCTCAAGCCTTAACAGATTGGGGCAGCGGTAACTGGACGGACTTAACTGCTACTAACGATTTACTTTCTTTATCTGTTTCTTCAAGCTATTACACAAGTAATTTCACAGCCTTCTGTACAAATGCTCCTCAAGTTGCTCACCGAAAGGCTTACATTAGAAGTGGTTCAACTGTATATAAATTGAACGGAGCAAGCGCTCCAACCTCTAT
>CAYFND010000180.1:0-230 GCA_964344405.1 uncultured Treponema sp. | reverse complement strand
ATCCGACAGTTGTTTATTATGCTGATAACCTTCTACTAAGATACAGTACTGATGGAACAAACTTTACTACAGCAACAACTGCAGGACAAGTAATTTCAACATTGGCTTGTTGTAGTGATGCTTTGATTATTGGAAAAGGTAACTTCACTTCTTTAGCATCTTATTTCTCATCATCATCATATGGTGTTTCTAAAGTTGCACTTGATGGTAACGGAATTCCAACATCTTAC
>CAYFND010000179.1:0-2759 GCA_964344405.1 uncultured Treponema sp. | reverse complement strand
GCTCAATGGAAGGAATGGACTTGCAACTTGGAAGAATCAAGAAGGCAATTGAAGAAGCAGGCGGAATCATGTGTATAACAGCTGACCACGGAAACAGTGATGATATGTTCGAGCATGACAAGAAAACTGGCGCTGTAAAAAAAGGCGGCGACGGCGAACCAAAAGCAAAGACATCACACAGTTTGAACCCAGTTCCAGGAATCATCTACGACCCAGAATACAAAGGCGAGTACGACCAGACCAACTTGAACGAAGGCTTGGGCATCTCTTCTTGGC
This sequence comes from uncultured Treponema sp., assembly GCA_964344405.1. Lineage (GTDB taxonomy): Bacteria > Spirochaetota > Spirochaetia > Treponematales > Treponemataceae > Treponema_D. The sequence continues at coordinate 2,483 of CAYFND010000179.1, read as the reverse complement.
CTGCAACAATTATGAACCTCTTGGGCTACGAAGCACCAAGTGATTACGATAAGAGTATGATTAATTTGAAATAAAGTTAGGAGAATAGAAAAGAGGAAAGAAGAACCTTTTGAAAAAGGTTTCCCTTTCCTCTTTCAAACTCTTTTTCCTTCCAAAACAAAAAGTCCAGCTTGGTAGCGTAAGGTTCTTACTGGTACCGGGCGGGATTTTTTTTGTGGTATACAAAATCTTAGACGATTTATGAATTATTCGTTTCTGTAAAATCTAGTGTTTTAATAAATACGTCAAGGAAAGCTTTGTCTTTTTGGATATCTTCGACGTAATGTGTATAACCATCTGCTGCAGTATATGATAAATTTGGCAAGAAATAATTTAGTAATAAATGCTTTGGAGTTTCGACAGAAAAATAAAGTATTACATCATCTTTATATTGATTGACTGTATACTTGGAAGGTGTTTTTGAATAATTAATTAATGTGTCTTTATACAGATATTCTAAGTCATGCTGTTTTGATATTTGAAAATTTAGAGAAAAAATACTGGATTCAATATGATTAATTGAATATTGCAAATCATTATTAAACACACATTTTCGAATTCCATACAGTAACTCTAAACTTAATAATTCATATGAATAATATTCTAAAACAGTTCCTTGCTGTATTGTAAGGGTATGTGCAAGCTCTACAGTTTGCAGTATCTTTTCTTGCTCTCTTTTTGGAAATATTTCCATAATACTTTTATAGAAATCAGAAAGGAAATGAGTATCACATAATTCTCTATATGGTTTGAATTGTTTTTCAAAACCATTAAAAACGGTTAAGTCATCTTTTTGTATTTTTCCTTTATTCAAAGGAATTGTTATGTCTATAAACTTTTGTAAATAATGATTGGCGAAATCTTTTTTTTCAGCATCTATCAAATTCTTTCCAAAAACTTTGCAAATGCTATCTGCAATTTGATTCTTTTCAATTGCCATCATTGTAATAATTGGAGTTTCGTTACAAATATGATGAAGGCGTTCTAAAACTTTTATTGTATATTCTGGAAGACAGCGGTCTAATTCATCTATAACTAAGATTACAGGGATTTGTCCAGAAAGCTTTGTTAAAGTTGAGCGGACTTCTGATAAAGTACTCTGCAGAGGTAACATTGTATTTATTGTATTTGAAATCTTTGTACCTTGTTTTATTCTTTTTATTAAAGATTGTTTACTCTTTATGGATTTTTCAATGTCAATTTTCGTAACAGCTTTAACAATTCCTGAAGTAAGAATAATTAAATCAGCAATAGTTTCTTTTATAAGTTCATCAACAACTGATTCATAAATACTTTTTTTATTCATTATTTCATTGAATTCAGTAATAATTACTGAAAGTAAAGCTTCAATAGGTTCATTGTAAAAATCATTTTCCCACGCATTGTAATGAAAAACCAAATATTTTTTTCTTTGAGTGATGTCTTGTTGATTGTTAAGTTGTTTTTCTAATTCATTCACAACCCAAGTTTTACCACAGCCCCATTCACCATCAATGGCGATGGAGTAACCAGTTTTGGTCGCTGTTTGATTTGCGATTATGGATTTAAGAAGGTCGATGAATGGTTGGCGTGTTAGTTGGTCGGGCATTAGGAATCCTTCAATAACTCTTTTACAGGAGAATCATAATCTTTTTCGGTTAATGTTGAATATAGAATTTCGTCATTCAACATTTTTAAAAACATTCTGACATCTTTCTCTGATGTTATATCAATTTTGCCTTGCTCTGTAAATTTTAAATATTTATTATAATAATTATGCTTTTTTAATCTTTCTATTAATTTGGTTTTTGGTATCATGAAAACTGGTGAAGAATAAGCTTTATACAATTTTTTTGCAAAAGTTAATTTCTTTTTTAGAGAAACTTTTTTCAATATCTCTGTACTAGAAACAATATCTCCTTCTGTAATTAATTCAATTGTGTCTGAAGCTTTGTTACGTATATAATCTTCAAAACCAAATTCTTGTTGTAAAAGATTAATCTTATTAGTAATTACAGAATTATCTATAATTAATATATCTATTCGAGAATCAATTTTAACTACATCACAATCAAGAGGAGTATAAACACTGCCATTTAGTCTTGCAAACAGGGATGTATTTCGATTAATCAATGTTGTTGAATATTTATGCTGATAAACAAGAAAAAAGTTATCATTTATATTAAGTTTAAAAAGGAATCCTTTTAGTTGTGGTTGCTCTTTTTCCTTATAGTTTTCTAATTCATTAAAATCATTTGAAATGAAACAAAATGAATCAAAAGTAGCATCTGGGGTAATTTCATAATAATAATTCGTAACAGTTTCAATTTCTTTAATATTTTTTAAAATAAAATCATCATTAAGAATACTATCTTCCAATTGTTTTTTTATATTTTCTTTTATTTTAGTTTCCCACATTCAATGACGAAGTGCGACAAAAACCTCTTCAGGTGTTTTAAAACCTA
>CAYFND010000178.1:0-2760 GCA_964344405.1 uncultured Treponema sp. | reverse complement strand
CAATACATTCACCCCTGTAACAAAAGAGAACGACTATGTTGCATGGAATATTGCAGGATTGGATAAAGACACATTAACTAAAGTTAGAATCACACCTTTGTCTGCAGCAGAATATCAAGAAATGATTGATTTTGAACAGACTAGAAGAAACTATAACCTTGATAATGCGGAAACTGAAATAAATCAAATTACAACTGAAATAAAACAATATCTTGGTAAAGAATATAGAAGTGATTTTTCTGTTCCTGATTTGTACGAATATGAATTATTAAAGAATGTTCAGAATATTGCTGGAGATATAATTACAAAACAAAATGGTTATGAATGGTTTGTTTCTTTTATGAATTCATGGATTCCAGAAAAAAATACAGAGAAAGATATATATTCAGAAGCTAATTATAAATTGAATGTAATGACAAAAGTTGTTTTTGGAAAGCTTGTTCTAAAATATGCATATTATATTAGAAATGAAATACCTTATTCATCATGGATTCAAGACAAAGAGTTGGAAGATTTATATACTGAGACAGAAACTATAAATTGGTACATTCAATTATTAAATCAAAGAAATATGGGTGTTTTTCCAGCTAATGATGAAAATGGCAATCCAAAATACATTCCTGAAAACTGTTATTTTATGATGGGTGACAATAGATTTAATTCGTTGGATTTAAGACATTCATATGATGAAAAATTAATAAAGCTTACTCAATATGATAAAGATTCTGTATTATATTATTCAAATGTTGAACCTCAGTATATTAATAAAAAATATTTACTAGGTAAACCTTTGTTTAGGTTCTGGCCAACTTCTAGAATAGGAAAGATTCAATAAAGACCGAACTTGAAATTAAAACTAGATAAAAAAAGACGTTCAAATATCTGAACGTCTTTTTGTTTTAATAAGATTTATTTACCGCAACACTGTTTATATTTTTTACCGCTTCCACAAGGACAAGGATCATTTCTTCCAACCTTTGGCATTGTTCGCTTTACTGTTACTGAAGCACCTTGTGTATGTTTTTGCATAGCACCTGATGACGCTTGTTTTTTAGCTTGATTGCCATCAAATTGTGATGATGACGCAGAGCTTGAAGAAATTTCTGAATGTTGGGCATTCATGTTCTTTTGTTGACTCTCCAACATCTTTTTTCTTTGTTCTGCAGCTTCTGGTGTAAGTTGAATATGAACTTTGAATATTCTAGACATTACAGAATTTCTAATTGAATCTAACATTTCATAGAAAATATTAAATCCATCAATTTTATATTCTGTTAAAGGATTTTTTGAACCATAAGAACGTAAACTAACAGCTTCTCTTAATCCTTCAAGGGTTTCAAGTTGATCAAGCCATTTTCTATCAATCATCTGGATATATTGATAGCGGATGAACATGTTCAAGTTTTCTTTTCCTGCCAAAGTCTCTTTTTCTGTTATATCATTTTGAAGGAAGGCAAGTACAGAATCTTCTGAAAGATTATTTGGAGGCAGCTGAACGCCAAATGTTTCTTTAATTTTTTCGAGTAGAAGAATTGTTGATGAATTATCTTTATTATGTTTTGAAGAAACTTGATATTCGTCAAATAAATCTTCAACTACATCTTTTGCATTATTCATAATACGAGTAGAAAGATTATCATCTTTTAATAATTCATCCCTTTGTTCGTAAATTACAGAACGCTGTTCATTCAATACATCGTCATAGTCAAGAAGGTGCTTTCTTATTTCAAAGTTTCTGTCTTCAACTCTTTGTTGTGATTTTTCAATACCTTTATTAAGCCAAGGGTGATCAATAGGTTCGCCAGGCTGCATTCCGATTCTGCTCATCATGGCTTTCATCTTTTCACCGCCGAAAAGCCTCATCAAATCATCATCCATTGAAATAAAGAATTTACTTCTTCCTGGGTCTCCTTGACGACCAGAACGACCTCTAAGCTGATTATCAATACGTCTTGACTCATGTCTTTCAGTACCGATTACATATAGACCGCCGGCATTTTTTACTTCTTCATAATCTTTAAGCCATTTCTCTTTTTCAGATTTAACAGCCTGTTCAAATTGTTCTTCAGTTGCGTTTGTGCCAACTATTTTTCTAGCTCTGAATTCAGGATTTCCACCAAGTTTAATATCTGTACCACGACCGGCCATGTTTGTTGCAATTGTAACAGCACCTTTAGCACCGGCTTCTGCAATAATTAAAGCTTCTCTGGCGTGGTTTTTAGCATTCAAAACTTCGTGCTTAATACCTTTTCTTGTTAGAAGAGAAGACAGGTGTTCTGATTTTTCAACAGAAACTGTACCTACTAGGACAGGTTGACCTTTTTGGTGAGCGTCAGCAATTTCTTTTGCAATAGCTTCCCATTTTTCTTCTTCATTTAGATAGACAACATCATTTTCATCAATACGGGCAACAGGTTTGTTAGTTGGAATTGAAACAACATCCAATTTGTAGATTTTGTTGAATTCAACAGCTTCTGTGGCGGCAGTACCAGTCATACCAGACAATTTGTCATACATTCTGAAGAAATTCTGGAATGTGATTGTAGCCATAGTTCTGTTTCTTTGAGCAATACGAATATGTTCTTTTGCTTCAATAGCTTGGTGAAGACCGTCGCTATAACGTCTTCCTTCTAGAACACGGCCTGTGAATTCATCAACAATCTGAACTTGACCGTCTCTGATGATATAATCAACATTGTTCTTGAATAATTTATGAGCGCGTAATGCTTGTGTAAAATAGTGAACATATTCAAAGTTTTG
>CAYFND010000177.1:0-2768 GCA_964344405.1 uncultured Treponema sp. | reverse complement strand
AGTGCAAGGAAGTTTATTATACGTTAGTTGGCTTTGCCAACTAAACACATACGTCGCGATGCTCCGTTAGTGTTTGGAAATTTATTTAACACTAGTTGGCTTTGCCAACTAGGCACATCCACTCGGCTTCGGCGCAGAGGGTTTCGCCTACGTAGGCTTTGCCGGATTGCTTTACCATGTGTGATGTAACTCTTAGGTTTTTTACTTCCATTCTAACTGTATCACCAGGGCGAACTTGGTTTCTAAACTTCACTTTATCAACTGTTCCCAAGAAGAAAAGACTTCCTTCTTCAAATCTTTTTTGATAGCTTAAAGCAGAACCACCAGCTTGAGCCATTGTTTCTACAAGGATTACACCTGGAACAACTGGATACTGTGGAAAGTGACCTTTGAAAAAGAAATCATTTTCTGTAAATTTTCTTTCACAAACACTGCCTTCTTCATCACAAGAAATAATCTTATCTACAAATAAAAAAGGTTCTCTGTGTGGTAAAAGGGATTTTATATCATCTGTTACCATCTTCTTAGTCCTTAATCTTTTTAATAATTAAAGCGCCGTTATGTCCGCCAAAACCAAATGTTGCAGTCATTGCAGCGTCAACATTCATTTTAATACCAACATTAGGAACGTAATCCAAATCACATCCGCCTTCAACATCAGGTTCGTCCAAGTTGATTGTTGGAGGAACAAATCCATCATTAATTGTTTTTACGCAAACCATAGCTTCAATAGCTCCAGTTGCTCCCAAACAGTGACCGTGAATACTTTTTGTAGAAGAAATCTTCAACTTTTTAGCTTGTTCTTCACCGAATGCAATTTTTACCATTCTTGTTTCACTTGGATCATTAATATGAGTTGAAGTTCCATGAGCATTGTAATATTGAATATCTTCTGGTTTCATTCCAGCATCTCTGAATGCGTAAGTCATACACTTTGCACCTTCAACACCGTCTGGATTTGGGCTTGTCAGGTGATAACCATCACAAGAAGTTCCATAACCTGCAATTTCAGCGTAAATTTTAGCACCACGAGCTTTTGCGTGTTCATATTCCTCAAGGATTAAAACAGCTCCACCTTCACCCATAATAAAACCTTCGCGTTTTTTATCAAAAGGACGGCTGGCTTTTGTTGGATCATCAGCATAATTTACAGATAGAGCGTGTAAAACTTCAAATGCTACAACAGCATAACCGTTGATTGTACTTTCTGTTCCACCTGCTAAACAAACATCCAATCTGCCGCTTCTAACCATATCAAATGCGTCACCAATTGCGTCTGTTCCACTTGAACAAGCAGTAGTTACAGTATGAGCCGGTCCGTGAATTCCAAACTGCATACAAATGTTTCCGCCAGCTTCATTTGGAATAAGCTGAGGAATTGTCATTGGAGCTGTTCTAGAAAAGTTTGATTTATAATAAGAAATACAACCTGATTCTGTTACTTCAAAACCACCAATTCCAACACCCAAAATACAACCTGTATCTTCAAGAACTTCTTTATTTCCTAATAATGAAGAATCTTCCAATGCCATTTTTGCAGCAGCAACTGCATATTGTGAAAAGCGTGCCATTTTTCTAGATTCTTTAACATCCATATACAAGCTTGGATCAAAATTCTTTACTTCAGCAGCATATTTTACTTTATTGTTTGTTGTATCAAAATGAGTAATTGGAGCAACTCCACTTTTACCATTTTTAATATTTTCCCAACTTTCATTTACAGTATTTCCAACAGGAGTTACCGCACCCATTCCAGTTATTACAACTCTTCTTTTTTCCATAGTATCTTCCTTTTTAAATTTATTTTAACAGCCCATTCCACCGTCAACACCAAGTATTTGACCGGTAATATATGTACTTAAATCACTTGCTAAAAACAAAGCTGCATTTGCAACATCTTGAGTTTGACCAGCGCGTTTTAGAGGAATCATTGAAATCCAACCTTCTCTAGCTTTTTCATTAACTGCGTTTGTCATATCAGTTTCTATAAATCCTGGAGCGATTGCATTTACACGAACACCTCTTGAACCAACTTCTTTTGAAAGACTTTTTGTATAACCAATCAAACCAGCTTTGCTTGCTGAATAATTAACTTGTCCAGCTCCACCGTGAAGTCCAACAATACTTGTCATATTCACAATTGAACCTGCTTTTCTGTGAATCATATCATTTGAAATAATCTGGCTGATAACAAAAACAGCTGTTAGATTAACATCAAGAACTTTCTGCCAATCTTCCAACTTCATTCTGAATGACAAGCCGTCTTTTGTAATTCCAGCATTATTAATCAAAATATCAAATCCACCTGAATCCTTCAAAGCCTGTTCGATAACAGTTTTCAATTCAGCGTGATTTGCAGCATCTGCACAAATTTCATGAAACTTAGTTCCATTTTCATTTGCAAATTTTTCTAAATCTTCTTTTGCATTTGACGGATGAGAACAAAGTCCCCAAACTTCAGCACCTTCTTTTAAGAAAGTCTCAACAATTTTACGACCAATTCCTCTACTAGAACCAGTGATAAGCGCTTTTTTACTAGATAGCAGCATTTTTTCTCCCATAAAAAGTCAAAAAGGAATTCTCAAATTCTGAATTGACTTTCTAATTCTTTATAAAGAGTTTATAGTTTCCACTGAATTAACAGCTGTACAATTAAATTTTTCAGAATATTCTGATTTCTTCCACAAACCGCTCAAAACAGCTCCAACACCAGGTTCAATCAAAGACCAAGTATTATCTGCATCGGAACTCATTTTACCGGCAAGAAC
>CAYFND010000176.1:0-2794 GCA_964344405.1 uncultured Treponema sp. | reverse complement strand
AACCGTAAACAAATTCACCAGAAACTTGTATTGTTATTGATTTTATTCCACCTTCAGCTTCCAGTTCATCTAGAACTTCAGTTTTATAATTGTGTCTTTCCGCCCATCTTAAATACATTCTGCTAAGCATCAACGCCCAGTCACAAGCTTCTGTTCCACCGGCTCCTGCATGGATTGTCAGGAAGGCGTCATTCTGGTCAACTTCTCCAGAAAGAAGGTTTAATATATTTAGTTTTTCAAAAGAAACCTTTAATGCTTCAAACATTGAAACAACTTCTTTTTCATCAGCTTCATCATTTGATTCTGCAGCTAAATCATACATCGCCTGCAAATCATCAGTTTCTGCTATTATCTTTTTCCAAGGTTCTATCCTACTTTTCAATCGTCTGATTACAGACATAGTTTTTTCAGCTTTTTCGTGATCATCCCAAAAACCAGCTGATTCTGTTATTTTTTCTTTTTCTTTTATAGCTTTCTCTATTGAATCGGAGTCAAAGACGCCCCCAAACATTCATAATTTCTTCTTTTAAGTTTTCAATAGGTATCTTAATTTCTTCTAACATGATACTACAATAGAAGATTACTTCAAAAAAATCAATTATATTGATTTTATGCTGAAAGCAAAATATAATTTAGCAATGAAAAAAATCGTTTTATTTATTTTTTCACTTTTTTGTTTTTTACCACTAACAGCTTTAGAAACACCTTTAGTCCAAGAAATAAATACAATATTACAAGATGACAATGAAATAAAAATCTCTTGGATTCTACCAACCGATACATCAGAAATACAATATTTTTTACTTTTTAAAGACTCAAAACCTATAACTACTTTTTCACAGATTCAAGAGTTATCAGAATCCATACAACTTTCAAAATCTACAACTTTTTTTATAGACAGACCTTCTGATTATGCGCCAATTTACTATGCAGTTATAGCTTTTACAGACAAAATGTACCCTTTGATTATGCCTTCCTACAACTCAACAGTAAAATCAATCAGATTAAAGAGTGTTGAATCGGAAATTCCAACTGAACCCATTCAAAAACAACCGTCACTTTATCCACAAGGAAAATCACGGGAAACACCGCTTCCTTCACTAGCGTATTCAGAAAAACAAAATGAAGAACTTTCCGAGAATGTTCAATCTTCAATTTCAAAACTAAATTTAACTTCTCAATCCTTGTCAAAAAAAGTTCTTGCCTCACATATTTTTGACGATGAACTTCTTACACCAGATGGCGGAGATAATCTGCTTTTATTTGATATTATTAAAAATACTTTTATCACAAATAAATATACAGAATGTATAGATTCTCTTTCAAAACTACTTTCAACAAACATCAGTAAGGAAGTTCAAAACAGAGCTTACTTTTATATTGGACAATGTTATTATTTCACAGCAAATTACAAAACAGCCATCAGTTATTTTGTAAAAACAGAAAGCGTCTATCCATCTTTATCTCAAAAATGGATAAACTCATCATTAGATTTCTTGAATTAATTTTTGATTTTTAATAAATAGTTCTTAAAAGTTCCAGAACAGAAGGTTTTTGAATTGAACTCTTAATTTCATCTACGAAAGATGAATCGTCACTTGTTTGAACAGGATTACCACTTTCATCAGCTGCAGGAACTGTATCAACAGAATTATTTTGAGTGTCGCTTGGATTTGATATCAAAACCACCTCATCACCAATATTAATCCTGTCATAAAAACCTTTGTTTTCTATGTTTCCAACAGAGATTTCCTCACCGCAGTTAGTGATTTTTATTGTTCCAAGAACATCATTATCATTATAAGTTAAACCAACTTCAGAATCAGCTGTTTTTACAGCACCTTTTTTTACAATCCGCAATTCAGAATCGTTTTGAATATTTTCTGCTTTGCCCAAATCTACAAGAACTTGATTTCCATTTCTATTTAGAATTTTTCCTCTAACAGTCAATTTATCTAGAACAGATTGTCTAAAACGTCTCAACGATGATGAAAAACGATTGTTTCCAGTGTTATAAAATGATTCATTTGCAATTTCTTTTCCTGTTCTACCAGAATACATCGCATAGTTGATTGTTACATCCTCAGTTGTTTCTTTTGTATTAAGAATAATAAAATAATCAAAATTGTTTCGTCTTGCATTTCTAAAAGCCTCTCCATATCCAGAAATTGGAGCGACTTGAGTTTTTACAGAAGTAATGGCAACTCCAGAAAAAATATCTGCGGCGGCAAGTGTTGTCTGCCTTTCTATATCAGAATGAAGGCGGCTGTCAGATGAGTCTGTGTAAAAAAGAACGATGTTCCACCTTGTTTTATCCAAATAGAAAGTGTCAACATTCCATTGTTTTGCAAGGTTGCTTATCAATAATGAATCATAAGCTTCAATTTTATCATCAAGTTCAACTTTTTCTTTTGAAGTTAGATTTTCATAATTATGTTCTTTGATAAATTTCAATTGATTTAAGCAAAGTTCATACATTCCGTTCAGTTCCAAGATTTTTGCATAAGAAAGACGGGCGTTTTTATTCATAGGGTCCAACAAAAGAGCCCTTTGATATTCATATAACATTCCATCCCCATCATATTGTGTGGAATATTGATTTGCCTTGTCTAAATGATATCCAGCCCAAACACCACGGCGAGCGTCTTCCAAGGGAAGAAAATTTCTTGCTGTAATTTCTAAGGAACTTCTCATAACTTCATCTTCACTCTGGACAGAAAGTCCTGTAGACCAAATATTTATAGCTTCCTCTTCATTTCCAAGCTTTAAGTTTGAAATTCCTTTTAAATACCAT
>CAYFND010000175.1:2524-2795 GCA_964344405.1 uncultured Treponema sp. | reverse complement strand
ATTCCTTGTGAAATCATACTAAAGAATAGAAGCATGATAAAAATGAAAACCAACATTCCAAAGAAAGTGATAAACATAAACAAAATTGTTTTTCCAAAACTATATGAGTGAATCATCATCACAGCCATAATTATTAGAACAAAAACATACAATAATGAAATATCTGAAAATATCTGTATAAAAGCACCTTCATTCTTTGTAAGGACATTACTTAAAATAATGAGAGGTATTTGAATGATTATATATGGTGTTAAAGCGTATGCTGTTCCCA
>CAYFND010000175.1:0-2514 GCA_964344405.1 uncultured Treponema sp. | reverse complement strand
CTTCCTTTTCCATCAAAAAGCGTTGTTATACCCCAGTTGCAAATACAGAAAATAAATAAAGGCAAAAGAATTGTTGCAAATTCCATAAAAATATTTACATGTTCCCAATTTACATTCAAAAACAAAAAGTTAGTGCATTGTAATTTGATTACATGAGTAATCAATGTTAATAAAACTATAAAATTAGCAGCTGCATAAGAGCCTCTTTTTGCATGGATTAAATCCCAAAAACCATCAGCTGGATGCAACATAACATATAATGAATATTTCAATGTTTTTAAGAAATGAATATATGTTTCTTTTTTACCAAGTTTTCCAAATTTATTTATTATATAACTCATAATGACATCAGCTCCTTTTTGAATTTTCTAACTTTTTTAGTGATTAAAGGAATCAAAATCAAAACTATTAGAATTGCAAGAACCCAATAAATATTCTTTTCAAGCCATTCTTGTCTGTAATATTTAAAAGCTTTTGCATAATCCCTTCTGTCTCGTTTGAGTTTGAATAAATCCATGGCTTCTTTATATTTTTCTTGGCGAATATAAGATTTTCCAAGACCAATATATGCTAAATCATAATTGCCGTTAAATCCTAAAACTTTCTTCCAAACATCAGCTGAATCATCATATTCACCACGGGCATACAATTCTGTCGCATCGTAAATCAAGTCCCCAAATTCTGTTGGAGTTAGAACAGTTAAAGAGGCGTTCATTGAATCCAAAACAAACAAATCCCGTCCAATATGTTCAATTGCTGAAGGTGAAGTGAAAAATCCGTTGATATTTCCCCTTCCACCAAAAGCGTACAGCAAATATCCTTGATTATCGTAACCAAAAACCCTGCCTCTTGTTTCATCGATGGCTATATAAACCTCATTATCCAAAACTGTGATATCTGTAAAATGAGCAGGACCTTTTATACCGCCGGCATTTCCCCAGTCAACATCGCCGATTGGAGGATATTCAGCATTACCTATAAGAATATCATCACCTAATGCGTTTAATCTTCTAATAGGTTTTGCCTCGCCAGAAAGCAACGACCATTCTTCAAAAGTTTTAGTTACAGCAAAAAGGAATCCTTCATTATCAATATAAACGTTTGAATATTCTGTTGGAACGAACGATTCTAGTTGGGCTCTTTGAGCTTTTGTAGAAAACATCTTCCAAATATAGTCTGTCCAGTTTACAACTACATCACTGGCACCATAAAATCCAGAGAAAGTTCCATCAAATTCATATTTGATAAAACCACGGTTTACATTCTTTGCTAAAATATAAGCCCTGCCCTTTTCATCAGCTACAACTTTTTCAGGAAGGAAAGTTTTTCCTTTTTGATAAGTAGGATCATCAGGTTCAACAAACTGCAAAATATAATTTAATTCAGAATCAACTTTTAAAACTCTTCCATTATTTGTATCAGCGATGAACATATAACCTTCATCGTTTACAAAGATGTCTTTTGGACCGGATAAAGTTTCCACCATTCCCTCAGGAACATTAATCCTATCAATTGTCCTTTTATAAATTAATTCTTTATCACTTGTAAAAGTCATTTCAATAATTCTGTTGTTATCTGTATCTACCAAATAAACAGAATCATTTTTGCAGAATAATCCAGAAGGATTTTTCAGTGCTGTACCAAGATTCAAATCATGAGCAAATAAAACATTTGAAACTCTATATGTATCAGGAGATTTTTCTACATCACCCCAATAGTCATAAATATAAGAATCACCTTTTGCAAAAAGATTTGAACATAATAAACTGATAATCAATATAATAAGTATTGTTTTAATTCTATTCATTTTTTCTAATCCTTTAATCCTGATGTCGCCATTGTTTCCATAACCTGACTTTGAGAGAAGATAAAGAATACAATTGGAACAAGGAATGTAATTACAATTACAGCGGCAGCCTGTCCTGTACGGGCGATTCCTCCGGCTTGAACTTGTGTAAGCGCATAACTGAGCATTTTTTTGTTTTCTGTGTAGATTACTGTAGATGCAGGATTCTTCCACAAAGCTTGTACTGAGAAAATTGCGATTGTCAGCCAAGCAGGTCTAACATTAGGCATTACAAGGCGAATGAAGATTGTCCACTCACGGGCGCCATCAATTTTGGCGGCTTCAATTAAAGACATAGGAAATCCTTCCATGAACTGTTTCATCAAGAACAATCCCATTGAACCACCAATTGCCGGTAATATTAAAGCCCAGTATGTATCAACAATGTGGATTCTACACATTATCAAATAGTTTGGAATTCCTGTTACATAGCCAGTGAACATAAGTGCTACAACTGCCAATCTGAAAAATTGTCCGCCTAAAGGGAATTTGTATTTTGCAAGGACATAAGCCGCCATTGATGCAATTACAACATGTCCAAAAGTTCCAACAACTGTTACAAAGAGTGTATTAAAAACATATCTTGAAAAAGGAACCCAAGACTGGCTCATAGTTACAAGCAAATCTGAAAAGTTATTTAGTGTTGGACGACGAGGTATAACAGTAGG
>CAYFND010000174.1:0-2817 GCA_964344405.1 uncultured Treponema sp. | reverse complement strand
TGTATGTTCGTTTAGCCTTTGCTGTAGCTGCACATTTGGACAGTGAAATTTTAATAGCTGATGAAGTTTTAGCTGTTGGAGATGCAACTTTTCAGAAAAAAGCCCTTGGAAAAATGAATGAAATTAGTTCTGGACAAGGTCGTACAGTTTTATTTGTAAGTCACCAGATACCAGCCGTGGTTTCACTTTGTAATAAAGGAATATTTCTGGAACATGGAAAAATACTTGAAGATGGAAATTTACAAAAATGTGTAAATTTATATCTAAATACAGCCGAATCAACTTCAACTGGATTTTGGGAAGGTTCTGAAGGTGATGATGTTTTAAAATTATATAAAACAACAATTGCAAGTATTAATTCTCCTTCTTCATATAAGAAAGATTATATAAAAGGGGAAACTATTTTATTAACAATGGATTATGAGATTTTTACACCTCGTAGAGAGAATTTTGTTTTTAATATAGAAATATTTAATATAAAAGGTGTTCAACTATGTTCTTCATCTGCTGCAGATTACTTTAATGCTGAGGAATTTGAAAACTTCAAAACTAAGGGAAAACATAAATTACAACTTCAAATAGATACTAGTATTTTTGCTGAAGGTGAATATATTATTAAGTTGGATTTTGCAATTCATTGTGTAAAACGCTTTATAGAAGAGAATCCGACACTTTCATTTTCGGTTCTTCCATTAGATGAAAGTTTTGCTCAAGAATCAGAATGTAGAAAAAATATTATTTCTCCAAATTGGAAATGGAATTAAAATATGATTTCTTTTTCTTTTATAATTCCAGTATATAATTCAGAATTGTATCTTAAAAGATGTTTAAATTCATTATTGAATCAAGATTTAGATAATATTGAAATTATAGCTATTAATGATGGTTCAACAGATTTATCTCTTGAAATATTGAATACATATAAAACAAAGTATCCCAATATATTTACAGTAATCTCTCAAGAGAATAAAGGTATAGGCCCTGCAAGAAATGTTGGGCTGAATGTAGCAACTGGTGAATATATTTGGTTTATTGATAATGATGATTGTATTTGTCCAAATTGTCTTCAGAAACTTTATAATGTATTACAAAAAACTGATTGTGATATTCTTGATATAGGATTTATGAAAACAATCCACTATGTCAAAATGAAGATCAATTTTTTTCAAAAAGAATTACGCAAAAATACGCTTTTTTCTTTAAACATGATTATCCTTGGTCAAAAATCTATAAACGTAATTATCTGGTAAATCTAAATATATCTTTTCCTGATGTGTATGGTGATGTTACTGCTACTATTTATTGTTTGTATGAAAAAACAAATAAGATATTTGAGATATCAAATATTTTATATGCATGGTTTGATAGAGAGTCAAGTTTTTCAAATCATGTTCTAACAAGTAAACATTTTAATACATTTCCAAAAATGATAAAGATTCTTCAAAGTCAAATGATTCAAGTTCCTCAATTTACAGAAGAATTTGAATATATAATTCAAAGTAGAGTTCAAATTGTAGTAAATTATTTTAAAGAAAACAAAGCAGATACTATTGAACTTGAAAGAGAAAAAGAGAACTCAATAAAGAACATAGAGGATTTGATAAAATTTGATGATGAAAACTTTTATATTTATATGAATAAATATATTGATAGAAAAGTGAATTTTATTGTTTCAAGTTATGAATCTACATTAAGTTGGAAAATAACAAAACCAATAAGAAAAACAAAACAAATTCTAAGGAAATTATTACACAAATGAAAATTCTTTATGATTATCAAATATTTGATTTTCAAAAAATAGGTGGAATATCACGATATTTTTGTGAATTAATGCAAAATACAAATGGAAATTCATATTCGTTGGGAGTTAAATATTCAGAAAATGAATATTTATTAACAAATAAAGACTTCAATGTATGTAGAAATCCAAAACCTATTAGTTTTGATACATTTATAACTAAAAAGAATTTTAAAGGCAAACATAGATTATTTAATTATTATTGTAAGTATAATAAAGTAGATTTAGTTCCTAATAGAACAGAATCTATAAAACTATTAAAAGAACAGAATTTTGATGTTTTTCATCCAACTTTTTTTGATCCTTATTTTCTTGAATATTTGGGAAATAAACCTTTCGTTCTTACAATTCATGATATGATTCAAGAAAAGTATCCTGAATTTTACAGAGTTGCTGATCCCATATTAGTTAATAAGAAAATGTTAGCAGAAAAAGCTACAAAGATAATAGCAATCTCTGAATGTACAAAAAAAGATATTATAGAATTTTATGGAATCCCTGAAAATAAGATTTCAGTTATTTATCATGGAAGTTCAATGATAAAAACTGGAATTGATAAACCTGAAAGTTTAAGTTTAGAAGAAATAATTAAAGGTAGATATTTTCTTTTTACTGGCAATAGGGAGTTTTATAAGAATTTTCATTTTTTTATCGAGTCTATTTCTGATTTATTAAAAGAGAATAAAGATTTAAATGTTATTTGTACAGCAAAAGAGTTTTCTGCAGATGAGATATCTTTGTTTGAAATGTTAGGAATTTCTGGTCAAGTGAAACATATATTTGCTTCTGATTATGATTTATCGATTTTATATAAAAATGCTATAGCATTTGTATTTCCTTCTTATTATGAAGGGTTTGGATTACCAATATTGGAAGCTTGGGCTTCTGAATGTCCAATTATTCTTGCAAAAGCATCATGTTTTTATGAAATTGCAGGTGATTCTGCTTTATACTTTGATCCTAAAAATAGAAATGAATTAATTGACTGTTGTTCAACTTTGTTAAACAATGAAACTTAT
>CAYFND010000173.1:0-2838 GCA_964344405.1 uncultured Treponema sp. | reverse complement strand
CAATCCTTTATCAGTTCCCCCCGTTATCAGGGTGATTGGTTTTTCAAATGACTGTGTCGATGCTGCCGTAGCTTCTGGAACAGTTGCACAAGACTCGTTGTAAAAGTCAACCTGACAATTATTGTTCTTCCAAGAATAGAAATATTGCAACCTGTGTGGAATCCCGCCCCAACTGCCCATTATGGCCTCTGTTTTTTCAGCACTAACACCAAGCAAGTATAGAACAAGCGCCGCATTCAAAACATTGATTTTCATGTGTTTACCGTTTACAGACATTTTTCGCAATATGATTTCAGGTTCCTTCATATCTGGAAGAAAGACTTTTCCGCAAAAATTGCCATTTTCATCTTTATCCTGCCAAACACCATATTTGATATTTTTATGAGCTGAAACGCCCAGTTCTGTGTTTCCGTAACGAAGGACTGTAGCCTTTGTTTGAGAAGCGAACAAATCGCCCCAAGTGCCGCCTTCTTTTGGACCGGTACCTTCTTCATCACCTTCGGCGTCAAAAATTGAATAGTCGCCTTTTGTTTGATTCTTGTAAATCAATTTTTTGTCATTTACATAATCTTCCATATTTCCGTACCAGTTCTGATGGTCTGGAACAATTTTTGTAATAATAGAAATGTACGGTTTTAAAACTTTTCGTCCTCGTAAATCTGCTAGCTGCCATGATGAGAATTCTATGATGACTGGAGTTTCTGATGTTACATCATCAAAAAAAGAAAGAGGGCTGACTGTGATGTTTCCACCCAAAAAACAATTGAATCCGGCTTGTTTTAATCCATAATAAATTGAACTTACAGTTGATGATTTGCCTTTACTACCAGTAACCGCGATTATCGGGCAGGATGTAAAACGTAGAAATATACTTAAATCTGTTTCAATTGCCTTTGCACAAGAAAGATATTTGTTTCCTTCGTATTTAACGCCTGGATTCTTGATGACGCAATCTGCAGTCTCAAAATCTTCAATTCTGTGTTCGCCAAGTCTGAAAGTAAGTTTTGATTTATCAAGGGACGTGTCGTTGTTGATTGAATCTATGGTTGCCTTTAAGAAATTTTCATCTTTCATATCTGTAACTGTTACATAAGCGCCATGTTTCAAAAAGAACCGTACAGAAGCTTCACCACCGCCGTTCAAGCCCAAACCCATGATAGTTACATGCTTATTTTTAATATCTTCAATAGAATTAAAAGGACATTTTTCAGAATATGAAATCATATAAAAACCTCTTCAATTATGAATTACACAAAAAAAAAGACAGTCTAAAAAGACTGTCTTCACTGCCAGGAACCAGAATCGAACTGGCACGCCGATCGCTCAGCACAGGATTTTAAGTCCTGGGTGTCTACCAATTCCACCATCCTGGCAAGTAAAAATTATATTATAGTAAAACTTGAATTTGGTCAATATGTCTTTTATTTGATTCTGAAAAAATATGTAAATTTAATTATAATAAATATAATAAGTATTATTAAAGAAAGTCTTTTTTATTAACAGTAAAAGTGCTATATTCAATAAAATTCATTTTTAGGAAAAAATATGACTATATTGGTTGTTCGGCAGTTGGTGATAATGCTAATTATTATTTGTGCAGGTTTTATCTTTTCAAAGATTCTAAAAATTTCATCAAGTGATGAAAAATTCCTGAGCAAATTACTTCTATATTTTATAAATCCTTGCATCATAATTAATTCATTTAATGTTGAATTTGATGGCGGCAAATTAAAGCAACTTGTATTTGTTTTGTTGATTTCTGTAGTTGTTCATGTTGTGATGATTTTAATCAGTTTTATTTTTACTAGGACAAAGAATGAAAAACTTGTGAGCTATTGTCAAATAGAGAAGGTCGGTATTGTTTTTACAAATTGTGGATTTATGGGCATTCCGTTAATTCGCGGTGTATTTGGAAACGAAGGCATTTTCTTTTTGATGGGTTATCTCATCATCTTTAATATCTTCTTGTGGACGTATGGTTATTATCAAATGAGCGGTTCAATCAATCTAAAGAAGATAATCACAAATCCAAATATAATTGCTGTTGTGATTGGTCTGGTCTTGTTTTGCACACCGCTAAGTGTTCCAAAATTTCTTGTAACACCAATTTCCATGATAAGTGAATGCAACACTGTTATTGCAATGATTCTATTAGGCATTTTATTTGCGGATTTCCACCTTCCTTCAAAATCAGAGAATGCAGTTATGACAAGTGCTCAATATATTTTTAGGATAATTAAATTCTCCTTTGTTAGGATTGTTGTTTGTTCTGTTGTAAATATTCTATTGATTTTTGCAGTCTATAAATTGTTTGGAAATATAGAACAGATAAAGATGATTTGCTTTGTTGTTTTGATTTGCTCAATGTGCCCGGCTGCAACAAGTGTTCCAAGCTTGTCTTGTTTATTTAATAAAGATTCGGCTTATGCAAGCGTTGTTGTTTCGTTGACTAGCATTTTGTGTATTATTTCAATTCCTTCTTTTGTGGCTCTTGCAGAATTGATAATCAAATAAAAAAAAGGACCCAGATAATTTCCGGCACCACTTCCATCTAAATACCGTTGCTGGATTCCTCCTCTCGCGGGGTTTTCTAGCGGAAATGTGCAGAACATCTGAGTCCAATAAAAGAAAGACTGGGATTCGAACCCAATATAACCAAATCTAAAAAGATTCTTTCTCTAAAAGCTTCAGCATGAAAAATACTATATGATGTAAAAATGTTTGTCAATTGTAGTATTTTTCTAATTAAACATAAAAAAAGCTCATCATCAGATGAGCCATTTTATTTGAGACTGACACGATTCGAACGTGCGACCCTCACCTCCGCAGGGTGATGCT
>CAYFND010000172.1:0-2859 GCA_964344405.1 uncultured Treponema sp. | reverse complement strand
ACGGACGGCAACAAATGAAAAACAGCGGCGTAGAATGGATAGGCGAGATTCCTGATGAGTGGGATATTTATCGAAATAAAAATGCATTTATCTGTAATAAAGAAATTGTTGGCAAAAATTCAAATAGTACACAACTCTTATCATTAACAACAGGTGGTATTAAATGCAAAGATATAAATAATGCAGAAGGAAAACTCCCTGAAAGTTTTGATACATATCAATATGTTAAAAAAAATGATGTTGTTATGTGTTTGTTTGATCTTGATATGTCAGCTGTTTTCTCAGGCATCAGCCAATATGATGGAATGATATCTCCTGCGTATAAAGTTTTATCTTGCCAAGATAGAGCAAATCCTCTTTTTATTCATTATTGGTTTTCATATATCTTTGATGGGCGAAAATTCAATCATTATGCTAAAAATATTCGATACACTTTAAATTATAATGAATTTGCAACACTACCAATTCTTCTTCCTCCAAAATCAACCCAACAGCGCATTGCCACATATCTGGATAAAAAATGCAGCAAAATTGAAGAAACAATCCAGAACCAGCAGCAGGTAATAGAAAAACTAAAAGCCTACAAACAATCCCTAATCACCGAAGCCGTCACAGGCAAAATCAAAATCCAAAACGGCAAAGTCTGCGGTAAATATCAAAGCTATAAAGAGTCTGGTGTAGAATGGATTGGAAAGATTCCAAGTGAGTGGTCGTGTGTTCAAATCAAAAACATTTTTAGATTTCTTGGTGGTTATGCTTTTAATAGCGAAGATTATGTTGATGAAACTGAATACCAGATTCTACGAATAGGCAATGTAAAAGATTTTAAAATTCTTTTTGATTCCTCTCCTGCTTATATTTCAAAGGAAACAGCATTAAAAGTTGAAAATTTCAAATTAAAAGCAGGATATATTCTATTTACGATGACAGGTACAAGAGGAAAAAAGGATTATTTTTATACTCATAAAGTTACCGATGCTGATTGTACCAAAAAGAATATATACTTAAATCAACGAGTAGGCTGTTTAATTCCAAATTCAAATATTTCTTCTTCATATTTCAATTATCTATTAAAAGATAACTTAATTAAAGATTCTGTTTTCTTAAGTGAAACTGGTACCGCTAATCAAGCAAATATAGGAAGTGACGATGTTATGAGAATAAAACTTCACTGTCCACCAAAAGAAGAGCAAAAAGAAATTGCTGATTATCTCGACAAAGAATGCACAGCCATCGATACAGCCATAGAACAAAAACAAAACTTAATAGAAAAACTAACAGAATATAAAAAGTCCCTGATTTACGAATGCGTAACCGGGAAGAAGGCGATATAAAAAATGAAGGCTATTGTATTTGATACTAGCGCAATATATGCTTCTCACTTTCTTGAAAATGAATTAGGAATTTTAAAAGCTATAAAAGATAATTATTCGGAATTAAATATCAAATTGATAACTCCAGAAATTGTTCTTGATGAAAGTATTAATAAATTAAAAGATTCTATAAAAGAAATAAACTCGTATTCAAAAAAGATTCAAAGTACAAATGCTTGGAAGTTAGCTAATAAACTAAATAATAGTTTTTCAATTATTCGAGAGGAATTGTGTGATGATAATTTAACCATCAAAATGGAAAATACATTAGAAAATGAATTAAAAACTCTAGGAGATATTCTTCCTTACCCAACAATTACTCATAAAGAAGTTGTTCAAAGGGCTTTAAATCGAAATAAACCTTTCGATTCTGAAGGTCATAATGGTTATCGAGATACAATAATTTGGGAATCATTAAAAACACTATTATTACGTAGTGATATTGATGAAGTATATTTTATATGCAGAAATCCAAAAGATTTTTTTGAAAAAGAATCATACAATAATCCACCAATAAAACTTTATGAAAGTTTACAAAAAGAATTGGATTCCTTAAACATTTCTCATAAATTAGTTTGTTATAAAGATTTTTCTTCAGCATATAGTGATAAAATAAAGGATTCTCTAGAAGATATAGAAAACTTTCATAATGCAGCAGATTTTATTAAATCTGAAAGATTTATAAAATTACTATCTGACCAAATTTCAGAAAGTAATTTTGATGAAGAATTCTTCAAACAATTAATTCAATTCACATATGATTCATTTGATGTTATGTATGTAGGCCCAACTGAAATTAAAAATATTATAAGTGCAAAACGAACAGGAGATCATATAGGTCTGTTTGAAATAGAATGCGAATTAGAAATAAATCTAGATGTATATATATATAAATGGGATTATGATTTTGAAGAACATGGTTCTTTTGTTGAAGATTGGAATGACTCATATTTTTTAACTGATGTAAATGAATACGAAACTATGACTCTGATTATAGAACTAGATTATGAAACAAATACTATTCTTTCTGTTTCTGTATCTAGCTAGAGAGAAGGTGATATAAAATGGAAATCAAACAGATTGAAATTAGAAATTGTAGAGGAATAAAAGAATTAATAATAAAAGATTCAATTATTGCAAATAAGCCCAACATTTTAGTAGCTCCTAATGGTTTTGGAAAAACTTCGCTGGCACATGCATTTGCAAGTATAACAGATCATACGAGTTTTAAAATCGATGAAGGTGATGTGTTTGAAAATGATTCAGCAAATAATCCTGAATTAAAATTGATAATTAAAGATGGGGAACAAGAATCTATATTAGAAGCAAACAATAATAATTATTCTAATAATATAAGAAAGCATTTTGATATTTGTGTAATCACAAATCCGCAACATATAAAAACAAATCAAAATTTCTATGGAAATGGTTATGGAGGGGTATAATAAAAGTTCAGTACCAAAACGTTTGAAAATACATATAACGA
>CAYFND010000171.1:0-2911 GCA_964344405.1 uncultured Treponema sp. | reverse complement strand
ATTCATATGGTGTTTGTAAATTCAGTCTTTTAACAGACTTTTTCAGTGGCCTCTATTTTAGCGTCCTTTTTTTATTTATATTCTATTATCGTCAATTCGTTTTGTTTTCTTTTCACTTCTTGGAAGGTCACCGATTCCTACAACTTTAACTATTGGTGTTAAGTTTGTTTTTGATTTGAATTGATATGCCAATGTTATAGCTGTTTCAGATCTGTCTAAGCCAGGTTCCACTTCTGTATAAATTGTCATCTGGTCGCGGCCGTCTATATGTTCAACTACAGCGTGATATTCACTTGAAGTGCCTGGAACCATCTTGATGATTTCTTCAATTGTACTTGGGAACAAGATATTTCCCTTTACTTTTATCATATCATCGCTTCGGCCCATAATTTGAGAAATACGTGGATAACTTGAACCACAAGAGCAGTCTCCTTCTACAAATGAAGCTAAATCATGTGTTCTGAATCTAAAGAGTGGTGCGCCTTCTTTTACAAGTGTTGTAAGGCAGATTTCACCGATCTCGCCATTTTTTACAGGTCTTCCAGTTTCTGGATCCAAAATCTCACAATAAACAAAGTCATCAAATATATGGATTCCGCCTTCCTTTGTACAGTTGATTCCTATTCCTGGACCATAGCATTCAGTAAGCCCGTAAATATCATATAATTCAATGCCAAGGATGCTCTTGAGTCTATTGCTCATCTTGTCTCCCCAACGTTCAGATCCGATTACGCCTTTCCTCAAACAAATCTTGTCTTTTATTCCTCTTTTTTCAATTTCTTCTGCCAACAAAAGGGCATAAGAAGATGTTGCGCACAAAACTGTTGATTTGCAATCAATCATCATTTGAATCTGTTTGTCTGTATTGCCCGGTCCCATAGGAATTGCCATAGCACCAAGTTTTTCAGCACCTAGTTGAAATCCAATTCCCGCCGTCCATAAACCATAACCGGGTGTGATGTGGATTCTGTCTTTATTTGTGATTCCTGCCAATTCATAACAACGGGCGAACATAGTCGACCAGTCGTCAACATCTTTCTGAGTATAAGGTACAATTACAGGTGTTCCTGTTGTTCCTGACGATGAATGGATCCTTACAACTTTTTCTTCTGGAACAGTTGATAATCCCAAAGGATATTGCTCCCTTAATTCTTGTTTTGAACTAAAAGGTAGATTTTCAAAATCAGCTTGAGTCTTTATATCTTCTGGATTTACATTTTTGAATTTATTAACATAAAAAGGATTTCCAAATTCTTTTACTCTTTTAATTTGAGCTCTTACTTGTTCTAGTTGTTTTTCACTTATATTCATAGTACCCTCTGTTATTACTCTTGATACTGTAAATAGTAACACTGAAGAAAAATACTGTCAACAGAAACATTTGCAAGATTTAAAAATAATTCAGGGCTCTTTTATTCAATTCCAAAAATTCTTTTTTAACTAGTTTTTCCAAAGCTTTTTCTAATTCTTCTTTAGAAAACAAGTTGAATTTACAAGAAGTGCTTAAGAGTAGGACGTTGACACATTTTGAACTGCCTATTTCTTTGCAAGCTTTTGTTGTATCCACAACTTCAACCTTAAAATCCTTTTGACTATTAAAAAATTCAATCATCTCTTTTTCTGAAAAAGAAATACCGCTTAAACTTGCTGTCACCGGTTGAATTATACGTTTGTTTACAACGACTATTCCACCTTTTTTTAAGTAGTTGATATTTTTTACGGCTTCTGAGATTTCAAAGGCGATTATCATATCGGCTTGGTGAAGGGGAATTAATGGTGAAAAAGGGGGATTGTCCTCGCCGCCAAAACGGACATGGCTTACAACGGAAACGCCCCTTTGTGCCATACCGATAGTCTCTGCTGAAAAAACTTTATATCCTTTTAATATTGCAGCTTCTGATAAAACTTTTGAAGCTAAAACTGTTCCTTGTCCGCCAATTCCACAAATCAATATATTCATACAAAATCCTTCTTTATTTTATTGCACCAAAAGAACATACTTGTTCACAAAGCGAACAGCCTGTACATAACGATGAATCAACTTCAACTTTCTTACTATCCTTATTAATGAACAATGCCGGACAGCCCAATTCCTTTATACATTTATGACAGCCGGTACATTTATCATTCAACACTTTTTTCGCCTCGTTCTTTTTAAAGCCCAATTTTGAAGAAATAGCTATACACGGTGATTTAAAGATAATTGCGCTGACGCCATCAACTGAAACAGCTTTTTTTACAGCTTCAATTGATTCATTCAAATTCAAAGGATTTACTGTTTGAACACTTTTAACACCTATTGCCGTTAGAATCTTTTCAATGCTGATTTTTTCTACAATGTCACCCATCATTGTAATTCCAGTTCCTGGATGAGGTTGGTGACCTGTCATAGCTGTTGTTGAATTGTCCAAAACGCAGATTGTTATTTTTGCATTGTTATAAACTGCATTCACAACACCTGTAATTCCTGAGGCAAAGAATGTGGAATCTCCAATAAAAGAAAAGCATTTTCTGTCAGTTTCATTGTGATAAAAACCTTGAGCCATCGTTATGTCTGCGCCCATACACAAACATGTATCGCACATATCAAGAGGTTTTGCATTTCCCAAAGTGTAACAGCCGATATCCCCGCAATAAACAGTTTTTTCTTTTTTCATAGCCATCTTTACAGCATAAAAAGAAGCTCTATGAGGGCAACCTGCACACAAAACTGGAGGTCTGACTGGTAGTTGGGGCAGAGTGATTTCTTCTTCAACTTTTGATTTTATTTGCAAGAAGTCCATAATGACTTTCTTTACATAATCAACAGAATTTTCACCGGCTTCAGAAACAGTTTTATCAAATTTTCCCCTGATTTTTACATTTTTATTGTTTTTTCCACATAAATAAATCAAATTTTCTTCAATTACAG
>CAYFND010000170.1:0-2933 GCA_964344405.1 uncultured Treponema sp. | reverse complement strand
AAACCCAAGATACACCGGGTAAGTCTGTTTTGTTTTCTGCTATATCAGAAATAACAGAAAATGGAACATTTGATTTAATTTCAATAGTTGTATAAGACCTTTTTATTGATGAAGGGATTTTTGCATCAATGTCTTTTTTCTTTATATTCAAATATTGAGCTAGTTTTGCAATTACAGTGTCGTATCGTTCTTTTGGAATAATTCCTGGGGTTACTTCAACAGCAAAAGTCTCTGTATTAATAACCATAGGAAGGTTTGCGTTTCTATCAAATATTTCGCCTCTTTGTGCAACAATTACACTAACTTGGCTAGAAATTGTCCTTGATTGAGTTTTATAGTGTTCACCTTGGATAATTTGCATTGAAAAAAGTTTATAAATATAAAGAAAGAAAATAAAAAATAAAAAAACTACAATAAGAAGTAATTTAGATGTTTTAGAAAATCTATCAGTATTATTAAACATTATCAATTTTATCCTTTTCATTTACAATGGATAAGGTTTTGTTAAAAAAAGATAAAAGCTTAAAAATAAATGGTGCTAATATGATGTTTTCAACTAATTCGAATAAGAATTTATAAGAAATAAAGCTTGTAACATGAATAATAATTGTTGGATAAAAAACAGAAATTAAAATGATTAAGAAATTCTTAATTATTGTGGCAATTCCTATACTTACCATTGGAATGAATATACCAGAAATTATAATTGTATTTGAAAATAAACCAGAAATATATCCAATAATTGTTCTAAATAGACAATTGAATCCAAATGGAACACCAGAGATAAAATCTAAGAAAATACCGGAAATAAATCCAGTAGTTTCACCATAAATTTTACCATTAAGTAAAGAAAAGTAAACACTGCAAATTAAAAGTAAATCTGGAACTACTTGTAGAAAATAAATATTTGAAAGTATTGAAGATTCAATAATAACAGAGCAAAATAAAATGAATGTACTTAAAATAATTGACTTTCCCATTTTATATCCTAATTTAGTTTTTTATCATTTAATTCTTTTTGATTTATTACAACAACTGTTTCTAATTTTGAAAAATCAAGAATAGGTGTAATCTGTATATTAAGAGAAGAATTGTAATCTAGAACAGAAATCTGAGATATAGAACCAATAACAATATCTTTAGTGTAATTATCATTTTCACCAGAAGTTACGATTATGTCTCCATAATTTAATTCATCAACTACTCTTTTTCTTATATATTCCATTTCAAGCGGAATTTCTTCGTTACCACTACCACTAACTAATCCAATATCCCTTGTATTTTGAATTCTAGCAGAAACAATGCAATCTGAATTATAAATAGGCATAACTTCACTTGTAAAAGGACCAACCTGAATTACTTTTCCTACCAATCCTTGGTTTCCATTTTGAAAAGCAACAACAGGCATATTCTTCATGATTCCATTTACGCTGCCTTTATCAATAGTCAAGCAACTGAAAACAGTGTCTATATTTCTTGAAACAATTTGTGCAGGAATGTTTTTTTCATCAAGAGAAATAGAAAAATCAAGTTGTTCTTTTAACCTTTCATTTTCTTTCCTAATTTCTGCATTTGAACGTTGCATTCTTTCATAATTTTCAAGTTTTGAAAGTAATTCGTTATAATCTTTTTTTACTTGTTTCAATTCTGAAATTGCATTTACTGTATCAGATATTCCGTCTGAAAAAAAGTGCACACCTTTAGTTACTGTAGAAAGTGCGGTAAACCCAATTTTCTTAAAATTCAACAAAAAACTTCCAGAACTAAATGCTAATGAAGTTCCAGAAATTAATATGAGGACAATAAATAGAAATTCTCCAAATTTAAATTTAAAAGGAAAACGTTTTTTTTCTGCCATAATAAGTTTTACTCATTCAAATTATCATAAATTGAACGTTCGTAAGACATATTTTTGAATAAACCAAAAGCTTCGCCCGCTCCAAGTGCAACACATTCAAGAGATTTTTCAACTAATATTACAGGAACACCGGTTTCTTTTGAAATTAGTTTTGGTAATTCCCTAAGCATTGAACCTCCTCCAGTCATTACAATACCTCTTTCAATAATATCAGAGGCTAGTTCTGGAGGTGTTAAACTTAATATAGTTTTAATTTCTTCTACAATTTTTGTTACAGGGTCTTTAAGTGCTTCTCTTACTTCAACACTATCGATTTCAAGACGACGTGGAAGACCGGTAATAGCGTCAGTACCCTTTAATTCCATTTTTTCAATTGTTTTTTCTGGAGCTGCATTACCAATTTGAATCTTTAATCTTTCTGCAGCTGGACGACCAATAATCAAGTTGTGAACACTTTTTGCATGTTTTACTATGGCTTCGTCAAATTTATCTCCACCAATTCTAATAGAATGAGTTACAACCATTCCACCTAATGAAATTACAGATACTTCAGTTGTTCCTCCACCTATATCACAAATCATATGACCTGCTGGTTCATAAATTGGAATTTTAGCACCAATAGCAGCCGCTAAAGATTCTGGAATAACTTCAACTTCTTTAGCTCCGGCTTTCAATGCAGCTTCAATAACAGCACGTCTTTCAACTTCAGTAATACATGAAGGAATACCTATTTTCATTCTTAATGATTTAAAAATCTGATGTCTAGGAATGATTTTTGATATGAAGTATTTAATCATTTTTTCGGTACTATCAATATCAGCAATAACTCCGTCAGCAAGAGGTCTTATAGCAATTATATTTCCTGGTGTTTTATCAAGCATTCTTTTGGCTTCTGCACCAACAGCAACAATTCTCTTTGTTCCCTTTTCTACTGCAACTACGGATGGTTCATCTATAACAATCCCTTTATCTTTTACGTAAATTAATGTATTGCAAGTTCCTAAATCAATACCTCTATCTGTAGAAAAGTTGTCAAAAAAAATCATCAAAATCATCCCAAAAAATAATTTATATA
>CAYFND010000169.1:0-2943 GCA_964344405.1 uncultured Treponema sp. | reverse complement strand
AATCTAACTCGCTATTTTTTTCAGCTTGTCCAATTTTATAAGGTGCCTGAACATAAACAAAGTTATTTACAAATTCAGATTTTTTGCAATATTCTGAAAACTCAATAATCGATTCAGAACTTTTCTCAGTATTAATTTTTCTAACATAATTAGTATAATAACCATCGCCTAAATCTACTGCCGAATCATATCCATTGTTTACTGGAATTTTCCAATTTAGAACCTTCTCAATTCCATTACCTACTTCAAGTATCGAATAATAGAATGGAAAATAATTAAGAACTAAAGAATCTATTCTACTTTCGATATTATTTACTTTTGTTTGTAATTTATGAGTAATTGATTGTCTTTCAATAATATCTTTTTCGAAAAAAGGATATTCATTCTCCCAGTTAATTATATTTGTCGAAACGGCTCCGCCGGTATTCCTTGTTTTACCTAGTTTAAAGATTTTTGCACTACATAATAAAATGCATATCCCTACAAAAAAGAAGACGGGTAGTATCAACAATCCACTTATATAATTTTTTTTGCATATTTTACAACAAGAAGATTTCATAACAATTCTCCTAGAAATTAAAATAAATAAATGGATTGTATGTCGTCTTTACACAAAATATCAAACTGCGAATAAAAATTATGGCAGTAGAAAAATTGTTAGAATTCTTGAGAGATACGATGTTGAAAGAATTGCAAAAAATATCATTATCCAGCCACCATTCAAAAATGTAGAAATTGCATATTCATCTACAAATTTTCCATAATACATATTTTTCATATATGAAAAAGCTGATGCAATATTAGCTGCTCTAAACAATATCCAACCATGCAGAATGATTATCAAGGTTATTATTCTATATGGTAATGTCTTTTTATTTGTTATTCCTGTTGTTTTTTCCAAAAGTAAGAATACAAAATAATATAATCCCCAGGCGATAAAAGTCCAATTAGCGCCATGCCAGAAACCCGTTAAAGACCAAACTACAAATAAATTGAATATCCATCGAGCTTTTGAGCATCTATTACCACCAAGTGGAATATAAACATAATCCCTAAACCAAGAAGAAAGACTTATATGCCATCTTCGCCAAAAGTCTGTTACAGAACTTGCCTCATATGGATAGTTAAAGTTCTCGTTAAAATGAAACCCAAATATTCTTCCAAGTCCTATTGCCATATCTGAATATCCAGAAAAATCAAAATAAATTTGTAGCATATATGCAATAGCACCAAGCCAGGCTGTAATAACAGATATTTCAGATAAGGCAAATATATTATCTGCTATTATGGCCGCATAATTTGCAACTAATATTTTTTTTCCTAATCCAAATGAAAATCTTCTTACACCTTCAGATATATCATCAAGAGATGAATATCTATTTTCGATTTCCTTTTCAATTGTTTGATAACGAACAATTGGTCCTGCAATTAGTTGCGGAAATAAAAAGGCATATAATGCGAGCTTAAAAGGGTTTCTTTGTGCTTTTACATCACCTCTACATACATCAATAATATATGAAAGAATCTGGAATGAAAAAAAAGAAATACCTATAGGTAGTCTTATCTTAGGAATTGAAATATTACATGAAAATAATTGATTTATATTATCAACAAAAAAATTCAAATATTTGAATATAATTAGTATTGCAATATTCCAAATAACAGCTGTTAATGCCCCCCCCCATTTATGTATAGGCAGTTTTTCAATTAAAAGAGCAATTCCCCAATTAACAAATAATGATAGTAATAAGAGGAATATAAATACAGGTTCTCCCCATGCATAAAATCCTAAGCTAAAAAGAAGCAGTATACAATTCTTATAGTTTACATTTTTGCAAACTCGTAAAGGTAGAAAGTATAAAATTAAAAGAAGAGGAAAAAATACAAACAAAAATATATTTGAAGAAAAAACCATTACTTATATAACCCCAAATCAAAAATATAACAGTCTTTATATCCTTCTGTAATATACATAGCCGCTTGACTACCACCACAGTTTCCAGCAACAAGATAAGGGCAACGTGATAGAATATTAATAGTAGCAAGATATTCTAGGCCTGCCAGATATTTTCCATTTTCTCGTTCTAATTTCACATATGGTAAATAAGTTTTTCCAGTATCTTCAAACAGTTTATGGTCATTTGTAATCAATTTGTCACCAAATTCAGTGTGGAACGCATCCCAAATTCTTTTATCTTCTGTAGCAAGAAAGACTTTATTACAACCATATTTCTGCATAAACTCTGATGATTTCTGAATAATCTGCTCTGGCAAAGGTTGAACAGGATGATTATGAGGCTTATTATTTATATAGTCTGTACCGCGGCTTAGTACACCAAGCACCACATCATTATCTGAAATCAGTTTTGAATATTGTTCATCACAATATTTTTTTACTATATCATTCGCACGAATATTTTTTGAAAAAATATTGTGCCATCGTTTCATTTCCTCAGTATCAAAAATAATCCGAGACAGATTTTGTTTTTTAGTAGAAATACGACCTGCATTTCCTAATATAACATTTTTACTATGTTCAATATCTTTCAATGTAAATCCATAGGGCTGTTCAAAAAAGTATTCCCATGCATTTTCTCTTCCAAATTTATCGTCTTCCAGATACATATTTGGCATATTCTGTAAATCAATAATTGGAATTAATCCTTTTTCTAACGCATACTGTATCTGAGGTATATAATACCCCATTAAACCAAAAATACCCCCCATAAACCTGTAACGGATTACATAAAAAGTTTTGTCTGGATTTTCAGGTCCATTGCAAGTTCTCTTTTCTCGCCATTTAAAAGATAGATATTTTTCCATGACCGGACTAATAATTGGCGAGAAATATTTATATCGAATATTTTCTGGAATTTTTCTGTATAAACTTCTTAAAGACATTTAATTTTCCAAAATTGTTTTTATTCCATCCACAAAAGAAAC
>CAYFND010000168.1:0-2977 GCA_964344405.1 uncultured Treponema sp. | reverse complement strand
TGCTGTAACAGAGTTTTCTACCAAAATACGTACGTAGATTTTTGAACCAGGGGCGTTTTCGGCAATAGCCTTTAAATCGTCTTTTGAATCAGTGGCGAACATTCTGATTCCTTTGTCATAGAAATATTTAATATCCTTGGCTTTTATGATTGTATTACCAAAAGAAAGGCGTTCTGGTGCAACATCGAACTTTTGGATTAAATCCAATTCGTATCTAGAAGCAATGTCAAAACAAGAACCTTGATCAACTAGCATTTGAAGAATAGGTTCGCCAGGATTGGCTTTAATAGCGTAAAAAATCTTTGCAAAAGGGAAAGAATCTTTTAGTTTGATAAAATTTGTTTTAACTTTATTCAAGTTAATAACAATGTTCGGAGTTTCCAGATTTTCTGAAAATTTTAAAAAACGCTGCCATTCAACATCGCTGACATAATCTAGTCTGTTAAACATAACTGCTTGTTTCCGCCTTCATAGTTTACTTTTTTCTGATAGTAGCAAAAATTATTTTTTGCAACAAGCATTATTTAATAATAAAATTAATTCTTTATACGTTTTTTTTATATTTTTTTGTCTTTCTTTTGTAAGATAATCAAGTTCTGAATGAAAAAGTTTGTCTTTACCGGAAATAGGCATGTATTTGCTGATGGTTTGAGTGTAATAATGTTCTATGCAGCCTTTTTGTAAGATGTAGACTCTTGACGTCTCTATGGCGGCAAAAATTAAAGAGGCCAAATTCTTGATTAAAGGCAGCTTCTTTGCAAGTGGAAGCGGCAATACCGGGTCCAAATGTTCGCTTATCTGGGTGATTCCCTGCAGGACGACTGTTTTGTAGGTGTCAAGATTTTCTGCATTATCGTATTTATCATAAAAGTAGTTGATTTTATCAAGCAAAATTGAAACTTCTTTGTCATCGCATTGCGTAATGTTGTGAAGCCGCCTGCCTATCTCTGTAATCATCAATTCAAGTTTTATAATCAATTTCGTTAATGAAATATTTGGATGGATTTCTTTTTTTGAAAACAACAATTGGTAAAACGGTAGTTGCTTTTCATATTGTTTTTCCAGCCAGGCTGCAGGCCTTTCGTCATTTTCAACAACATCAATCAGTTTTCCGCTGAAAAGAGAATCCAAATCTGTAATAATCCTGCCGTTTGTACCCAAAAGTTTGCAGACAATGAAGAAAACTCCAAGCTCGTCTTTTCCTCCAACATCAATTATTCCGGTTCCGGAGATGTATTCAGTTTTTTCTACAAAAGGAAGAAGATAAGAAAAAAGTTGCTGGTCTGTGTATCCTTCAACAAATATCTGGTTGTCAGAAAAGAAGAACTGCTTGTGATATGAATTGAATCTTGGCAAAAAGCGTTTCAACAAGGCTCTGTCATCTTTTTTTAATTGGTCGACATGAGTCGGCGCTCTGTTTACGTGGCATACGATTACACCAATCAAGTCGTTCGCTTGTTTTAAATCAACGAAAAACGGTGAATGGGTGATTATAAAGAATATTTTTTTTGGATTCTTGCGTGATATCTTCCTGATTTCATTCATAAAGAATATTTGGAATTGAGGGTGCATATGTAGTTCGGGTTCATCAAAAATTATACAGTCAGATTTACAGGAATAAAGATTTAGCAAAAGAGAAATAATTCCCCTTAGGCCGTGATATTCATTTTCAGAAAATTCGTATTCTGAATTCCGCTCTTTGTTATAAATTATTGGAACAATCGAACCGTCTTCCTTTTTGTCAAAACGGATTGATTTTGAAAACATTGATGAAAAAAGTTTTTGTATTTGAACCTTCAAAGATTCATCCAATTCTGGAATCAGATTGCTTGTAGAAATTTTATCACATTGAAAATATGAGGCGCTGAAACCATTCTCCATAAATTGACTTTGAATAGCCTTGGCAAGAAGCGATTTTCCAGAACCGTTTGGACCAAGAATCAAATTTATATGAGACCAAGAATTTTTTTTGAATACTTCTTTTCCCCAGAGGAATGGAAGTTTTATTTTTACATTAAGAAAAAACATATACCTTGATTCATTATAAGTAGAAAAAAACAAATTACAAAACAAAAATCGTATAAATCAACGTTATTTGACTATTAATAACAAATAATCTATCTTATTTTTATGAATTACATTTATTCTAGTGAAAAATATTCAAAAGATTTATTAAATCGGTTTATAAAATATGTAAAAATTTATTCTGAAAGTTCAAGCGAGAATGCAGAAAAAGGGATTTTTCCTTCAACAGAGCAGCAATACGACTTTGCAAATAAAATAGCGGACGAATTGAAGGACTTGGGCGTTGATGAAGTTCAAGTTACAAAAGATTGTTATGTTTATGCTCATATTCCGTGTTCAGCAGGTATGGAAAGTGCGAAATCTGTTTGTTTTTTAGCCCACCTTGATACAGTTGATGAAGTCAGCGGTTTGAATGTGAATCCTCAAATTCATGAAGATTATGACGGAAAAGACATCTGCATTAATGATGAAATCACTCTTTCACCAAAAAATGACGCTTATTTGGAAAACGCCGCAAAAAACAACGAAACCCTCATCACCACTGATGGCTCAACTTTGTTGGGTGCTGATGATAAAGCCGGTGTTAGTGCAATCATGACGGCTGTTCAATATGTTGTTGAAAATAAAGATTTTGTTCACGGAGAGATTGAAATTGTTTTTTCTCCAGATGAAGAGACAGGTCACGGAATGGATAAAGTTCCCCTTGAATTGATAAAGTCCAAAATGGCATATACTGTTGACGGCGGCGATATCGGTGAACTTGAATGGGAATGTTTTAACGCCTATTCTGCAAAAGTTATCTTTACAGGAAAAGCCTGCCACACTGGAGACGCAAGGGCGAATAAAATGGTGAACGCCGTTTTGATTTCCTCACAGTTCTTATCTTCTCTACCAAATACAATGCTTCCGGAAACAACTGATGGTTATCAAGGGTTTATAGCTCCTCTTGAAG
>CAYFND010000167.1:0-3005 GCA_964344405.1 uncultured Treponema sp. | reverse complement strand
CAAAATACTTCAAAATATGTTCAAGGTGTAGAAGTGCCAGTTGATTATAGCGGAGTTGTTCCAGGCGGCTTTGACGTCATTACTTTACCGGATGCAAAATATTTAATGTTCCAGAGCGAACCCTTTGAAGAATCCGATTATGAAAACGCGATTGAAAATATTTGGGCAGCAGAAAAAAAATATAATCCTTCAATAATTGGTTTTAAGTGGGACAAAGAAAATCCTAGAATTCAACTCGAACCGATTGGCGAACGTGGATACATTGAACTTGTTCCAATTTGCAAATAATTTTAGAGGATAAAATATCGCAAAAGAATTCGAGATGAGAATGTGAAGAATTTTCTGTAAATTCAGTAGTCTATGATAAAAGTAGTTAATACGCATAATGCGTTAATAGCTAACAGCTACTGTTTACCATCAGAATATAAATCTTTTGCTTAAATGTTGTCAATAATTGAATTTTAAAGCCAGGTTCCCTATAAAAAGAGGACTTGGCTTTTGTGATTTATTCAGGGAGTCGGTTTTCATACATTATCGAGAATTCACCGTACACCTGTCCCCAGTTACGAAATGGCATAGTCCATTTTTTAGTAGCTTCAAAGGTTGCAAGATAGAGGGCTTTTAATAATGCCTTATCACTTGGAAAAACACTCCTCTGACGGTTTAGTTTCCGGTACGTAGAGTTTAGGCTTTCAATGGCATTGGTGGTGTAGATGACTTTTCTTACATCAGATGAGAATTTAAAAATAGGTGTAATAACATCCCAGTTCACTGTCCAGCTTTTCATAGCGTTAGGATATTTCGTGTTCCACTTATCTGTAACTCGTTCACGAGCTTCTAAGGCTGATTGTTCTGTTGGAGCATGATAAATGGTTTTTAAGTCTGTAGCGAACTGCTTACGGTCTTTATCTGCAACATATTTAAGGGTATTGCGAACTTGATGAACAATACATCTCTGATATTCTGTTTGAGGCAATGCTGCTGCTATAGCTTCTTTTATTCCTGTAAGACCATCTGCACAAATCAGCAAAATGTCCTTTACTCCACGATTTTTCAGTTCATTTAAGACATTTAACCAATATTTTGAACTTTCATTGTTGCCAATACTTAAAGACAGAACTTCCTTATGACCACTGCAAGTAACACCAAGAATTACATAGGCTGCCAGCTTTTTAATTATGCCATTGTCCCGAACTGAATAATGTATA
Source organism: uncultured Treponema sp. (assembly GCA_964344405.1). Lineage (GTDB taxonomy): Bacteria > Spirochaetota > Spirochaetia > Treponematales > Treponemataceae > Treponema_D. Next base: position 1,797 of record CAYFND010000167.1, on the reverse strand, counting down.
GCATCTATGTACAAAATGGGATATACATCATCTAATGGTCTATTTTGCCAGTCTTCTATTTGTGGCAAGATTTTATCGGTTACATCTGAAACAAAGCCCTCTGATACTTCAAAACCATATATGTCTTGAACGGTATCTGATATCTGTCGAGTTGTCATGCCTTTTGCATACATTGATATAATTTTTGAGTCTATTTCAGTAATATTTTTCTGATGGTTTTTTACTATCTGTGGCTCGAAAGTCGAATCTCTATCTTGTGGAACTTGAATTTCCAATTCTCCATGACTAGATCTTACGGTTTTAGTTTTATAACCGTTTCGGCTATCTGTGTTTGTTGAGCGTTCAGATTTTTCATACCCTAAATGATTATCCATCTCAGTTTCCATCATTCCTTTGATGGTTTCTCCAAGAAGATCTTTTAGAGCGTTTTGAATATCATCCGCAGATTGAATGTCATACTCTGCTAACAATCCTTGAATAATATTCCTTTTGTTTTCGGAAAGTCCGTGTCTTGTTTTCTTTTCTTTTGCCATTTGTAGGCTCCTGTGTTTATTTTATCACAGTCCTACCTTTTTAGGAATTTACAGAAAGAATTTCACAGTCTCGAAAAAGAATCAAAAAACCGAAGAGTCCAGCCCTGCCAGCTTATCTTTGACGACGGGAACTGGAATCTTCACGGTCTTGATGTTATTAAAAATGCTCGCCGGCGCTATTCTCTTGAAAAAATACAAAACCTCAAAATGACCAATGAAATTTTCCAACTTCCAAAAGACTATGACTTCAGAAATATGACACGTGGTTCATTTGGATGCATGTGCGATGACAATTACCTTGATTATAAAATCCACCTTCACGGTTATGCCGCCAGATATGCACAAACAAAAATCTGGGGCGATAACCAGACAATAGTTCCTGATACAAAAAATCCTGGTCCTGATGACGATGGAATCATTCTAAGCTTCAGAACCAACCAACTCATCTGTGTTCAGCGCTGGGTCTGGAAATGGGCTGACGAAGCATTGCCGATTGAACCAAAGGAACTTGTTAATGATTGGTTAGCAAAGCGGGAGAAAGTGAATTCAATAACTCTATAAATTCCCCTCCCGCGAAAGAGCTTAATTGTCAAAAACCTCATTCATTCGCTTGTTGCGGAACATAAAGAAGTCATCAAGATTTTCTACAGTCCCAACAGGGTCTGCCCATTCAAAATTTTCAATATTCCATTTGGAATCATACGACTCTTTTGCTTTAACATAAGTCGGAACCAAATTACAATATTTTCCATACAATGACTCTGCCTTTCGAACCAAAAGATTTCTAATTGCACCATTGAAATCAGTAGGTTTCATAAGACTATTAGGAATATAAACAGAATTTGATGCACATGTATATAATCCATAAAACGGTTTTTCAAAAGAATGGTTTTCCGAAAATGTAAATTCTTCATCCATTCTATTTTTATCCTTTTTATGGTCTATGAGATGTGCAAGACTATATCCAGCAGGCCCATATTTACTGAATTGTTTATCTCTAAATATAAAAGACCAGACCTGCTTTGGATAATCATTATCATCCAAAGCTAAAGCATCCTCAATTGCAGAAATTTCCATTCTTTTTCTGTGCGCAGCAATTTCAGAACTACCTGCATATCTGCGTACTCCAGGAAAACAACAAGAGTTCTTCTCCCAAATATATAATTCAGGATCTATCCTTTTCGATTTCAACTTAAAGTAATAAGTTGAAGAGAGTTTTTCATTCTCTTTTACAATCCTGGCAATAATTTCTGGATTCAAAAAT
>CAYFND010000166.1:0-3284 GCA_964344405.1 uncultured Treponema sp. | reverse complement strand
AGGTTTTAAAACACCTGAAGAGGTTTTTGTCGCACTTCGTCATTGAATGTGGGTAAGATAAATACACATTTTTTAATCTATTCTTTGGAGAACAAATGTCCGGAAAGAATTTACTAATAATTGATGATGAAATTATTAGCAGAAAATTACTAATTAAATTTTTTCAAAATGATTACGAATTGTTTATCGCTGAAAACGGTGAAGAAGCTCTAAATATCTTGAATGAAAATAAAAACTTTTCTGCAATTATTTTAGATGTAGTAATGCCAAAGATGAACGGATTTGAACTTCTGCAGACAATAAAAAATGATGTTGTTTTGTCCAGCATTCCTGTAATTATAATGTCTGCTGATGAAAATCCAGAAGTTAAGAAGCGAAGTCTTGAACTGGGTGCAGTTGGTTTTATTACAAAACCTTTGGATTCTTTTGAAGTTCGTCATACTGTTAATAATATTGTAAATTTATATGATTCTTTATTTAATAATATTTCACAAATTGATTCACTTACAGGACTTTATAAAAGGGAAGCTTTTTTAGATAAGGTTTCTGAACTTGTTAAAAGTCATCCGGCAAACTATTATGTTCTTTCTTGTTTTGATGTTGAAAAGTTCAAGGTCATTAATGATTTATACGGAATTACTTTTGGTGATAAAGTTTTAAAACATATAGCAAATTGTTTGAAAATGGCAGAAACTGAACTTCAAGGAATTGCCAGCCGTCTTCAATCAGATAAATTTGCGATTCTTTATCCTGTTGAATTTATTGGCTCTGACTATTACAAGCATTTTCATGAAAGATTATCAACTCCTCACTTTTTTAAGAAGAAAATAAAAATTCGTATTGGCCGTTACAGAATTACAGATACATCAGTTCCTGTTCATTTGATTTTTGACAGAGCCGCTTTGGCAGAAGAATCAATAAAAGGAATTTACGGAAAATATATAGCTGAATACACAGAATCCATGCGGACAAAGCTTATTGAAGAACAAGAGATTGTAAGCGATTCTAGAAGGGCTTTAATGGCCGGTGAATTTGAAGTGTGGTTTCAACCGCAATATAACAACACAACAGGAAGCTTGACTGGTGCAGAAGCCCTTGTAAGATGGCGGCATCAAAAAAAAGGTTTGCTTGACCCTGGAACATTTATCCCAATTTTTGAAAGAAACGAGTTCATCTATTCAATTGATAAGTTTATGTGGGAACACGTTTGCATGTTCATCAGAAAATGGATTGATGAAAAAAGAGAGATTGTTCCGATTTCGGTAAATATTTCTAGAGTTGATATTTTTAAACCTGATTTCTTTGAAAAAATAACTGGTTATGTAAAAAAATATAACGTTCCGATTGATTTCCTAAATTTGGAAGTTACAGAATCAGCTTTTTCTGAATCTTCAAATGAATTAATAGAAATTGTTTCAAAACTTGTAAAATATGGATTCACTGTAGAAATTGATGATTTTGGGTGTGGTTATTCTTCCTTGAATATTCTAAAAGATGTTCCGTCTCAGGTGTTGAAGCTGGATATGAGGTTCTTGGAGAGTTCTAAAAACTCAGAACGAAGTGGCACAATTATTGAATCTGTAATCCGTATGGCAAGATGGATTGGCATGACTGTTATTGCAGAAGGTGTTGAAACAAAAGTTCAAGTTGATTATTTACGTTCGATCGGCTGTTTTTGCATGCAGGGATATTATTCTTCAAAGCCAATTCCGGAAGATCAATATGAAAAAGTTCTTGAAGAATCTGTTCATGATAAAAAAATCAATACAGACAAAAAGTTGACACATTTTGATCAGAATGCATTCTGGGATCCTTCATCAATTGAAACATTGATTTTTAATAGCAATGTTGGCGGCGCTTGTATATTTGAAATTTGCAACGGAAAATATGAATTAATCAGAAGTAACGAAAGATATGCAGCTGAATTAGAGTTGTCTGCAAAAGTTGATTTACGTTCTTTTACTATGGAACCAACTTATTATCTTAATGACGAAAATATAAAAATTGTTAGGGAGAATATTCAAAAAGCAATTGATACTGAAGAAGAATCAACTTGTGAGATTAATTTTACTAATCCTACAAAAAATAACAAACTTGAATATGTACGTTCAACAATAAGGATGATTGCAAGATCACAACAAAGTTATTTGTTTTATTGTGTTATTCAAAATATTACAGACCAAAGAATTGCAGAAGCAAAAGAAAAAGAGGCTTATAGGCAGAAGCTAGAAGCCGACAGAACATTAAAATCTATTATGAATAATATTAACGGCGGTGTTTCGGCAATATTGATTGATGAGGAGAAAAAAACATCAAGGTTTATTTTTACTAATGAAAAATACTTCAACATTTATGGTTACACAGAAGATGAAGTTAAAAAAGAGAATATAGACATCATCTCATTAATTCTTCCAGAAGATTTGAATTCTGCATTAGAAAAAGTAAGGTTGCTAAAAAAAGAAAGAAAGCCTATTTCCTTAAATTATAGAGCCTACAAAAAAGATGGTGAAATTGTTTATTTGAATTGTAATTGTTCAATCATGAAGATTCCTGAAGTTGGTGATGATGTTGTCACTTCTGTAATCACTGATGTTTCAAATGAATATCGTTTAAAACAAGAACAAAAGAAATCTGAAGAACAAATTGAATTTTTGAATGGAATCGCAAAGAATATTCTTTCTTATCCAGATAGTGAAGTTGCCATTACAGATATGTTAAAAATGCTGCAGAAATTCTTTAACAGCGACCGTTCTTATATTTTTGAAAATGATGATGAGACTGGAAAGTCAAAGATTACTTATGAAGTTGTTAAAGACAATATAATAACAAAAAAAGAGTATGTTCATGAGTTGGATTATTCAGAAGCAAAAAATTTGCTTGATGTTCTTAAAAATGATGAATTCTTGTTGGTTGATGACACTTCAAAACTAGAAAAAGTTAATAGCAAATTAAAGAATGAATTGATATCTCAAGAAGTTTATTCAATGTTTGTGATTCCAATTAATAAAAGTGGTAAATTAATAGGTTGTGTGGGTGTTGATAATCCAAAAAGAGAGAATCAAAACAAAGATTTGGAGAGATTGCGAGTTATTAGTGATTATATAGCTGTAATACTTAATAAAAGAGATTTGCTTGACGAAATACAAAAAAATAATATGTGATAATTCGTTGTGATTATTTAAATCTCGACTTATAATTTCTTTTATATAAAACTAGCAGTTAATGCGTTCTTTGGACTTGAGTCAAGTTTGTGGACACAAAAAGTGCGAATTTTAAGCAACAAT
>CAYFND010000165.1:0-3286 GCA_964344405.1 uncultured Treponema sp. | reverse complement strand
GTCCATGTAGTTGATTACTTTAAGGCTATACCTGGTGTTTTAAAAGATGCCAGTCTTTTTGGTTTGATAATTGCTGTTGTTGGAATATTGTCTTTTATCAGTTTTGATTTTTATTTTCTTCAATCAAAATCACTTTTTACATTCTTTGTTGGAGCTCTTTTAGTTTGGGTTGATGTTTTTATTTTGTTATTATTACAATGGTTTGTTTTTATAATATCTTTAATGCATAATGATTTTAAGAAATGTTTTAAGAAATCTTTTATTATTTTCTTTGATAATACAGGGTATTCTGTTTTTATGGGCTTTTACAATTTAATTATGATTGCCTTATCTGTAGTTTTAGTAGGATTTCTTCCATCTATCGCAGGTATTCAAGTTGCAACAACAAATGCTTTAAGAATCAGACTATATAAATATGATTATTTGGAGAAACATCCGGAATTAAAGACAAAAAGGGAAAGAAAGAATATTCCTTGGGAAGAATTGATTTATGATGATAGGGAAACTTTAGGTCCAAGAGGTTGGAAGTCGTTCCTTTTCCCTTGGAAAGATCAATAAGTTTTAGTGTGATTAAAAACTAATATAGTTAAAATAAAAAGAGGCTTTGAATTACTTCAAAGCCTCTTTTTTTAGACCAAAATATTATTTAGTCATAAGTAATGTTTTAGAATCAAGGTTAACTTGACCGTTACCGTTCTTAAGAACTGATAAAGTTAAGCCGTTTCCAACTGTTGCCAAATGAGCTACAGTTGCAAAAGCATCAAGTTTTTTTGAATCCAAAGTATCATTCAATGTGTCAGCTTCGCTAGTATAACTGAACCAAGCTGTCATTTTTTCTGATTTTACAAAAGAAGCAAAAACTTCAATGTCTGCATCACTTACTTTTGCAATATCCAAACCGTCAACGATGATAGAATCAATATTAATTCCACCAACTTTTAAAGCTTTAAGAGTATTTACAACTTTTGGAAGAGTAAATGTTTCTTGGTTGAAGTTTAAAATTGTACGGTTGCGAACTACATCTTCATTAAGTTCAGACATATTGCTGAAATTCTTTTTCTTTGCAATTTCTGACATAACACTTGAATACCAAGAAATTACGTTAGATGATTGCTGATCGAAAGAAACATGAACAAGAGCTTTTTCGTTTAATAGAGAATCAATTCCAAATTGAACTAAAATAGAAGTTTTTCCCAAACCTTTTTTAGCTGTAATTAGACCCATTTCTCCATTCTTTAGATTTGCTTTTGTTGCATTGTCAAAAAATCGAACAGGACTGTGGTCGATTAAATCTTTTTTATCCATTAGTTACTCCAAAAGTTATTTATTAGCTGCTGCTTTTTCTTCTTTAAATTTCTTAATCAATTCATCAGCAACGGCATTAGGTACTTTACCATATTTTAAGAATTCCATTGTGAATTCACCTTTACCTTGAGTTGAAGATCTAAGAATAGTAGAGAAACCGAACATTTCACTAAGTGGTACTTCAGAGTTTACTGTTGTAGAATTGTTTTCATCAGTAGTATCAATAATAACACCACGTCTCTGATTGATAAGACCAAAAATGTTTCCTTGGAATTCATCAGGAGCTGCAATAGATACTTTCATGATTGGTTCAAGAATAACAGGTTTTGCTTTTTCATAACCTTCACGGAATGCACCGATAGCTGCAGACTGGAATGCGATATCTGAAGAGTCAACTGGATGGTATTGACCATCGTTGATTGTCATACGAACACCAACAATAGGGAATCCAATTAAAGAACCCTTTTCCATTGCTTTCTTGAAACCTTTATCACAAGAAGGAATATATTCGTTAGGAATAGCTCCACCTTTGATTGAGTCAACAAATTCGTAATCTTTATTAGCGATAGGTTCCATAAATCCAGCAACACGACCGTACTGACCAGAACCACCAGTTTGTTTCTTATGAGTATAGTTGAATTCTGCTCTTTGTGTGATAGATTCACGATATGCAACCTGAGGATTACCTGTAACAACTTCACAGTTATATTCACGTTTCATACGTTCAACATATACAGCAAGGTGAAGTTCACCCATACCTTTAATGATAGTTTCGTTAGATTCTGGATCTGTATAAACTTGGAATGTAGGGTCTTCTTTTGTAAAGCGGTTTAATGCTTTAGACATCTGCATAGCACCTTGTTTATCTTTTGGTTCAATAGAAAGTGAGATAACAGGTTCTGGAACGAACATAGAAGCCATAGAGAAATTGATTCCACCGTTAGTGAATGTATCACCAGATGCACAATCAACACCAAATAGGGCAACGATATCGCCTGGAACACCTTCGTTGATATCTTCCATGTTAGAAGAATTCATACGAACTAGACGTCCAACCTTGAAACGTTTCTTTGAACGAGTGTTGAATAATTCTTCACCCTTCTTGATTTTTCCCTGATAAATACGTGTATAAGTCAACTGACCGTACTGTCCGTCATCAAGTTTGAATGCTAAAGCTACTGTTGGTTTGTTTTCTGTACATTCCAATTTTACTGGAGCTTCATTGTTATCAAGGTCAAGTGCTTCATTTTCAACTTCATTTGGAGCTGGCAAATAGCGAACAACAGCGTCCAACAAAGGCTGAATACCTTTATTAACGTGAGCAGAACCACAGAATACACCTACAAATTGTTCTGCAATTGTTCCTTTACGGATAGCTGCAATAACTTTTTCTGAATCAACGCCATCGTAGCCTTTTTCCATGATGTCTTCCATTAAAGAATCATCAAACATAGAAGCTGCATCAAGCAATTCTTCACGATATTTGTTTGCATCTTCAACCATGTGACTTGGAATTTCAGCAATGCGTAAATCTACACCACTATCACCTTCAAAGTAAATTGCTTTCATAGCGATTAGGTCTACAACACCTTCAAGTTTATCTTCCAAACCGATTGGAAGTTCCATCATGTAAGCGTTTAAGCCGAGTTTTTCACGGAGCTGCATACGAACACGTAGTGGGTTAGCACCTTGACGATCACATTTATTAACAAAAGCCAATCGAGGAACGTGATAACGTTTTAACTGACGGTCTACAGTAATAGATTGAGATTGAACACCTGCAACAGCGCAAAGAACAAGAATAGCACCATCAAGAACGCGAAGAGAACGTTCAACTTCAACAGTGAAGTCAACGTGACCCGGTGTGTCTATAAGGTTGATTGTGTAATCTTTCCATCGAACTTGTGTAGCTGCCGACTGAATTGTGATACCACGTTCACGTTCCAGATCCATAGCGTCCATAACTGCACCAACGCCATCT
>CAYFND010000164.1:288-3343 GCA_964344405.1 uncultured Treponema sp. | reverse complement strand
TGAATTAAAACTTTTTAACATGTCTGAAAACATATCATGAGCCTTTTCATCAGTTAATTCTTTTGGAGGTTCATGATATTCAACTAGATTTTCTGGAATTTCATCCAAAAATCGGCTTGGTTCACATTCGGTTGTAAGTTGTAGATGCCTTCTTTTTCTACAGGCAGAAATTATAAGTTTTGACCTAGCCCTAGTAATCGCTACATAAAACAACCGTCTTTCTTCTTCTACGTTACCATCGTTTTCTTCTACAGAACGAGCGTGAGGAATTAATCCTTCTTCAACACCGGCAATTAAAACAATAGGAAATTCCAATCCTTTTGAAGCGTGAATTGTCATTAGGTTGACTTTTCCCTTGTCATTTCCATCGTCCATATCATCTCTGGAAAGTAGTGTAATCCTATTTAAATAAGTGAATAAATTTGCATTAAAATTATCCGGGTCGTTTTCCCAAGTTTCAATTGAGTTTAAAAGGCTTTCTATATTCAGTAATTTGAATCTGACGGCTTTTTCATTTTTTGAATATTCCGAAACAAGATAATCTTTATAATTAATTTCTTCTATCAAATTTCTAACTTTATTTGCCAAACCGTGACCGCTAAGTAGTTTTTGACGATTGTTTTCGATTATATTCACGAATTCACTGAAATCATCTTTCAATGATTCATCATAATCCGGATTGTCTTCATTCATCAGCGACATTATTGCAGACCAAAGTGTAGAACCTGTTTTTTCAGCTTCATTATTAATAATTTGAATCGTCGCCCGTCCGATGCCTCTTCTAGGTGTGTTAATTATTCTTAATAAATTAATATCATCATCATGATTTGCAATAACTCTTAAATATGAAATAACATCCTTTATTTCTTTTCTTTCAAAAAAGCTAGTTCCGCCACTCATGATGTATGGAATGTTGGATTCAAGAAAAGCTTCTTCTATGAACCGGCTCTGGGTGTTGGCCCTAATCAAAACACCAAATTCATCGTATTTTCTTTTTTCTTCAGCTGCAATTCCAAGTATTGTTTCTGCTATAAAATTTGCTTCATCAGTTTCATTTTCTGGCATGAAAATTTCAATTGGTTTACCGCCACCGTTTCCACTCCAAAGTTTTTTGTCTTTTCTGTTTGTATTGTGAGAAATTACACCATTTGCGGCTTCAAGAATTGTTTCTGTTGAACGATAGTTTTGTTCAAGTCGAATTTCTGTAACATCAAAATCTTTTTCAAAATTGATGATATTCTGAAAATCGGCTCCACGCCAACTGTAAATTGACTGGTCGTCATCACCAACTACCGCTATGTTTTTATCTGAAAGAAGATGCATTAGCTCATATTGTTGATGACTTGTATCTTGAAATTCATCAACCATTATATATTTGTATCTTTCTTTGTAACGATTTAAAACCTCAGGACATTCTTTAAACAATTTTATTGGTAGAACAATTAAATCATCAAAATCAACTGAATTGTAAAGTTTTAATCCTTCTTGGTAGCTTTCATAAAGTGGGCGGTACATATCATTAGCTGTTTCCCATGTTTTGCGTCCTGTCTTTATATTTGAAATTAGATTGCCTATTTTGTAGATATCAAGAGTTTCTGGGGAATATTTTAGTTCTCTTCCACATTCTTTTATCAGGGCTGTCCTATCAGTTTCATCATAAATTGAAAAATTCTCTCTATAACCTAGTTTATCAATATCTTGACGTAAAACTTTAACACCAAAGGCATGAAAAGTTGATACTGTAAGGTTCTGCATTTTCTTTTGGGTCAAGTCCTTGATTCTTTCTTCCATCTCTTTTGCAGCTTTGTTAGTAAAGGTTAGAGAAAGAATTTGACTTTGTGGAATACCAGAATCAAGCATGTGTGCAATTCTATAAGTAATAACTCTAGTTTTACCACTTCCAGCTCCGGCAATTATCAAAATAGCGCCATCTATTGTTGTTACGGCTTTAAATTGTTCAGGATTTAATTCATTTTTTAATGTTTGTAAATCTAATGACATGGGAACTAAATCTATCATAAAATAGTGAAAATGAAAAGTTTAAAGGTGTTTGATATTTTATATGAATATGTTATAATATCTCAATTTTATAATAGGATTTTTATATGAATAGTAGTGTTAGTTCGTTTTTGGCTCGTCATAATTTTTCGAACCATGAAGATGTATTATCAATTGCTCAAGGTTTACTTGATGATATGAATAAAGGTTTAAAAGGTGAAAAATCAGATGAAGATATGATTAAAACTTTTTGTAATCCCCCTAAAACAACTGCAGAAAAACAGTCAGTTATTGTAATAGATGCTGGCGGTTCAAACTTCCGTTCATGTCTAGTTTCATTTGATGCCCAAGGTAAGGCTGAAATTTCATATTTAGAAAAAACAAGAATGCCTGGTGTTGAAAAAGAATTGTCAAAAAAGGAATTCTTTGAACAGATTGCATCAAATTTGGAACATTTAAAAGATAAAGCAGACAGAATTGGATTCTGTTTTTCATATCCAATGGAAATAAAAGAAAATGGTGATGGTGTTTTATTAGGTTTTTCTAAAGAAGTAAAAGCTCCAGAAGTAGTTGGTAGCGAAATTGGAAAATGCTTGAAAAAGACACTTGAAGAACACGGTTGGAAAGCTATCAAGAGAATTACTTTGTGTAATGATACTGTTGCAGCTTTGTTGGCAGGTGCCGCTTGTGTAGAAACAGGTAATGAATATTCTTCTTATATCGGTATGATTTTGGGTACAGGTTTGAATGCCGCTTATATCCAACCAGAAAACAGTGAATATAAAATTAAAAAACAAATCATTGTTTGTGAATCTGGAAAATATACAAGTGTTAATAAATCTGATTTTGATATTGAAGTTGACAAAAAAACTACAAAACCTGGAACCTTCTTGTTGGAAAAATCATGTTCAGGTGCTTATCTAGGTCCTTTGTCGTACCAAGCTTTGCAATATGCCGCAAAAGAAAACTTATTCTCAAAAAAAGTTTGTAATGAAATCTTAAAAATAGAAAACCTAACATTGATTGAAGTTGATGGATTTTTGCATGGACCACACAG
>CAYFND010000164.1:0-278 GCA_964344405.1 uncultured Treponema sp. | reverse complement strand
TGGAAAAATCATGTGCGAAAATGCGACTGATGAAGATTTTAATAAAATGTATCAACTTTTAGATAGTATTGTAGAAAGATGTGCTCGTCGTGCAGCCGCAATATTAATTGCTTGTGTCTTCCAAACAGGTGAAGGTAAAAATGCTTCAAGACCAGTTTGCATCTTGTGCAATGGAACAACTTTCTTTAAGACTTCTCTTGTAAAAGAAAGAGTATATTCTTATCTTGATGAAATTTTAACTAAAACTTTTGACATTTTCTGGAAGATTGTTTCTTGTG
>CAYFND010000163.1:1410-3349 GCA_964344405.1 uncultured Treponema sp. | reverse complement strand
ATTGTGGAGGGGCCTATGCTCCTCCCTTTTTGCACTTCGTCATTGAACTCGGGTTTTTAATAAATCATCAATTTGGAATTTTTTAAGTTCACGGCACCCATCATTCTCAAGAACAGAAAAAACTTCCAATCCAAAGTTATCATTTTGAGTGATAAAATTTACTTTATTTTTGACTTCTTCTGCTTGCATTTTTTTGTATCTCCTTTTATATAAATAATTTTGCCAGTAATTATTTTGTACTCTATCCAAGTATCAATATGTCCTTTTCCTAATGCAATTATTTCATTTTGACCAAAATTTGAATTTGAAGTAAATTTTATTGTATATAATCTATATCCAAGTATGGATAACACAGGATTTGCATAAAATAATTTTGTTTTATATAACAAAATACAAATCATTGTTATTAAGATAAAAAAAACAACTGCTCCTTGCCAAGAATCTACGTCATCAATTACAAGTGGTAAAATTAAAGTTAGAAAAAAATTCAGACTGGCATCATCTTTTTCTTCAATAACTTTGATTGAATAACCACCTGGCTTATTAGTTAATTGAAAAGCCATAAATTCAACATAGAACCATATAGACAATAAAATCCATAAAAAACAAATTGAAAATACAATAACAAGAATCATATTCTCGCTTATAAAACTTTTAGCAGTAAGTTTATTACCATCAGAATCAACTAATATGAACATGAAATTTCTAATAATTGTTAATAAGAAAAGAGGGCTTAACGATTGTATCATTAGTTTAAATTTCATCTTACTTTACCTCAACTTGTCCATTCATTAGCAACGGTAATAGTTTATCTCGTAGAGCGGTTAGTTTTTGATTTTCTTGTAAAAGAACTACTTGTTTATGCATCATCCCTTTAACATTATTAGTAAAACTATTAATTATGGTATTTGAAGGAATAACAATTCGACTTTGTTTTATGTGATCTGATGTAATATGTCCCATTGTTGTTTTTCTGGCTTCTGCCATATGTTGGAAATTTATTACATATTTTAGTAATTGAAAATAAACATACTCTTTGGAGAATCCATTTTTAGGAATAACTTTAAATATATGTTGGTTTAAGCCTCCATTTCCACCGCTCCAAATCATTACTTCAAGAGATGCAGACCATGAAAATAAAATATCACCATCATAAACTTTATATTTTTCAGGAATATTAATAGAAACCTTTTCTGTATCTATATTTATCCCTTCATTCATTTCACGTATCTTTATTACAGGTAAATAGTTTTCATCATTCGATGGACGATATTTCTGACATGCTAACCCATTAACATATTCAGCAATAAAATATAGATTATCTACTTCCCACCCGGCAGGAATCTCGCGTTTGAGTTGTTTGTTGTAGACCATTTTGCCGCCGTTTGATTTGTATGGTTTGCCGTCTGCACCCGGAAAGTTGAACTGTACAAACCAGTAGTCGTAAAGGCGTTTTGCCATTGCTTCTAGTTTTGCGTTTATGCGATTGTTCAAAGCGATTTTATCATCAAGAGAAGAAAGAACTGCTGCTATTTTTTGTTGATCTTGGAATTCTGGAAATTTAAATGAAAGATTTTTTATATCGTCTGGATTAATCGAAGGATATGACGAAACAGAGTTTTGAGCAATATTTTGTAGATAATTCACAATGAAAGGTTGAGTAAGTTTATAAAAAACATACATTGAAGAAAACTTTGCTTTATCAATTACATCTAATGTTGTAAAACCTGTTGAAACAATCATTTTTTCGTTTGGATTAATAAGGATTCCATAATGCTTTTGATTTGGTCTAACCGTCGAAAATAGTATTGTATTATTTTTAACTTTACGTTGAGCTCTGCTAGGAGCATCTGATAATTTAATTCGTAAAGTTTCATCTATTTTGTTTTCAGTAATATTACTTGTAATGCCATCTTTTAGTCTGTACTGGTTATCTATC
>CAYFND010000163.1:0-1400 GCA_964344405.1 uncultured Treponema sp. | reverse complement strand
CTCATCATATTTATCACTTTTTTTTATTGAGTTCAAGTTGAAATCACAAATATCACCTAATTTATATCTCTTCATTTCCATTTTTCTATTCTCCATCAATTCTACTATTACATAATTCGTAACAACTATATAATTCCTATTCAGAAAACTTCCAAAATATTACTCATCCCCTTCTTTTTGAAGTAAGATCTTTAATTTCTTTCCCTTTTCTGTTAGTCGGTACTTTTGAGTAGGACTGTTTGGAGAATCAGGAATTGTTGATTCTAATAAGTTTAGTTTTAACGCTGGGCGTAGATAATTTTCTTTAAAGGTTGGTCTGTGTTTTAATTCAAGAACTGTCATTAATTCCTTAACACCCATATCACCTTTAAAAATTGCCATTAATCGTTTTACTGGGTCGGTTACTGGGTCGGTTACTGGGTCGGTTACTGGGTCGGTTACTTGTTCCCTTACTTGTTCCCTTACAGGGTCGGTCTCAGTTGCATTTCTGTAAATTGTTACCCTTACGCCGCCCATGGTGGCTTCAAACTTTGGGGATGCAAGGCCGGCTTTTTCCATGCCTTCTTTTATTTTTTGAATTCCGCGTCCCCATGATTCAATAAAGCCTGCTTTGTAGAAGGCGTTTGCTATATTCTGATTTCTAGGTTTTGACGAATGTTCGCCTAAAATTGTTTCTATTGTATATTCTTCTGGAAGTTTTCCGTCGTTCCATAAAACTATGCGTTCAAGGTACACTTTCATTTGGATTGAAACACCCGTGTAATCCTTGTGAACAATCGCGTTAAAAATGGCTTCTCTAAGTGCGTCCTCTGGAACTTCTAGAGGCTCTTTTCGTTGAAGGCCTTCATAATGAATTGGTGAAATTAGGTATTTTGATTTTAGCGTTTCTACAACTTTGTCCGCCATCTGTATGATATTTCCTTCAACTACATCTTGAAACATCAAATCTGTTTCATCTTTTCCAAACCGTCCAAGTTTAAATTCTACGCTTGTAAAAAATCTTTTAGGATTCTTTCCGAATAATAAGACAGCTGCATTCTTTATTTTTCCACTGGAATCAATAAGATTTAGATTCTGTAAAACTTTTTCTGTTGAATCATTCAATGAATTATTAGGAAGTCGTTCTGCATTTACCGATTTTCGCAAAAAATAATCGATTGCATTTCTATCAATGTCATCAAGAGTTGCGTTCTCACAAACAATATCATCCCACGAACGACCAAGTTTCTTTAGCACAAATTGCTGTAAGGCAATTCCATTCAGCTCCTGTTTTGTAGAGCCTGTTCTGTAATGATAAACACCTTTGAACGAGATAGGAACATTACTTGGAGTAACAACTATTTCTATCCCACATTCAATGACGAAGTGCGACAAAAACCTCTTCAGGTGTTTTAAAACCT
>CAYFND010000162.1:0-3422 GCA_964344405.1 uncultured Treponema sp. | reverse complement strand
AATAGTGTACATTTTTATTTAGCTATTTTTGAGCATTTCTACTTGACTCTTTATATCAGCCAGCTTTACCCTGAGGTTGTAAAGAGTACCGAATGCGCCTCTGTGGGACTGTTGCAAGCCCAATCCGTAAAGCAAATATTTAATTGTAAAGCCCAAGAATACTACAAGAGCTGCAACTAAGACAACTTTCATTGTTTCATTACCAGCCAAATAGACATCAATCAATTTACTGATAAAAAAATATGGGATTACACCAAACGGAATACTAACTAGAATTAAGATTACAGATGCAATCATATTCTTTTTGTATTTCCCCATATATTTGAAGATACTAGACATAAAACCTCCATAAAAAGTTAGAAAAGTCTAACTAAGGATTATTTTATATTTCATTTTTATGTTAATCTACTCTTAAAGGCTTTGTTTTTACTCCAAAAAGACAAGTTGGGATATACAGTTCTATGTAAGTATTGAAAAACTATATTTTTAATGTTAGTTTTAACTAACTTCAAAATATTTAGGAAACTTTCATGGATGATAATAAGAAATTTTGGCAGATGACAGCTGGAATATATCAATATTTTACACGCAGTGGTAAGAAATCTGATAATGCATATAGTCAAATGGAAAGTGAGATTCAAACAAAACTCTCATCTTCTATGAAAGTTTTGGAACTAGCAGCAGGGCCTGGAATGTTATCTGGAAAGATTGCACAATCTTGTAAACAACTAGTCGTAAGTGACTTTTCTACCGAAATGCTTTCTCAAGCACAGAAAAAAGTTACAAACACCAATGTTTCTTTTGAGGTGATAGATGCCACTGACATACCTTATAAAGAAGAAACATTTGATGCTGTTGTTATTGCAAACGCTCTCCATATAATGCCAGACCCAGTAAAAGCCTTATCAGAGATAAAGCGTGTTTTAACAAACGACGGTATCTTGATTGCTCCAACTTTTACACGCGAATCTTCAAAACGTACATCAAAAGAAGCTTTGTTTGAATTATTTGGTTTTAAAACTTATTCACGATGGACTCATACTGATTTTGAAGAATTCATCAAAGCAAATAGTTTTACACCTGTTTATTCAAAAATTATTACAGGATATCATTTTCCGGTTAGCTTTATCGTAGCGAAAAATAATGAGTGAAAATTTGAAAACATTCTTCATCTGATTACTTTTAGAGGGTATATATGAAAATCAAAATTACATGTGTATTTTTATTTTTACTTTCAGCATCATTGTTTACCTACGCTGAAAATAACAACATGGCCGGTAATAACACAACTGTAATTGTATCAATAGAATCGCAACGAACATATGTATACATGGATAACAAACTAGAAAAGACATTTGTTTGTTCCACAGGACTTTTGGACAACGACAACAACACACCTTTGGGCGACTATATTATCAATGAAAGCGGAGTAAAAAGAGGAGAGTGGTTTTTCTCAAAAACATACTCTGAAGGTGCTAAGTATTGGGTTGGATTTATTGGTGGAGTTTATTTGTTTCACTCCGTACCAATGGACGAGAATCAAAATATAATAGAAGAAGAAGCTGCAAAGTTAGGACAGCCTTCATCACATGGTTGCATCAGACTTTCTGTAGATGATGCATATTGGTTTTACAAGAATGTTCCAAATGGTGCAAATCTTCACATAATCAATCACTTTGAATGTAAACAAAATCTTTTGGATTGCAAGAATTATAAGAACCAACCTATTCCCAAGAGTGATATGTTTGTCTATCTTTCTGCCAATTGGTCAAACTATAAACAGAAATATACTTTAAGTTGTGAAATCGCCTTGATTAGAACTGTAGCCGCACTTTGTGGTGTTTTTGATATTTCAGAAGATGACATACTTTCAACGATTCCTCAAAATGGAACAGACCCAGAAAAATACTTTGTTTGTGATGACATTACTACGGGAAGAAAGAATAAAGACGGTTCTATACATTGGAATAATTATGGAGCGCATCCTCCTGTCGTGATAAATGAAATTAACAAAATACTTTCTAAAAATGGTAAGACGAATAGTTTTATTATCCAAGAAGAAAAACTAGATGACAAAGCTCTTTCAGCTCTTATCGACAACAATAGCAATTTTAGAGGTGCAATCGTCTGGGTTGTGGGGCATCCAGAAACTTGGGGCAGCAATCCTCAAGTGAACGAACGCGGCATGGTTTTAGGCGAGCATGTCTGTTTCGTTCTTCCTGTTAAGTCTAACAATAACAATTTCTTGATATTCAATTCTGAAACCGGAAAAATAAAAACGTCTAATAAATCAGGTGCTTCTAGAGATTTATTTGATGATAGAACGGTTGCTATATACAGTAGGTAGCCCACTGCAGAAAAACGATAGTTTTTACAGTGAATATATCTTCAATCTAAAAATAATTTTCCAGATATACAGCAAGTTTTTGATAAAACAAATCATTTGTAGATGAATCAAGTTCAGAATCTAAATTATGTCCTGAATTTTCAAATGAAAAAAAATCATATCTAACATTATTGTCATCAAGTTTCTGTTTTAAGTCTGTTGCATTTTCATAAGGAACGATAGTATCGTATCTTCCATGTGCAAAAAGAAGAGGAATTGAAGAAGACGAAATATAATTTATTGGTGAAATTTCTTTCAATGATTCTTTATAAGGTGAAGTAGAATAGTTCTCTTTAGTGATTTCCTGATCTGTTAATAGACTTACTATAGTTGAGAACATTTCAAGTGATTCGTCATCTCCGTAATAAAATGAATTTGTAAAATCCGTGGGACCAGAAAGAGATGCACAAAACACATTATTAAAAGGGGAATCAGAAAGTTTTGTAAATGAATAAAGCATTGAAAGCTGCGCACCTGCTGAAAAACCAAAAAGAGCAGCCTTATTAGTTTTGTAATTATTATTTGTAAGAGTGTCTTTAACTTCCTTTAAACCTAAAGTAATATCATCTAAAATATCAAAACAAGTTGGACTAGTTGAATCTGTTATGAATCTATAATCAAGAGTAGCAACTGCAATTCCACTTGTATTTCTAATAATATTTTCTGCAGAAGATTTCATGTCATTTCTAGAACCTGAATAATAAGCACCTCCGTGAACCAAAACTAAAACAGGAACTTCAACATTACTATTTATTTGTTCATCAGGAAAAAACACAGTTGAAAAAACTGTGTTTTGAGTTGTCTCTTTACTGGGAATATAAATTATTCCTTGCGTTATTTCTTTACAAGATATAAAAATTATTGAAATAAAAAAAACAAATAAAACTTTCTTCATAATTCTACTCCTCGTTAAATTTTATCTGGCAACAATTCTTTTCTAGAATACTTATCAGAATATAGTTAATATGACATTTTGTTATGCCCGAGTTCAATGACGAAGTGCAAAAAGGGAGGAGCATAGGCCCCTCCACAATAG
>CAYFND010000161.1:1193-3437 GCA_964344405.1 uncultured Treponema sp. | reverse complement strand
TGCATAATATAAATCTTTCTATTGATAAAGGTGCATTCGTGGGAATTATCGGAGGCACCGGTTCATCAAAGTCAACTTTGGTTTCTTTGATTTCACGCCTTTATGACACGCTGGAAGGTTCTGTAAAAGTTGGCGGCGTAGATGTAAAAGATTATAACTTGACAGCTTTGCGTGATAATGTTGCCATGGTTTTGCAGAAGAACGTTCTTTTTACTGGAACAATTAAAGACAATTTGAAATGGGGAAACAAAGACGCAACTGATGAACAGATTGTTCAAGCTTGTAAGGCTGCAGATGCAGACAGTTTTATCACTTCATTTACAAATGGATATGAAACAGAACTCGGTCAGGGCGGTGTAAACGTTTCTGGCGGACAAAAACAAAGGCTTTGTATAGCCCGCGCCCTTCTAAAAAATCCAAAGATATTGATTATGGATGATAGTACAAGTGCTGTTGATACTGCCACAGAAACAAGAATCCGTACTGCGTTAAAGGATATTTTCCCTCAAACAACAAAGATAATTATCGCCCAGCGCATTTCTTCTGTAAAAGAAGCTGATAAGATTTTTGTTCTTGATAAAGGAACTGTAAGCGGTGTTGGAACTCATGATGAATTGCTGAAGACAAATGAAATCTATCGTGAAGTTTATGAATCTCAACAACAGGGAAGCGGAGACGCTGACATGGAGGAATAATGCCACCGATGAAACAAAAAGGTTTTTCAAAACCTAAAAATACAAAAAAAGTAATAAAAAGAATTCTCCAATACATGGGAAAATTCAAGGCTCTTTGGATTCTAGTCTTTTTATGTGTAATTATAAGTTCCTTGGCAAGTGTTGTCGGAACATACTTGATAAAACCAGCTTTGAACGACTATATAATTCCGTTAATTGGTAAACAGAATCCGGATATGTCAAAATTCGCCCTTGTTCTAATAGGCGTTCTTGCCATGTTCGTAGTGGGAACAGTTGCAACTTGGGGAAACTCAAGGCTGATGATTTATATTTCAACAAAACTTTTGTATAACATCAGGACGGATTTGTTCTCAAAATTGGAGAAGCTACCAATCAAATATTTTGACAAGCACACTCACGGTGAATTGATGTCTCGTTTTACAAATGATACAGACACCCTTCGTGAAATGCTCAGCCAGACAATACCACAATTGATGTCGTCGTTATTAACAGTTATTGCAGTTTTTGTAATGATGCTTGTTCTAAGTCCGATACTGACACTCATCATGCTTGTAACAATAGTTTTGATGATAGGATTGGTTGGCGTTATTGGAAAAAGAAGTGCCAG
Source organism: uncultured Treponema sp. (assembly GCA_964344405.1). Classification (GTDB taxonomy): domain Bacteria; phylum Spirochaetota; class Spirochaetia; order Treponematales; family Treponemataceae; genus Treponema_D. Next base: position 2,135 of record CAYFND010000161.1, on the reverse strand, counting down.
TGCTTTCAGAGGAAATCAAAAAAACATAGGTATAATCAACGGTTATATTGAAGAGATAATTGAAGGTCAAAAAGTTGTAAAAGTATTCAACCACGAAGATGAATCAATGAATCATTTTGAAGAATTGAATGATAACTTAAGAAAGTCAGGAACAGAGGCAAATACTTACGGTAACATCCTAGGACCAATGATGAACAACTTGTCTCATGTTCAATATGCAATTATTGCGATTTCCGGGGCTTTCCTTGTTATTCTGCGCGGTATGGACTTAGGTTCAATTGCTGCCTTCTTGCAATACACTCGTTCATTCACACAGCCAATTTCCATGATGGGTCAGCAGGCAAACAGTGTGTTAAACGCTTTGGCCGGTGCGGAACGCATTTTCAACGTAATTGATGAAGAAGAAGAAAAAGATGAAGGTCATTATGCTTTGGTAAATGCTTATGAAGCTAAAGATCATGACGGCTCAATTCAATTAGTTCAGTCTTATGCTAAAACTGGTGAATGGGCTTGGAAGAGTGAGATTGATAATTCACTAAAACGTCTAGAAGGTGAAGTAATATTTGATCATGTTACTTTTGGTTATGAAGAGGATAAGACAGTTCTTCATGACATCAACATTCATGCAAAACCAGGTCAGAAAATAGCATTGGTCGGTTCTACAGGTTCTGGAAAAACTACAACAATCAATTTGCTGACTCGTTTTTATGATGTACCGGAAGGCAACGGAAGAATCCTTTATGACGGAATTCCAATCAATGACATTACAAAGAGCGCCTTAAGAAAATCTTTGGGCATGGTTCAACAAAATACACACCTCTTTACAGGAACAATTAAAGATAACATCCGTTTTGGAAACCTAGAAGCTAGTGATGTTCAAGTTTATGAAGCTGCCAAACTTGCAAATGCAGACTTGTTCATCAGTCACCTGGAAAACGGCTA
>CAYFND010000161.1:0-1183 GCA_964344405.1 uncultured Treponema sp. | reverse complement strand
TATGATACTGTAATTACAGGCGACGGTTCCAGCTTGAGCCAAGGTCAGCGCCAGTTGCTTGCTATTGCAAGGGCTGCAGTTGCAAATCCACCGGTTTTGGTTTTGGACGAAGCTACATCATCAATTGATACCCGTACAGAATCTTTAATTCAAAAAGGAATGGACGAATTGATGAAGGGTAGAACAACTTTTGTTATAGCCCATCGTCTTTCAACAGTTAGAAATGCTGATGAAATAATTGTTTTGGAGCACGGCAAGATTATTGAACGCGGAACTCATGATGAATTAATTGAACAAAAAGGAAGATATTATTTCTTGTATACAGGAAATAGAATCACACTTGATGAATAAACTAAAAGCGGACGTGTAAAAGCGCCCGCTTTTCTTATATCCGCTTGTTGTGATTTCAGCTGACTTTTTTATTATTGTTATTTATATAAATTTCCATTATAATTTTTTCTATTAATTTTCAATATTTTGAGGAAAAAAGTATGAATGCAATTGAAATGGAAAAAGCGTATGATCCAAAGACTTTTGAGGACCGCATCTATAACGAATGGGAACAGAAAGGTTATTTTAAACCTGCTTCAGATGAAAGTTCGCCCGTTCACTGTCAGTGTAAAGAATGTAATGATAAAACAAATACTTTTTCTGTCGTCATTCCTCCTCCAAATGTAACCGGCGTCCTCCACATGGGCCATGGATTGAATAATACTTTACAGGATATAGTTGTTCGCTACCACAGAATGAAAGGTGATAATACTTTGTGGATTACTGGAACAGACCATGCTGGAATTGCAACACAGAACGTTGTTGAACGTCAACTTAAAAAAGAAGGTCTTTCTAGAAACGACTTGGGACGTGAAAAATTTGTTGAACGCACTTGGAAGGTGAAGGAAGACCATCATAATACAATCGTAAAGCAGCAGAGAAAACTTGGAAATTCCACAGATTGGGAACGTGAACGTTTTACAATGGACGAAGGTCTTTCTAAAGCTGTAAGGGATGTTTTTGTAACTTTGTATGAAAGAGGATTAATTTATAAAGGTCATTACCTTGTAAACTGGTGTCCTCGTTGTGGAACAGCCCTTGCCGATGATGAAGTTGATCATACAGATACAAACGGAGCAATGTACCATATTTATTATGAATTTGCAGATGGTCCTGCTCCAGACGGTTCTAC
>CAYFND010000160.1:0-3466 GCA_964344405.1 uncultured Treponema sp. | reverse complement strand
CCTGGAGTAAGAATGTAATCCTGTTCGGCAATTTGTTTTGTTGTTGTAACTGCACAGAATCCTTTTACATCTTCCAAGGTTCCGTTCTGGAATGCAGTAAATGTGTCTGCAAGGCGGGCGATGTCTTCTTCGGAAAAGTCGCGGTGCTTGCGGTCTACCATGTGGCCCATGTTGCGGGCATCTATGAAGAGGGTTTTGCCGGTCTGCTTTTTGCCGCGGGTGATAAACCAGAGGGTTACCGGAATTGTTACGCTGTAGAAAAGCTGGGTTGGCATGGCGACAATTCCTTCTATTAAATCTGCTTCGATTATCTTACGGCGGATTTCTCCTTCGCCAGAGGTCTGGGTGGAAAGGGCGCCGTTTGCAAGTACGAGGCCGATTTTTCCGTTTGGAGCCAGGTGGTAAATCATGTGTTCTATCCAGGCGTAGTTTGCGTTGCCTGCGGGTGGAAGTCCGTATGCCCAGCGAGGGTCGTTCTGCAATTTATCCTGCCCCCAGTTACTTAAGTTAAAGGGCGGATTTGCCATGATGAAGTCGAATTTCTGTGTGGAATGCAGGTCGTTGAAAAATGTATCTTCGGGATGGTCGCCAAAGTTTACATCGATTCCGCGGATTGCCATATTCATTTTGGCCATTTTCCAGGTGTCGGCATTGGCTTCCTGTCCAAAGACTGAGATGTTGCTTCTGTTTCCTGCGTGCTCTTGAATGAACTTTACGGACTGAACGAACATTCCGCCCGAACCGCAGCAAGGGTCATAAACGCGTTTTCCTTCTGAAGGCTTTAAGATATTTACGATTGTTTTTACTACGCTGGCCGGTGTGTAGAACTCGCCGCCCTTTACTCCTTCGTAGGATGCAAACTGTGCGATGCAGTATTCGTAGGTGCGGCCGAGTAAATCTTTGCTTGCTTCGGTGTCGCTCATGTCCATGTTGGTGAATACGTCTACTACGTTTCCAAGAACGCGTTTGTCCAATTCTGGGTTGGCGTAGTTTTTTGGAAGGACGCCTTTGAGGCTTTTGTTGTCGGCTTCTATGGCTATCATGGCTTTGTCTAAGATTGTGCCGATTTCCGGTGTATGGGCTGCCTTTGCAATTTCACTCCAACGTGCCTCCGGCGGAACAAAGAAAATGTTGTCTGCTTCGTATGCATCTGGATCGTCTTCAAAGCCATCGCCTTCTTCTACAAGTTCCTTGTATTTCTTTTCAAATGCGGTAGAGATGTATTTTAAGAAGATAAGTCCTGTAAAGATTTTACGGTAATCTGCAGCAGGGATATGTCCCCAAAGTTCACAAGCGGCATTCCAAATCTGCTGTTCAAAACCGATGGTGGCGGAAGAAGATTTAGATTTCTGGGATTTTGATTTTGCCATGATGATGTCCTTTTTTTGATATATTTATAATTGTAGCATTAATAGCATGCTTTTACTATAAAATCCATTTTTGTATAGATTCTCTCTCTTATCTAACTTCCCAATAACCAGTCTTATTTGAACCAATACGATGAATCTTTCCCTGTTTTTCAAGTTCGCTGTAAGTGCGAGTGATTGTTGCTCTTGAAAGGCCTGTTGCTTTTGAAACTTCTTCCTTTGTCTGTTTTGGATTTTGTTTCAGTGCTGCATAAACAATGTCGGCATTCGAAAGTTTTTCTTTTGAGGCACTAGTATCTGTTTTATACGAAGTAAGGATTGATTTTGTCTCTTCAATTCTTTCTCGTAGTTTTTTTACCAGAGCGGCTTTTTTTTCTTCTGTAAGTCGTTTAAGAGGTTTTAGGAAATCAGTATACCACTTGTCGATTCCATCAAGATTTTCAAGATTGATAGAGGACGCAATTTTAGAAACAGGAAGCCTGCTTATCTGCTCTGACTGGGTTTCGTAAAAAGGTTTTGCACCAATCTGACATGAAGATATCATATTCATTTCAAAATCAAGATGATTTAAAAACATGGACTTTCCTGTGTCGTAAACCGGAGCAAGTCCTTTCCACTGAAGTGTATTTGAATCTCTGATAAAGCTGATATTATAAGAATGGCGGTCGATGTTTGCCATTATATAATCTACAAGAATGATTTTTAATAAATCCGCCTCCGTATTGGGAATCTTCATTTCATTGCAGCGTTTTATAAGCTCTTCATAGTCGTAGAATTTTCCATCAATCAAATGCAAATCCTGATAAACTGCATCCATTGGAACCAGTTCAGTTGATTCATCAATCATATCTGGACAATAGCAAAAATATTTATCATCACGAATTGTAAGATAATAAGGTACATAAGCAATATTGAGACGTTTGCAAATTTCAGAGGCAAGGACTTCATTTAAAGGTTCCTGCCGCTCGGTTCCGGTTCCAGCTTTTTCCAGATAATTGATTCCATCTTTTTTGAACCAGCGTTTAGAAAGTTCTCCGTTAGTCGCATTATCTGGAGAGTAGGAACTGGAGTTCCTGTTCAGACTCTTTGAGTTAGTTGTAAGGCGAAGTCCGAGTGCAGGATCATAATCATTAGTAAAAAAATTAATATCTTCCCAGAAAAGTTTGTCTTTAAGCTCAACAGGACAAATCCAGTACTGATCCGAAAGGCTCAGAAACCAGCTCTTTTTGGCAAGTTCATAATTTGAAGGTATTTCAAGTTCTTCCAGTGCTTCCTTAAAATGAGGCCGGGTAGAAGGAATGAGGCGGTTATCCAGAAACTGTTCCATTTTTTCATTCAGCGCATAAAGATTATCTGCAGAAGGTTTTCCATTGAGAAACAGAGCAACCGGCAAATGTTCCTTATTATAAATCTGCAGAACTTCAATGTAGCCCTTATTTTCTGCATATCTTAGAATCGGGATATTTTTTTTATTAAGTATGTATTCCATATTTCGCCTCTTATATTTGACATGTAAACATGTCGTTGAGTTCAAACCCGCTTAAATATCGCGGTTTTGAACATCACCTTTTAGTGTAACCCGTTCAGAATCTGAAGTTTCAGAACGGGTTTTCTTATTTATCGGCTCAAACTTATAAAAATGATAAGATATATCGGCTCAAAAATCAAGTTTATCGGCTCATATAAGTAAGGAGAAGTGATTTTATCGGCTCAATAATGCAGTTTTAACTCGGTTTGTCGAGTTAGAATTATTTTTAATTCGAATTACCGAGTTAAAACCGAGTTAGAAAATTATTCAAGTAAACATACACACGAACATATAGCAGAAGGCATTTTGAATAATAAATAAGGCTTAGCCATAGAACCTCACTTTGCAACAAAAACTTTGGTTTAAAACCTCAGTTTAAATTAGATGTGATTTCTACGCCAAGCCCTACTTTATTGACTTCAGTTAATTCCAGTTAAAAACAAAAAACCACTCATTTCTGAGTGGTCTGTAATAGCGGGGGCAGGACTCGAACCTGCGGCCTCCGGGTTATGAAGGGCGGAAAGTTTCAAGATAGTTGTCGCATAAAAATATAACATTATGCGGATTTTTT
>CAYFND010000159.1:0-3489 GCA_964344405.1 uncultured Treponema sp. | reverse complement strand
GTATTAGAATTATATGATATATCAACAGTATCAAATTTTCGTAAATTTAATAGTTCTTGTTTGATAAAAGCAAAGTAATTGTTCAGTTCATCTTCTGATTGAAAAGTTTTGTCTTTATTTATAGAGATTAAATCTTCCAAAAATTGAGTTTTTGTTATGCCTTCAATGTTGTAAGTCACATTTGAAATCTGAAAGTTTTCTGAATAAAGAAAAAAAGCAGAAATAAAAAGAGAAATAATTAGAAACAATTTTTTCATTTAGTAAGCACCTCTACCTACAAGGACAACCCAAACAGTTTTAATTAGAATCCAAATATCAAGCCAGATTGACCAGTTTTGTATGTAGAATGTGTCTAGTGCGATTCTTTCTTCGTAACCAGTGTCTGATCTACCAGAAATCTGCCACATGCCGGATAATCCTGGAGATACCGAAAGTACGTAATCTTTGAAAACACCATATTTTGATAATTCGCTTTCTGTTACAGGCCTTGGACCGACAAAACTCATTTCACCTAAGAAAATATTAATTAATTGAGGAAGCTCATCAAGACTTGTTTTACGCAAGATTTTACCAAATTTAGTAACTCTTGGGTCGTTTACAAATTTTCTGTCTCGTTCCCATTCTTCTCTCATTTTAGGGTCTGTCTCAAGGATTTTTTTCAATTGTTCTTCAGAATCAATATACATTGAACGGAATTTCCAACATTTAATGACTTTTCCATTCTTTCCGATTCTTTTATGTCCGTAAAAAATAGGACCTTTTGATGTTAGTTTTACAAGTATTGAGAGTAATAAGAAAACAGGAACCAAAATTGGTAAGAAAAATATGATAAGGAATAAATCTATAACCCTCTTAAAAAACAAATTGGCTTTGAAAGTAAGGTTATGAATGGAGGCAAATCCAATTATTCCAGCAATATCTTTTAGTTGTTGTGTAGAAGTAAATGATGATTGAGATTTAGAAACACTTATTGTGTATCGATATTTTGTCATTATTGGCGATAAATCTTTTTTGTAATCGCAAATCATTGCTGTTTTTATATTAAACTTATGGATGATGTCAATTATTTCTGAGTTATCAGGTGAAATAACAGGAATTTCATTGAAAAAATGATCTTCTTTGCAATTTGAATCAATTATTACAGCTGGATGATAACCCAAATAAGGATTTTTTAGCAATCTATTGATTACTTGATCTGCACTGTCATCTGTACAATAAACGACTGCAGGAACGCCCCACCAAGAGAAACGGCTGAAAAACTTCTTTGAAAATTCTCTCATTGCGGAAAGCAGAATAGTTGCAATTGGAAATGATATAAACAAAGCTAAACAAATACAAATTGAACGGCTGTCTTTTAAGAAAAATCTTCCAATGGTTCGTTTGTTTTCAATATCCGTAATTAAAATGCAGAAAATGATTCCAGAGAAACATAAAAAAGTGGAAATGCAGAATTTTTTAACTTCTTCTGTTGGAGGTATCATTATTCCAGGATAAAGTCCCATACTGGCAAAGACAATAAGTACAAATGGAAGGAAAATGGAATAATTTATAAATGATTTAAAATTGATTGAATCTCTTGCAAATAAGTTTACAATAAAAAAGCCCAAAGAAATACATAAAATTAATACTATTGCATCAACAAAAAAAAGTGCTAATCCTGAAAAGAAGGAACTAGTCTGTGGGTATTTCTTTTTCAGATAATCATTAAAATCTTTTGCGTTCATTTTATAATTTTATAATAAATTGATTGGTTAGTAAATAGATGAAACCTTTTTGTTATAAGGATTATTTTATATATCTTGTGTAAAATTTATCAAATGTTGTATATTAATATATCATGAAAAAAATAACATTGTTTATTATGGTTTGTTTATTAAGTGCATCATTATTTGCACAGACAAACAGTACGGTAGATATTACAGATGATGTCTATAATGTATTAAAAACAGCAGAAACTAAAGGTTTTTGTTCAACTTTATCCATTGTAAAACCTTATACAGAAAAGTATATATTACAAAGTTTATATGAAGTAAAAGACGCTTTGGAACAAAAAGAACGTTCTAAAGTTGAATCAGTAGAATTGGAAACTATAAATTCATATATAAAAAAATATCAGCACAAAGTTGGTTTTGATGTTCAAAAAATGTCTTATAGAATTGAATCAGAATTTTTGAATTTTCCAACATCTTTTGAATTCAACGATACTGTAGAAGGCTTTGTTAGCACAGGATTTTATGATAATCCTTTAGAAAATGCACAAGGTTATGAACTTTACAACACTTTTAACTTTACAGGTGATTTCGGAAAAAACGTATCATACAAAATGAATGCTTTCTTTGAAATGATGAGGATGCCTTTGTATCCACTTGGAACTTATAATGTTGGACAATGGTGGTATGATTATTTGATGGATTCAAATGGAAATCCAATTATAGATACAAGCACTTTATCTGCAAAAATTCCTTCAACAATACGAACAATTTCCAAATACAAGAATTTTTCTGTATTACCATTTAACTATAAAAAACATTGGGACGGTTCAAGTTATTCCCTAGGTTCTGTAAATGCTGAAGGTTTAAGTGGATGGCCGTTTACAAACAGTATAGGTTTTGGTATTTTTGCAGAAATCCACGGTTCGTTCATAAACAACAGGGTTGAAGTTGGAATCGGTAGAATTAACAGGGAATGGGCGGCCATGGATGATGGAAGTAGTTTGGTTCTTAATAGTAACGCCCGTCCGTTCCTGGCTTTTGATACAAAGCTCAGATTGTTTAAATCTTTATCTTTCTCTATGTTAACCGGTGTCCTTGAATTTCCAAATCAATCGTATATTAATCAGAATGCATGGTATATTACTGACGGCAAGGGAAATATTGTATATCCTACTCAAGTTGATTCTTATTTTTATCAAAATGCCTTTTCTATTGGTATGATAGACTTAGATTTGAAATATTTGCATATTGATTTTGGTAGTACTGTTGTATGGCCAAAAAGATTTGAACTTGGATATATGTTCACTTTCTTAAATAGCGTTGTTTATCAGAACAGTTTGGGTGATTATGACAATTTGTCTTTATTCGGAGACATAAAGCTAAGATATCCGGGTTTAGGTTCTGTATGGTTTTCTGTATATCTAGATGAAGTGAATAGTTTTACATCAAAATTGTTTGAAGCTACAAGGTGTATGTTTGCTCTACAAGCCGGTACAAAAGTAAACATTCCTTTTATTCCAATGGGAACTCTTTCTTTTAGATACACAAAGGTTGAACCTTATTGTTACACTCATCAAGCCTTAAAATATCAACCATGGTATGCAACTTATTTAAATGAATCTTACACAAATAATGGTGAATGTTTAGGTTATTATCTTCCACCTAATTCCGATGAATTTTTTGTAAGAAGTGATTTTAAACCGACATCTGCATTCTCTGTAGGTTTACAATATCAGTTTATCAGGCATGGAGCAGATTGGGGTGAAGGCCAAGTTCC
>CAYFND010000158.1:0-3499 GCA_964344405.1 uncultured Treponema sp. | reverse complement strand
TGTTAGACCTGCAAAAAAGATATAATCATAAGAAAAATTAATGAGGAAAAGATGATAACAGATACATTTGACAATCAATCAGAAGCAATAATCAATCCAATAACAAATGAGCTTGCACCAATTGTTGATGCATGCATATTAACCTTTTCTCATAAAATAGAACAATTTGTGCTGGAAAACTATAATTGTAAAAAAATCTCATCTTTCTGGTTTGCAACAGGTGAAACGCCAATATATCAGATTGAATACAAGAATAAGAAATTTGCATTCTATAAAACATATGTTGGTGCACCTGCTTGTGTAGGAACAGTAGAAGATACGCTTTCTGCTATTAACACAAATAACTATGTTGTATTTGGTGGTGCAGGATGTTTAAATAAAGATATTGCTCATGGAAAAGTAATGATACCTACAGAAGCATATCGTGATGAAGGAACTTCTTACCATTATGTACCAGCTTCAGATTATATTACAGTTAAAAACTCTGATAAAGTAACTGATTTCATGAATTTAAACGGAATACCAAATGTAACTGGAAAAACATGGACAACGGATTCATTTTATCGAGAAACTAAAAATAATTTCCAAAAACATAAAAAAGATGGGTGCATTTCGGTAGAAATGGAATGTGCCGCTTTACAGGCAATGTGTGATTTTAGAAATTTAAATCTTTATGTGTTTTTTACAAGTGGTGATTTGCTAGATGCACCTAAATGGGATACAAGGCAAAAAGAAAACGAAGTTAAAGGAACTCAACACGATACAGGTCATTTTGATATAGCATTGGAACTTGCAAGATATATTGTTGAATAAAGAATATGAGCAAGACTAAATAATTTAAACATGTTAAAAATTCTGAGAAAATTATAGCATGTTTTTTTTGAGGTCTAACAAGTGCTTCGACACCGACAACGCTATGTCATGGTTTTTGCTACGTTCGCGTTGCTCACGCAAAAACACATGCCAATTAACGCGTTGCGGGTCAAGCCAATGTTAGGTTGACGCCTTCGGCGCCTAGTTTATAAAAAACAATAAATTTGATAAGATAATTAAAATGAGCATTAGGTTACATAACTAAGGTTATCGATCAATTATGGGAAAAGCAGAAAATAAAGATTATTTAACAACTCAGATAATTACGTATCTTGGAAACAAAAGACAGTTAATTAAAAATATTGAAACAGAAGTTGAATTAATTACAAAAGAATTAGGAAAAGACAAAGTCATGTGTGCTGATTTATTTTCAGGCTCTGGAATTGTTGCCAGAATGCTGAAAAAATACAGTAAAACACTGATTGTAAATGATTTGGAAGAATATTCTAAACTAATCAATGAATGTTATCTTACGAATCAGAAAGATTTTCCAAAAGAAAATTGTGCTGAGTATAGAAAAATTATTGAAGAAAAATGCAAAAAATACAAAACTCCAGGAATTATTGCAGCGAATTACGCTCCACAAGACGATGATAATATAAAAAGAGATGAAAGAGTTTTTTACACACATGAAAACGCTGTTCTAATTGATACTTATAGAAAACTTATCGATGAAGTTGTAAAGGAAGAAGAACTCAAAAAATTTTTTCTCGCTCCACTTGTTACAGAAGCCTCAATCCATGTAAACACAAGTGGAGTTTTCAAAGGTTTCTACAAAGACAAAAATACGGGAATTGGCTGTTTCGGAGGAGCAGGTAAAAATGCTCTCACACGTATTTTTGGCAAAGTAGAGCTAAAAGAGCCGATTCTTAGCAGTTTCAATTCTAGAGTCGAAATTTATAAAAAAGATGCCGTTCAACTTTCATCAGAATTAAGGAAAGTAGATATAACATATTTGGATCCACCATACAATCAGCATCCTTATGGTTCTAATTATTTTATGCTAAATTTAATCATAAAAAACAAACTTGATGTTGATGTAAGCAAAGTATCTGGAATTACGCAGGACTGGAACCGTTCATCTTTTAATAAACCTTATTCAGCATTAGAATCAATGGAAAAAATTATTAATATGATGGACTCGAAATTTATAATTGTTTCTTACAATTCAGAAGGGTTTATAACTTTTGAACAAATGAAAACAATGCTCGAAAAATATGGGAAATTAAAAACTGTAGAAATTTTTTATAACACTTTCAGAGGAAGCAGAAATCTAAATAGTAGAGACATTCACGTTTCAGAGTATTTATTTGTTCTGAAGAAGGAGAAATAAAATGAGTCAACATGACAGTTTGAGGGAAAGAACAGAACAGCACAAACCGAAGAACGAAAAATCAAAAACCGATGATAAAGAAGTTTATCAAGCGATGGAACTTGTGAAACAATATCTGAAAGGTAAAAAAGATTTTCAATCCTATTTTGAAGATAATTGGGATTTGGAATTTTCAAGTGAAATCACAATTAAATATATGATCGATTTTATAAAAAGAAAAAAAATTCGTTCAGAATTTTGTTATGACTGCATAGATAGAAAAATTATCCCTGATGGTGGGATTCTTTACTTAGTAAATAAAAAGAAAAATGAAAAATTTCCTCTTGTTATTGCGGAAATAAAAAGGCAGGGAACAAACAAAGAACGTGTTCAAGAAGGAAAAGCAAAACAAGCAACAGGGAATGCAATTGAGCGTCTTGGTAAAAATTTAACAGGAATTAAAGCAATGATGAATTATGAAAAGATTACACCTTTTATTTGCTTCGGTTGGGGTTGTGATTTTGCAGTAGATTCCCCAGGAACCTTGACGGTTCGTTCAAAAATTATCGTTATGAATGAGTTCTATAATTTAAATCAGATTTATGTTTTCAAAAGAGATGGTAATTCAGATGTAAATTATTTTTCACCAGTTTCTATGTTTTTTAGAGAACAAAGATGGACTATCCCTGAAATGTTCGAAAAAATGAAAGAAATTGCAGAAGCATCAATTAGATATTACTTGTACTAAAAATTGAAAAAGGATAATATAAATTTATAGTAAAATAACAACTTAAGGAGTAGAGGAATGAATAATCAAGCTTTATACGAAGAAATTTTGTTAGATTCTTTGTACAAAATCGGTTCGATGAGTACATTGGATATTGAATCAACGTTCAATTATGTTGATGCACAGCTTGCAAACAATGTTATATGCAATAGAGGAAATTCTACATCTCCAATTAAAAAAGGATTTATAGACTATGATGAACAAAATCAAATTATTTCTATAACTCAAGCAGGTAGACAAGAAGTTGAAAGGCGTTTTCCAGGAAGAAGAAATTGATTATTTCTTTTCGACACCATCCACTTTTATAGTTAGGATGGTGTTTTTTATAAAGCTAGAGTATTAGTTTAAATAACAGAAAAAAACCTAACAAAAGTTTCAACCTGATAATTCTTTTGTCACATTTTGTGCCGTTCGCTACGCTCTCTCAAGCACAAAATGCGCCAATCCGCTACGCGGACCAGAATTACAAGTTAAGCAGATGATATGGTGAGCATTTTGTCAATATCAAAGAACAGAAAAAAACAGAG
>CAYFND010000157.1:0-3512 GCA_964344405.1 uncultured Treponema sp. | reverse complement strand
ATAAAATCAAGTTGCTCTTCTGTAGGAATGTCTCCATATAAAAACAAGATGCAATTTGAAGGACAATAGAATTCCTTATGAAAATTCAAAAAATCTTCATATGAAAGTGACGGAATACACAAAGGGTCTCCGCCTGAATCGTATTTGAACACAGAGTTGGGAAACATAGTTTTAATAATAACATCTGAAGCAACTTGCATAAAATCAGAATAATTTCCCTTCATCTCGTTAAAAACTACGCCTTGAATTGACAGATTATTTTTTTCATCTAGTTCAAAACGATGGCCTTCCTGCATAAAGGTTTGTTCGGTAATTTTTGGGAAGAAAACTGCATCGGCATAGACATCCATTAAGTTGTAATAATCGGATTTGATAATTGAAGAAGCCGGATAAAGAGTTTTTTCTGGATAAGTCATTGCATTTAAAAAAGTTTTTACACTCTGATTATCCAATGTATTAAAGGGTTCTTTTAACGGAAATTTTTCTGAACCGCAAAGAACCGAATGTTCCATGATATGGGCAACACCAGTTGAATTATCTGATAAAGTTCTGAAGCCAAATGAAAAAAGGTTTTCACTGTCGTCTTTGATTATATGATAAACTTCCAAACCTGTTGTCTTATGTCTTAAATAAACAGCCTTTGCATCATAATCTTTTAATTCATCAATGCTTAAAAGAATAAAGTCTTTATATTCCTTTCCAATATTTTCATTACAAGTAAAATCAAACATAAGGCATTATATATAGAAAGAAGAAGTTTGTAAAATTAAATGAATACATCATCATTTCTGTCTTTAATTATAAGGTGGCCTTCATCAAACGCGCGTCGCAAAATACTGAAGAAATTTGAAGTTACTTTCTCACATTCGCTTCTTTTCAACGGTTTTAAAATTTTCTCTTGATCCAAAACTTCCATTCTTCTGCCGCTGGAAATATCACTCAAAATCTTTTCCCTAAAATCCTGACTTTTTCCAGCAACCAGGTGAACAATGTCAACTTCTGTCAGTTTTCTAAGTGTTTCTTGAACAAATCTATCATCGGAATTAATTACATCTTCAATTGTGAATAAACGGCTTCTTAAATCTTCGCCTAAATCTGGATCGTCTTCAGAAAGATTTTCAAGAATCTCACTTTCGGAATCAGGGGACATCTTTTTTAATATTTGAGCTAAAACGTTGCGTCCGTCGATATTTTCAGCTTTTTCGGAAGTCTGGTGAAGGGATTTTTCATGCATCGCATTATCAACACGACGAATAACCTCCGGTGAAACAGGCTCCATCTTGGCAAGACGCAAAACTATCTCTTTTTTTTCATCCGGCTTCATCAAGTTGATTACAGAAGCCGCTTTCTTTGGTTTTAAATAAGAAACGACAATAGCTTGAATCCCGGCACTTTCATCTTTTAACAATTGATATATTTTCTCATCGTCGGAATCATTCAAATAATGAAATGGAACCTTGCCTTCAAACGGAACAGATTTTTCAAGCATCTCTTCCGCTCTTTTTTCACCGTAAGCTTTTTTTAGAATATCACGCGCTGTTTCAATTCCGCCTGACTTCCTTGAATCATCCAAAAGACTTTTGAATTCCGCTAAAATTACAGAAGATTCTTCCTTGCTAACAGTTCTAATCGAAGCAATTTCTGGAACAATTCGCTCTATTTGGGCTTCTGATAAATGTGGTAGAATTTTTGCAGCTTCTTCTTCACCAATTAAAACAAGAAACTTTGCAACCCTTCTGTAAATTGAATCGCGTCCGTCCTTTTCTTTTTCTGCAACAGGAACTTTTAAAAGGCCGCTGTTTTTTAGGATTTCAGTGTTATCATAATCAGGATATTCTTTCTTTGGTGTTGAAGTTTCATTCTTATTTATGGGTTGTTTTGAAAAATTGATTGAATTTGAGTTCTTTGCCTTTTCACCAGATTGGGGATTTGAATTAATTTTCTCACTAGATTTTGGTTTTATCTCATTCTGAAAGTTTTTTGTTAGTTTTATCGGCTCAAAAGGTTTTATTACAGCTTTTTTATTTTCAGATTCAGTTTTTTCTGATTTATCACTATTTGTCTGATTTTTGTAAGCATTTAGACGAACATCATTTAAATTCATATTTCAATATTAATATATTTTATCCTTGAAAACTAGTAAATTTACGAGTATTTTTTATATATGCGATTTTTACAAACAAGTGATTGGCATTTAGGAAAAATCTTTTATGAAATTTCGCTAGTTGAAGATCAAAGATACTTTCTAAACCAAATAATTTCTGAGATTGCTAAAGAGAGTGAATCAGAAAATCCATACGACGCCTTGCTAGTTCCTGGCGACATTTATGACAAGGCAATTCCACCACAAGATGCAGTTTCCCTTTTTGATGAATTTCTAACAGAATTAAAAGAAAGATTTCCATCTTTATATGTAGTGATTATTTCTGGAAATCATGACAGTCCTACAAGGTTGAATTTTGCAAAGTCTTTTTTTAGAAAAAGCAATATCTTTATCTGCACAACGCCGGAATCAATTACAGAACCAGTTGAACTTAAATCAAACGGTGAAAAAGCTTATATTTATTCCATCCCTTTTCTGTATCCAAATGACATAAAAAACGACGAAAATGAACTCTTCACCGCAACTCATTCCCAGCAGGAAATGTACGATTTTGCAACACAAAAAATCTGGGATGAACACAAAAAAAAACACTCTGATGGATTTTCGGTTTTATGCACCCACCTTTTTGCTTGCGAGGCATCTGTTGAAAAATCAGAAAGACGGAACATTGGAACAGCGGAACAAGTTGATGCAAACCTATTTCACAATTTTGACTACACCGCGGTTGGACACATACATTCATACCAACCTTGTGGAAAAGAAAAAAACATGTATTACAGCGGAGCGCCTTTGTCTTACGATTTTGGTGACACTCCAACTAAATTTATGCTTTCTGTTGAATTAAAGAAAAACCAAGAACCTCAGATAAACAAGATTGAATTCAAACCTCTACATAAAGTTACGCGCCTTGAAGGTTCCTTTAGTGATTTTTTCGGTTCAAATACAAACAAAGAATTAATCCAGAAACACAAAGATGATTATGTTGAAATTATCTGTACAGACGACATTCTTCCTTCTTCACCAATAACGTTGCTCCGTCCAGCTTTTCCAAACATCTTATCATTTAGAATGAAGGAATTTGTTGAGTCAGAAATATCAACACAAATGCAACAAAGGCGGAATGCAATAACAAACTCAAAAGAAGCTTTAAGTGATGAAATCTTTCAGATTTTTCTTGAGGAAATCAATAAAAACTTAACTACAAATGATGAACTGATTACAAAAGAGAAAAAACTCTTTAACTCGCTCATAAATCAAACTGAAAACAATTAAGGAATTTATGAAACCAATAAAACTATTTCTACAAAATATAGGGCCATACTTAAAAGAAGAAATTGATTTTGAAAAACTTGACAATATGTTTTTAATAACAGGAAGTACAGGTTCAGGAAAAACTTTCATCTTTGAT
>CAYFND010000156.1:0-3638 GCA_964344405.1 uncultured Treponema sp. | reverse complement strand
GTCCATATCACCAAGATGATCTTCTTCACCAAGAATATCAGACAAAATCTTATATCTTTCGTAGTGTTCACCTTCTGTGATAAGTCCCATAGCAATACCGGCAACCATTTTTTTCATTGGAACACCGGCAGCCAACATACATAAAGTTCCACCACAAGTTGAAGCCTGTGAAGAAGAACCGTTTGATTCCATAATTTCAGAAACAACACGAACTGTATAAGGGAATTCCTCTCTTGAAGGTACCATTGGTGCCAAAGAACGACGAGCCAAGTTTCCGTGACCAATCTCTCTTCTTCCTGTTGTCAATTTTCCTGTTTCACCAACTGAATATGGTGGGAAATTATAATGAAGAATAAAGTGTTCGCTTCTATCTCCATCGATATCATCATAAGATTGTTCGTCCAATGTTGTTCCAAGTGTACAAACTGCTAAAGATTGAGTTTCTCCACGTGTGAACAAAGCTGATCCGTGAGGAGTTGGTAGAACATTGATTTCACAAGTAATAGGTCTGATTTCATCAGTTTTACGACCATCAATACGAACACCTTCATCAAGAATTGATTTTCTTAATAATTTGTATTGAATATCGTCCATCAATGTACAGAATAATTTAGCTTGAACTGGATCTTCCAATTGTTCTGCATATTTAGCAGCCAATTCTTTTTGAACTTTTGCAATTGCCACACCACGATTCTGTTTTCCATCTCTGAAACAAGCATCTTTTAATAAAGGTGTTGCATCTTTTTCAATTTGTTCAGAATTGTTTAATGTAATATCAAGAGGATTTAATGGAAGTTTCTCTTTTCCACATTTTTTCTGCAATTCTTCCTGAAGCAAACACATATCTGTAATAAAACCTTGTGCTTTATCAAGGGCACCAAGCATTACTTCTTCAGAAACCTCGTTTGCTCCACCTTCAACCATTGTGAATCCGTCTTTTGTTCCGGCTACAACGATTTCTAGTTCAGCATCTTCAATTTGTTTGAATGTAGGATTGATGATGTATTCACCGTTCAAATATCCAACACGACAAGCTGCTACCGGTCCATGAAAAGGAATATCAGAAATTGTTGTTGCTGCAGAAGCTGCAATAACTGCCAAGATATCTTGTGTATGAATTCCATCTGCAGAAACGCAAGTTGGAACAATCTGCAATTCGTGACCAAAAGATGGTTCGAATAAAGGACGCATAGGACGGTCAATAAGACGAGAAACTAAAATCTCTTTATCCTTTGGTCTTCCTTCTCTTTTTACAAATCCACCAGGAATTTTTCCGGCAGCATAAAACTTTTCATTATATTCAACTGTTACAGGAACAAAATCCTGACCTTCAGTTACTGTACTTGAAGCGCAAATTGTTGCAATTACAGCCGCTCCACCCCATTGTGCATAAACACATCCGTTTGCTTGTTTTCCAATCTTTCCTGTTTCAAGGATAAGGTCGGCGTCACCAAGTTTGTAAGTAATTCTTTCTACTGACATTTTATAACTCCTATGAACAATACTTCTTCCATTGCTCATAAATATTTTTAAATCCAAAACCAAGGATTTTTGCAAGAAACAAGATAAACCAGACATCAAATATCTTTTTTATCCTGTTACCTACATCCTCTTTTTAGATTCATTTACTATATTAACAAAAAAGCCTGAAGCTCAACAAAATGGCTGCAGGCTTTTACAAAAGAAAACTTACTTACGAAGTCCGAGTTCTTTAATAAATGCACGATAACCTTCAAGGTTAGTTCGTTTAAAATATTTTAACATCTTACGACGTTGTCCAACAACTTTTAAAAGTGCACGTTTTGCAGAAGCATCCTTTGGAAATTCCTTAGAATGTGCTGTAAGTTGGATTACTCTTTTTGTTAAAAGGGCGATCTGAACTTTGATACTTCCAGAATCAGTTTCCTTTTCTCCATACTGTTTGATTGTAGCAGATGTTAAATCTTTTGTTAGTGCCATCTTCTTACTCCTATTTATCCCTTTTGGGACTTAAAATTTTATCGTCTGGATACGCGGAATCGCACTGCACTTTAGTTCTCGGAGTTCTATCTTAGTTGAACTAACTACAAGGCGCGTCCGTATCTCTTTAGCAGACGTTATTACCAAAACATTGAAAATTCCTTTTTCAGGTAAAACTTGTTTTATTTCAGATTTATCATAATAAAGTATATTTTCATTTAACTTACATTCAATATCAGAACAATCAATTTCATAATTCCGTAACAATAATTCATTAACAGTTGAAAAAAAACCATTCAACACCATTTTTCTGATATATGACGAACTAACTCTTTCTGATTCATAAATAACAGGATTCAAAAAACTTACATCCAAATCATTGCTTTTAGCATAATAACTAATAGCTTGGGAATCTGTTGAACCTTTATAACCGCATCTAAAATCAATTCCTTCAACTAAAACCTTCATATTAAAGACTTGTTTCAGAATATTAAAAAAATCAGTTCCTACTATTTTAGCAAATTCATCATAAAAGTCAATGAGTAGAACTGTTTGAACGCCTAATTCATTAAAAAGACTTAACCTTTGATTCAAAGTTGAAATATCGCCTTTATATTCATCTGAATGCTTGTAATTTGGAAGCGGTCTTGAAAATGTTACAACAATAGAGTTTAAATTCTTTTCTGTACAGTTTTTTACTAATAAATCGATTAGTTTTCTGTGTCCTATATGGAGTCCGTCAAAACTACCTATTGAAACTCCGCTTCCATTTGAAAATTCTTTTAATTCAGTTTTTTTATTTATTTCATTCTGAATTTCAGACCAGTTAATTATTTTCATTAATTTACAGTATATCTCTTGCAATTATTTGTTTCAACACATAGAAAACTTGCTTTGTTTCTTGAATATAACTATAATATTTTATCTAGACTTAAATTATTTGCAAAACGTGAGTTATATTTTTGAAAACCCTCGGTTTTGTGTGGAGGATAAAATGAGTAAAAAAAATCTTGATTGGTCAAACTTATCTTTTGCTTACTTAAAAACAAATAAAAGTTTCGTTTCTAATTACAAAAACGGTGAATGGGATGAAGGTAAACTTACATCAAAACATAACGTTAAAATTAGTGAATGCGCAGGTGTTCTTCAATATGCACAGACTTGTTTTGAAGGTTTAAAAGCTTATACTACAGAAGGTGGAGAAATTGTTACATTCCGTCCTGACTTAAATGCTGACAGAATGGCTGATTCTTGTGCAAGACTAGAAATGCCTGTTTTCCCAAAAGACAGATTTATTAAAGCTATTCTTGACACTATTCAAGCAAATAAAGATTTTGTCCCTCCTTATGGAACAGGTGCCACATTATACATCCGTCCTTACATGTTCGGTTCTAGTTCTGTTATAGGTGTAAAACCAGCAGATGAATATCAATTTAGAATTCTTGTCACTCCAGTTGGACCTTATTTTAAAGGTGGTGTAAAACCTATTACAGTAAGACTTTCTGATATGGATAGAGCCGCTCCTCATGGAACTGGTGATATTAAAGCAGGATTAAACTATGCAATGAGTCTTCACAATATTGTTGACGCACATAAAAATGGATTTGCTGAAAACATGTATTTGGATCCAGCAACACACACTTATATTGAAGAAACTGGTGGAGCTAACATTTTGTTCG
>CAYFND010000155.1:0-3678 GCA_964344405.1 uncultured Treponema sp. | reverse complement strand
TAAAAAAGTGTCAATAATAAATTTCGCTTTTTTTAAATATTTTTCACTTTTTTTTATTTATTTGATTTTTTCTTTTAATTCAACAATCTCACTTTGAATTTTATTGATATTTTCAATTATTTCTGAAGAAAAAGTAGCGATAGTAGAGTTTTTTTCCAATTCTAAGGAAATAACTTTACCAAGTTCTTCATATTTCTCATTAATTTTCAATTCAATCTTTTTATTTTCAATTTTAGTTACACTTTTATCTGTAAAATCTTGAACTGCATCACCAGCTTTTTCAAAAGCCTCTTTTGATGCTTTAGCTCCCTTTGAGAAAAAATCGGCCATTTTGTTTTCAAAAGCATTCTTATCCATAAAAACCTCCAAATAATCAGGTTCAATCACCTTTTTATACCTTTTAATCTAATTATAACTAATTCCAAAGTCAATTTTTTAATTTCGTTTGATAGCAATCATCGTTATATCATCAGCTTGTTTATCTTCTTGTATAAATGCGTATCTTGTCATATTTGGATCTTCCAAAGTTTGTTGCTTTTCAATATCCTGGAGACTCAAATTTTCAGAATCATTACTTTCTACAGGAATACAATATTGATCATAAAGATTAAAAGTATTCTTTAAGAAATCATCAAGCATTTTATCAATTTCTATCTGGTTATCATTACGAACATCAGGATATTTCACCATTCTGAACACACGTTCTACAGCAGCTAAAGCTAGAATCGATTCATCAATAGTGCCTTTGCAATTTGTAAAATCGAATTCCAAAGTCTCATCTATAGGATTTTCCGATTTTTCTAGGATAAATTTCTTCTTGTTCATAACTGATTCAATTATAGATGTAATTCTTTCCTGTCCGAACTGCTCTTTTAAATCAAGGATTTGTTCCACTGTTTCTTCTTTACGAGTGGCTCTGTTAAATCTGACTTCTTTTTTTACAGTTCTTTTTACTTCAAAATTTTCATCCCTCATCATTCTTTCAGCTTCATCAATACCGTCAGTATATAGATACAAGATGTCATTCTTCTTTAAAACAACTTTTTCTACTTTATATCCGCCTTTCATTTCTATCAAATCAGACATGAATCCACCGGCTGTTGGAGTGTCGCTCAATTTGATTTCATTCAACCTGTGTGTTTCTGAATCAAATATATGAATCAAGCCATCTCCCGCGTTACAAACGAACAATTCTCCAGTCTGACTATTATAAAAACTGATATTAACTGTACTGAACTTGCCCTTTGTTCCTAATTCAAAAATAAAATCATTAACAGAAGATACAAATGCCTTTAAATTAAGTCCGTTTTTTTCTTTGCTCCATGAAGAGAAGTAATAATATTCCTTAAATTTTGTAGCTACAACAGAAACTAGCAAAGCTGCCGGTACACCGTGACCAGAAATATCACATTTTATGAATACGTACCATTTATCATCCAACTTTTTATAGTCAAAATAATCGCCGGATACAGCGGAATCACCTTTATAATATGCAAACAAATCAATATCTTTATTATTAACTTTGCAAACTGGAAGCTTTCTGCCACCTTCTCCATCCAACAAAGGCACAAACTGTTGTTGAACATACTTACCGTCCTGTTGCAGGAATTCTTCAAACGCTGCTTCACCGGCGGCCTTCGTCATTTTATTTACAACGTCACCAAGACGGCCGATTTCATCTTTTGATTTTATCTCCAGATGCTCTTTTTCCAGACGCTGACGTTCCCTTACAGACTGAGTCATTAATGATCCAACTTTTACAAGATGCTTCTCCAGCTGTTTTATTGGTTTTGTTATCAATGTAGATAAAATCCAAGCGCCGACACTTCCTAAAGTAATTACAAGGACGGCAAGAAGGATTGCAATCAAAACTGTATTTTTCACTTCACTTTTGATTTGGTCAACCAACGTTTTTGTAGATAATTCAACGATAATGATTCCAATAATCTTATAATCATAATTTCCGTTGTTATTCTGCCTATACAAAACAGGTCTGTAGAAAATGTAATCAGTGTTGTTTGTATCAAGTTTTTCGATATTAAAGAATGGAGTTGAACCGCTGGATTCCTTTTCCATTTCACGAAGGGCTGAATCAAGTTCGTTTCTAAGATTTTGATCCAAAGTTTTTAATTCATCTTGCCGCTTAACATCACTTGGATCCGTACTTGAAGCAATTTCCGTCCGCTGATTCCAAATATCCGTTAACTGTTTTGAAATACTACTAAATTTTATTGAAGCCTCATCACCTAAAGTCTCTAGGTTCTTAGAAATTGCAAGAATCGTCTCATCTGTAATCTTTACCCGGCTTTGCACATATTGTTCTGCATCAATTTTAGAATTGATTTCCTCATCATTTGTGGCAAGGACGTAATTTATATCAGAATAAGTTTGAACATCATTAGCTCCAATAATCGTTATATATTTGATTTCCGACATTGCATCTTTTTGAGCAGGTAAGGAACTCAGTTCTAGTTCATTTTCAACAGGAAGGAAGTTCTTTACACTGGAAGCAAGGCTTTCCATCAAAACATCAACCCTGTTCTGCAAACCTTGAGAAAGTATCCTTGACTGAACGCTTGAACTATTTGTTCCGTTTTGAATTGTGATTATTGTAACGACAGAAATAACAAGCAAAATTGTAAATCCGATCAACTTATTACTAAGGCTTGGCTCTCTTTTCTTAAATAAAAAGTGTTTTTTGAGTAATGCCATACGACCTCCCTTTAGAAGGAATTTCACTTCTTCCTTAACTCGCTTATTTTCATTTATTGTTTTAATTATTGTAGAAACCAACAAAATTACAGATATCAAAATAATTATGACTATCAAGGCGGATATTAAAATCTCTATGCGGATTATGATTCTGTTATCTTTTTCTACGTTTTTATATCGTGGATTTGGCTGCCAATCAGCTTCAATTTTTAACGTTCCGTTCTGGCTTACTGTTAATATTGAAGAAGACGTCATGTACAAGCCTCTGTCTGGATGAAGCATTCCAACGTAATACCGGCCTTCATCCAGCTCTGAAGAGAATCTCAATTGATAAATCTTCACATTTGAATCAACTTGTAATTGTCCGTCTTTTCTCTTCAAAGTTAAATCATATGGAGCTTTGCCGTCTTTATCGATATATATTTCAGAAATTGTTCCATCATATGTGAAACCGCCGCCATTTATTGTGAGTAGATTTTCACCATTGTTTGAATCTTCATATTTTATACTAGTTATGTATGTCTCCGGATTGAATTTGTTTAAAATTACCAATGATGAATACGTCTTTCCAACATTGCCGACATCATCAATTGCGGCAACAGAGAATAAATAAACTCCATTTGCGCGGCTGTTGTATAAAACAGATGAAGTATTCCTTGTCATTACAGTTGAAGAAACCTTTACATCATCATCCAAAAGATTTTCATAATCAGAAGAGATTTTGCTTACAATTGAATTTACTTCATCTTCAGATAGCCTTAACGGATGACGCCTTGTTTCTGCCAAGTTTCTTGGAATATTTCCAACCCTTGATAAAACATAAGAATATCCAGCTGTATCACTTGATGATGAAGCATCCCAATTTATTCTGAATGTATTTGACGACATCAGTCCGTATTTATCTATTGAAGCAATAATTGATGAAGGTGGTTCCGGCGGTGTTAAATCTCTTTCATATTTTACGAC
>CAYFND010000154.1:0-3746 GCA_964344405.1 uncultured Treponema sp. | reverse complement strand
TAAATACCTTAAAGATTTACAAAATGTCACAATACAATACGCACCGGATGAATCAGCAAAGAGCGATGAGAATGTTTTTGTCTTGATTTCTCCAAACAAAGATGTAAAGGCAGAAAAAGATTTTGTTCCAACAAGAAACATAAAGATTCAAATTGATGAGGAGCAACCAGCAAAGAATCCAACAACACTTACAAAAGAACACAATTCTCTAAAATTAAAGGCTCAAGTTCTCCCTGCAAATGCAACATTCAAGGAAATTACATGGACTCCGGTTCTAAAAGAAAGCGTTCAAAGTGATTTTATTGAAGTTCAAAACGCAACAAATAGTAAGACTGGAATTGAAAAAGCCACAATAAAAGCTTCTTGTGATGGTGAATGCCGCCTCAGATGTACTGCAAACAACGGCAGGGACTATCCGGAAATCATAAGCGATTTGGAATTCAGTGTTCAGAACGTAGGAAATCCAAAGAAAAATCCTTATAAATTGATTGAAGCTTGTAGAATGAGCGACTGGAACAAGGAGAAAGACAAACCTCCTGTAAGCCTGCTTTCTGGAATTTCAAATAGAAGGATTGGTGAAACTTGGATTAGTTTTGATAAAGTTGACTTTGGAGACGATGGCGCCGATTCAATCCACATTCCTTTCTTCTCTTTTGACACGACGCTTCCTTTTGAAGTTTGGGACGGAACACCTGGTACAAAAGAAGGCGAATGCCTCTTGCAAGGAACTTACAACCACGAATCAATCTACAACACTTATTCAGAAAACATCTTCACACTCAAGCGACGACTTTTTGGAGTTCATACAGTCTCAATCTTATTAAAAACTGAACTTGTATTCCAAGGTTTCTATTTTGACAAGACACCAAAGGCTTATGCAAAACTTCGCGCCCTTGATGCAGACAGAATTGTTGGCGACACATTTACAAAAACAGCTGAATGCGTAGAAGGAATTGGAAACAACGTCAACTTGGACTTTGAAAAAATGAATTTTGATTCAGAAAAAGGTGCTACTAAATTAGTAATCTGCGGAAAATCAAACACAGAGAACAACACAATCAATCTAAAATTCTTTG
The DNA here is from genome assembly GCA_964344405.1 of uncultured Treponema sp. GTDB lineage: Bacteria > Spirochaetota > Spirochaetia > Treponematales > Treponemataceae > Treponema_D. The sequence continues at coordinate 2,670 of CAYFND010000154.1, read as the reverse complement.
GAAAAGACGGAAGTTCAACACAAATAATTGAATTCCCACACACTGACGATTACGAAGAAAAGACATTTGATTTGAAGAAAATCTGCGGTGATCAAAAGATTTCCTTTGTATTCCTTCCCGGATGTAATTTTGATTTCAAATGGTTCAAATTTTGTTAATGAAAAGGTTTTGTAAATTTTTATCATCGTACTTGATAACAAGTAAAACTATCTATAAAATGTTATCATTATGAAAAATAGAAACGTTATTATTTCTTTTTTAGTTGTTCTCACAATTTTATTCCTTAATGGATGTAGTTTTTCCAGAGTTCCAAAACCTTTAAAGTATGAAGTTGAAAAAAGCTACAAACAAAAGGGATTGGTGATTGCTCCAGCTACATTTAAAAAAGAAGGTGATTATATTTTGTATGCATTATATGAGAACCAAGATGAAATCCCTTCTTTATATGAAAAATTTAATCAATTTGGACGATTACTTACAACAGAAGAACTTGGAACTATTTTGGTTTCATATTCAAAACATTCTCGTTACATTGGTGGAATAATTTTATATTCTGAAGAATATTTTGATAAAGAACTTAACGGAAAAAACCTTGCGGAAGTAACAAAAACAAAATCAGCAGAAGTGTTGGCAAGGAAAAACGGTTATGTTTATATTTCTGCAATTAATAAGATTAATACAGATGATATGGAACAAAAAGAAATTGACGAAATAAACGAATGTGTTTCATACATTCCTTCGTTCTTCAAATCTGTAGAGATTCTAAAGAAAAAGATTTAGCACAAACAAATCAAAAACTTATGTTAAAAACAAAAAAGCATTCTGAAAAATCAGAATGCTTTTTTTATTAACTCGTATATTTATTTACGATTATACCAAGCCCTGAGCAACCATTGCTTTTGCAACTTTAATAAAGCCTGCAATGTTAGCACCTGCAACATAGTCAATTTTTCCAGATGATGTTTTCAATCCGAATTTTGTAGCTGTGTCAAATGCGTTGTTATGGATGTCAATCATGATGCGTTTTAGATAATTGTCAACTTCTTCACTTGTCCAAGAAAGTCTTTCTGAGTTTTGGCTCATTTCAAGACCAGAAACTGAAACACCACCGGCGTTAGAAGCTTTTCCTGGTGCAAACAATACACCGTTGTCTTGGAATACTTTTGTAGCTTCAAGAGTTGAAGGCATATTAGCACCTTCAGCAACAAGTTTTACACCGTTCTTTACGAGCATTTCTGCATCTTTTCCGTCAAGTTCGTTCTGAGTTGCACATGGGAATGCACAATCAACTTTAACTGACCAAGGACGAGCGTTTGGAGTGAATTTAGCTGTTGGATATTTTTTAACGTATTCGTCAATTTTCTTGTGTTCTGCACGGAATTCTTTTACGAAATCAAGTTTTTCTTGTGTAATTCCATCAGCATCATAAATGAATCCTGAAGAATCAGACATTGTCACTGGTTTTGCACCAAGTTGTAACAATTTTTCTACAGCGTATTCTGCAACGTTACCGTCACCAGAAACTGAACAAACTTTACCTTTGAAGTTGTCGCCAATTTTCTTTAGCATTTCATCAGCAAAATAAATCAAACCGTAACCTGTAGCTTCTGTACGGATTAAAGAACCACCAAACTGCAATCCTTTTCCTGTTAAAACTCCAGTGAATTCATTTCTAAGACGTTTGTACTGACCAAACATATATCCAACTTCACGTCCGCCAACACCTTTATCTCCAGCTGGAACATCAGTATCAGGACCAATATGGCGCTGTAATTCAGTCATGAAAGACTGGCAGAAACGCATAACTTCAGCATCTGATTTTCCATGAGGATCAAAATCAGAACCACCTTTACCACCACCCATTGGGAGAGTTGTAAGGCTGTTTTTTAGAACTTGTTCGAATCCTAAAAATTTTAATACTGAAAGGTTTACTTCTGGACTAAAACGTAATCCACCTTTGTATGGACCAATAGCGCTGTTAAACTGAACTCTGTAACCACGGTTAATATGTGGAACACCTTTGTCATCTGTCCAAGGTACTCTAAACATAATTACACGTTCTGGTTCTACCATTCTTTCAAGAATAGCATTCTTTTCTAGTTCAGGCATAACTTCAACAACAGGTTCAATTGTTCCAAGTACTTCTTGTACTGCCTGCAAAAATTCTGGTTGTTCAGCGTTCTTTTTCTGAACATCTTCCCATACTCTGTTAACATAAGAGTTTTTCATGATTTTTGTCCTTATCGATTAAAAGTTTCAAAAAAAACCGACAAGAATTACTATAGCATAAAAAATATTTTTTTTAAATGTCTCTAGCCCTTGTTTTTGTTAATTATTACTAAAGTTTTAAAACCTTTGTAAAACTTGTCTGCCTTCTATAAACAAACCTTTAACTTTCCCAGCAAGCTTCATCCCTTCAAAAGGAGTTGCCTTGCCTTTGCTATAGAATTCACTTGATTTTACGAACCACTCTTCATCTGGATCAACCACTGCAAAATCAGCGTCAAACCCTGTTTTAAGCAGACCTTTTTTTAATCCAAGAATTCTTGCAGGATTTGCCGACATCAATTCTGAAAGTTTCTTTTGAGAGATTTGATTTTGCTTCACCAGAACTGTGTTGCAAACAGCAAATGAAGTCTCCAGCCCCGTAAAACCCGGGGAACCTGCGGC
>CAYFND010000153.1:0-3873 GCA_964344405.1 uncultured Treponema sp. | reverse complement strand
AGGTAACATTCCTTGTACTGCCAATTTTAATGGTTCGCCAGGATGTTTTTCTGATAATTTTTCATAAGTATGAGAAACAAGATTACCAACAAAACCAGTGTGATGATAATAAATCTTTTTTTGTTCTTTTCCACCACTTACAGAAACTTTGTCAGCATTGATGATGATTAAAAAATCACCCATATTCTGATTTTTTGTAAATGTTACTTTGTTTTTACCTCTAAGTATTGCAGCAGCTTTAGCAGCTACGCGTCCTAGTGGTTTTCCGGCTGCATCAATTATGTACCAATTGCGAGCCTGTTCGTGTTCTTTAACGAAAATCGTATTCATGATATACCTTACTATCTTTTTAAAAGCTTATCTTGCGATAAATTAACCTTGCATCTGATTAAAAATCGCGTGGAGAATTGATGAGCATTCAACTCTCCGATACGGGGTAAATAACTATACCCTTTTTTATTGAGTTGTGTCAATGATCATCAATGAACTATTGAGCGTCATTAGCAGCTGATTTTTCTTCTTTTTTTGCTTCTTTTTTATCTTTTATGTCAGCAGCACCAATAAACAAGCAGATCAAACCAATAAAAGCAGCAAGAACCGGAGTGGCACCTTTTAAGAAAGTGATTACATCAGCACCCCAATTTAATGGAAATACAGGAATTACTGAAAAAACTGTAAAAGCAATAAACAAAACACCAAGAATAATTGATAACATAGATTCCCCTTGTTACTAATCTGAATATTTCAAAAATTAGTTAATTAATTTATTTAAAGTATAATATCAAAAATTTATTTATTCAATTTAATTTTCAACTTATTGAAAAAACTGAATATCATATTTACTTTACATGAAATTGCTAAAATTCTATACTCTCGGTTTATGAATAAATATTGTTTTACCAGAGCTTTTAAAATTTCGCTTCCTGTTCTTTTTGGTTATTTAGCTATAGGAATTGCATTCGGACTCATTTTAGTTGAAGCCGGATATCCATGGTGGCTGGCTCCAATAATGAGTATAACAATGTATGCAGGAGCCGGACAATATATTGCAATCGGACTTTTTTCTGCAGGAACATCATTAAGCATGATTATTTTAGCAGAACTGCTTGTAAACATTCGTCACATCGTATATGGACTTTCATTAATAACAAAATTCAATTCTTGTGGAAAATGGAAACCTTATTTGATTTTTGCACTAACAGATGAAACTTATTCCCTACTCACATCAGTTGAAGCTCCTAATAATGTTTCTAAAGGAACTTTTTACGGAACTATCGCTTTGTTGGATCAGCTTTATTGGGTTCTAGGGGGCATAATTGGAGCTTTAGCGGGTTCAATCATACCTTTTTCTATGGAAGGTGTGGATTTTGCACTTACGGCCTTGTTCGCTGTATTGACAATCGACCAACTCAGAAACTCAAAAGAATACTTTTCTACGTTCCTTGGAGTGTTAGCTACAATAATATCAATTCTTTTATGGAAAAACGGAATCATCAAAGATTCAAACAATATTTTGTTATCATCTCTTTCTATAGGTCTTGCAGTTTTAATTATAACAAAACATAAACAGTGGAAGAATCCATCCGTTCAAAAAAATGAAAACAAGGAAGTCTTGTAAAAATGAATGCAACTCAACTAACAATTTCACAAGTAATAATTGCAACACTCTGTGTTACCTTGGTAATTTTTTTAGAAAGGGCTTTTCCATTCATTCTCTTTTCAAAAAAACAACCTCCAAAAATCATTAAATTCATTGAAAAATATATTCCACCAATGGTTATGGCAGCCTTATTGATTTATTGCTTAAAAGATATGAATTTTTCAACTGGTGCTGTTCATTTTGCCCCTTATCTCGTTGGTGTTGCAGCTACAATCATTTTACACCTATGGAAACACAACTCACTTATCAGCATATTTAGTGGAACTGCCATATATATGATTTTGATTCGAATTTTATAAAAAAATCTTATTTTTCAAAAAAGTTATTGACTATTCTAAAAATATAATGCAAGTATATATTTAAAAAACGAACCATATCCGTTGCTAAGTTTTATTTACGTCGTATGTATATGCGATTTATTATAATGACAAGAGGTTACTTGAGTTGAAAGGAAGTCAGGTTACCATTGAGCATTTATCCAAAAAATTTGGCGACTTTGTTGCTTTGGATGACATCAATTTTACTATTAAGCCTGGTGAGTTTTTCTCACTACTTGGCCCATCTGGATGCGGTAAAACAACTTTACTACGCATAATTGCCGGTTTTGAATTTCCTGATGATGGAGTGGTTCTTTTTGATGACAAAAACGTAATCCCACTACCTCCTGATAAGCGTCATTCGAATACAGTTTTCCAAACATATGCCTTGTTTCCGCATATGACAGTTTATGAAAATGTAGCATTTTCGCTTCGTTTGAAAAAACTCCCAAAAGATGAAATCGATAAAAAAGTTCGCGAATATGTTCACTTAGTTCAACTAGATCAACATATTAACAAAAAACCTAATCAATTATCTGGCGGACAAAAACAAAGAGTTGCAATAGCACGTGCATTGATTAATGAACCAAAAGTTTTATTACTTGATGAACCACTTTCAGCCTTGGACGCAAAACTTAGAGCAAACCTTCTAATAGATTTGGACAATCTTCACGACAAAATAGGAATTACATTTATCTATGTAACTCATGATCAAAGTGAAGCCCTTTCAGTTTCTGATAGAATTGCTGTAATGAATGCCGGACACGTCCTTCAAATTGGTACGCCTTTTGAAATCTATGAAAGTCCGAAAACTCAATTTGTAGCTCAATTTATTGGTGAAACTAATCTTTTTGATGCAGAAGTTGTAGACTGTATTCCTCACAAAGATGCAAACAACAATGATGATTTTATGGTAACACTTTCTGTTCCAAGCCTTGGAAAACAAGCACCATTAGCTTCAGACACTGTTGATACGGCAGCTTTGGATAAATATATGCAGGTTACTGATTTTGAACACACAGAAAAGTCTCAAAAAGTTTCTGTAACAGTTCGACCAGAAAAAGTTCGTATTACATTGGAGCCTCCGGAAACTGGCGGTAGAACTGATGTAAACGTATTTAGTGGAATTGTTGACGAACCTATTTATTCTGGTTTCCAATCAAAATTTTATGTAAGACTTGAAACTGGTCTAGTTATAAAAGTTTTTAAACAACACACAGATTATATGGATCAAGGTCCTGTAATTCACTGGAAAGATAAAGTTTTTGTTTCTTGGTCATCTGATGATGCCTATATTGTAGAGGACATAGAAAAATGAAATCATCACCGAAAACCCACCCTCTGCCGGCGGAAAAAAGACAGAGAAATCACATAAGCCAAGGAACAATTTATGCTTGGCCTATGGGAATATGGTTTTTAATTTTCTTCATTGCTCCACTTGTTATCATTTTTATATACAGTTTCTTGAAAAAAGGAACTTATGGCGGTGTTGAACCTGAGTTTTCTCTAAAATCGTATCAAAAACTTTTAGACCCTCAATACGGTCTGATTGTTTTACGTACATTAAAAATAACTTTTATTTCAACTGTTATAACAATATTAATTTCTCTTCCAAGTGCTTATGCAATGGCAAGAAGTAAAAGACAAACATTATTGCTTTTTTTAGTCATCATTCCTTTTTGGACAAATTCGTTAATTCGTATATTTGCATGGATGTCTATTATGAACAATGATGGAATTTTAAATCAATTATTATTGAAACTTCACATAATCAAAGACTATCTGCCGTTTTTATATAATCAAAAAGCAGTAATTCTAGTTTCTGTTTATATGTACATTCCTTACGCTATCCTTCCTATTTTTACAGCGATTGATAGATTTGACTTTTCTTTACTT
>CAYFND010000152.1:1705-3890 GCA_964344405.1 uncultured Treponema sp. | reverse complement strand
AACTTCGCAACCTATTTCAATACCCTTTGTTTCACCAAAAGGAGCTAATTTTACTTTTTTACCGTCCAAGCCAACAACTTCTGCCATTAACATAGTTTCATTGTCAACTTTTATATTACAAATTTCACCAATAACAGAACGAGGGCCTTCACTTTCAATCTCAAGACCTTTAACACCAGTTACGCTTCCAACATATTTGATTGTTTCTGCATCTTTTACACTATCGAGATATTTCTTAAAATTGAATTCGCCTATATATGAAGAACGCACTTTTCAAACTCTCCAAAACTATTCGTTATTTACAAGTGGATCATTTTTTTTGATATTTTTTACAGGAGAAACTTCAAGAATTTTATTTTCCAATTCATTCAACTGGCTAGAAATTCTTGCGTCTATAGCACCAAAGTCGGTTTCTACAATACAACCGCCTTTTTCTACAGAACTATCTTCTAGAACAGTAATACTCTTAACATTTTCTACGTGTTGGATAAATTCATTTACGTGTTCAGTTGTAAGTTTAACATCTTCAAGATTTACTCTGAGTGTTACATCACAACGATTCTTTATCTTTTTAAGAGAAGCTAAAACATTAGCCATAATTACATTCTTCTGGTTTTCAGATAAGATTTTAATAACTTTTCTTGACATCAAGATTACAAGTTCAATAATCTGGCTTTCTGTATCTTGCAGGATTTCATCACGGCGCTGCATTACAGCTTCAAGGATTTTGTGCATTCTATCAATCAAACGATTAACTTCTGCAGTTCCTTTTTCAAAGCCTTCTTCATGCCCTTTATCAAAACCTTCTTGATATGCATCTTTTTGCAATTTGTCATATTGAGATTTTGCATCATTGATAATTTCTTGAGCTTCAGCTTTTGCCTTGTTTATTATTTCTTGAGCTTCATTTTTTGCATCATTTTTAATTATTTGAGCTTGATCAGATTGTCTTTTAACTTCAGCAAAGGCTGTCTCTTCAGCTTTTTTTACAATACTGTCAGCAGAAGTTTGGGCTTCCACCAACATTTTTTGCTTTTCCTGTTCCCAGTTTTCCTTAAAAGCTTCAGCCTCACGTTTTAAGTCATCAGCTGTAGGACCTTTATATTCTTCTACAACTTCTTCAACTTCTTCTTCAGTTGGACTGTAATCTTTAAATAGAGAAAGAACGAATTTATTATCTGTGTTTTTTGTTTCACCAGGACGAAATACTGACTTTGCCACTTTATCAAACTCCTACAAATATTAAGTAACTAACTCATCCTCGCCAGAACGTGCAATAACAATATCACCACTATCTTCAAGACGTCTAATAATTGATACGATTTTCTGCTGAGACTCTTCAACATCTTTCAAACGAACAGGTCCCATAAATTCCATATCTTCTTTCAACATACTTGCAGCACGTTTTGACATATTTCTGAATATCTTATCTTGAACTTCTGTATCAACAGATTTCAAAGCTTTTGCTAATTCCTGCTGGTCAACATCACGCATAACTTTCTGAATAGCCCTATCATCAAGCATAACAATATCTTCGAATACGAACATTCTCTTCTTGATTTCCTCTGCCAAATCTGGATCATCTTCTTCCAAAGATTCAATGATTGATTTTTCAGATGAACGGTCAACAAGGTTCAAAATCTCAACAATAGCTTCAACACCACCGGCAGCAGTATAGTCTTCTGATGACAATGTAGACAACTTCTTTTCCAAAACGCGTTCAACCTCACGAAGAACATCAGGAGAAGTTCGGTCCATAGTTGCCAATCGTTTGGAAACTTCAGCCTGCATATCTTCCGGCAAATTCTGCAAAATAATCGCAGCTTTTCCAGGTTCCAAGTAAGCCAAAATTAAGGCTATAGTTTGTGGATATTCCTGTTGAATAAAGTTCAACAAATGAGCAGGATCTGTTCTTCTGATAAAGTCGAATGGACGAACCTGCAAAGAACTTGTAAGTCTGTTAATAATATCAATTGCTTTTTGACTACCAAGTGATTTTTCCAACAATTCACGAGCGTAATCAATACCACCTGTTGTAATAAAGTTCTGTGCATTCATCAATTCTTGGAATTCTTCAAGAACTGCATCTTTAAATTCAGGATTAACTTTTTCTTGACGTGCAATTTCAAATGTTAAAGTTTCAACTTCATCTTCACGCAAGTGCTTCATAATTTCTGCAGAAATA
>CAYFND010000152.1:0-1695 GCA_964344405.1 uncultured Treponema sp. | reverse complement strand
CCCCAATGAAATTAAAAATATAGCTGCTTTTTGACGACCAGTTAAGCTTTTATAATCTTTAGAACCTTTTTTTGAAGAACCAGCTGGTTTTAAAGAACCTGGTTTTGGAATAATCTTAGGATTTGTTGTTGTTTTTGGTTTATCCGCTGTAGTTTTATCTTCATCAGCCATTTTATTCCTCCATCAACCATGTTCTAATAAGCATTGCAACATCTTCTGGATGCTCTTTTGACATATTAACGGCATTCTCAAGAAGTTCCATTCGTCTTGTTTCTTCAACAGACATTGTAACCTGCATTCCATCTTCTTGAGCATCCCAAAGTCTTTGCTGAGCAGCTCTCTGTCTTTCTTCAAGAAGACGCTTCTCTCTTTCACGACGGCGTTTATCAATTGCTTTAGAAATCATTCTAAACAAGATAAATGCAACAAGAACCACCGCAATAACAATGAAAATTAAAATAATTGTATTTCGTCTTTGAATTGCCGCAAAATAAGCTTTATCTTCGGCTTCAAATTCTGCATCTCTATCATAAGCGATATTTGTAACAACTACAGTATCACCTCTGTTTCTATCATAAGCAATGGCACCACGAATTGATTTTTCAGCTTCGCTAATTTCTTCTGGTGTTAATGGCGTATATTGACGTGATAAAGAACCATCTTCAGCTACAACAGGATTTCCTGTTTTAGGATCTTTTATCTTTGTCCATTTTCCATCGATGTTTACAGAAACAGAAACTTTATCAATTTTTGGAGCGACTTTTTCTGTAGTTTGAGTTGTATTGATTACATTGTTTTGAGTAAGTCCTGTTTCAGTTGATTTTCCAATAACGTTGGACATATCTGAATAAACAGGTGGAGTTTGACCTTCAACACCGGCCGGACCTTCTGGATTATATCCTGTACCCTGCCATTCTTTTGTTACAGTCTGTTGTGAAATTGGTAGTGTGTCTCTATATTCCGAGTCATCATATGGTGTATCTGGATTATCTTCTTTAATTACAATTGGTGAATATATTGTTGAATCGCTTTTCTTTTCAGACATATCCATTTCAACTGTAACAACCATATCTCTACAACGGTCTTCTGTATAAGTTTTTTGGAAAGCCTTTAAGATTTTTGCTCTAATTTGAACTTCTTGTTTTTGAATAAGCTTCTGTTGTTTTGAAATTATATCAACTCTGTCACTTTCTGCCATTCCTGCAAAATCATTAATTTGATTTCCTTCGGAGTCAGAAATAACTAAATTATCAGCACGTAAACCTTCAACTGCGGAAATAACAATATCTTGAAGTCCCTTAATCTTTGTTCTGTTTTGTAAGAAATCACTAGAAGGATTTGTCCTAATGATGACACTCGCTGTAACAGGATTTTGATCGGCTGTAAAAAGTTCATTATCCGGTAGAACCAAGTTGACATCTGCCATTTGAATTCCATTAAGAGTTTCAATATGCATCTTCAATTGGTTTTGAATTATAACTTTCTTTTTTTGATTTTGTTCTGCATCTGTAGTAGACCAACTTCTGTCATAAAATGAAGCCCAAGGGTCAATATTTGACGGTACAAGATTTTCACTTATAAGGACATCTCGCAATCTTCTTGCTGTAGTTTCATCATCAACAGTAATAAAACCTTCACTAGTTGTATTAACTTGAATATTTTCTTGAGAAATTCTATCCAATATTTTTGAAAGAG
>CAYFND010000151.1:0-3957 GCA_964344405.1 uncultured Treponema sp. | reverse complement strand
ATGAAAGCCTTTACAATCTACAACGTCCTTTTTTTAGTGATATTTGGTGTTGTAGTGTGGATATTATAAAAAGCTCGCCCAAAACACGCTTTCACGAATCCAGTAAGATTTCTATTTGGGCGTTACAGGCGTTAGTTCATTTGTCCTAACAGTAAAATTTATGTATTTATCTTGTTTTTTATCAGAAGTTGTAGTAAATTACAAGTGGGATATCCCATTAATACCGAACAGGAGGTACTTTATGACAAATGCAGTAGCTTTAAAATCTTATGATGCCAAAATAGACTCAAAAAAAAGGATTACTATAAGAAACACTACTTTTGAATATTTTCATGTTGAAGAATATGACGACGGAAGAATTGTTTTGGAACCAAGAGAACTAACAAAACCTTTTCAGGTTTCAAAAAACACTTTGACAATGATGGATTCTGCTGTAGAGAATTTCAAGAATGGAAATGTTTCAGAGCCTGTTGACCTAAATACCTTTGGAGATATTGATTGAACTTTTCCATCAGATTCGGTGTTCCAGAAATGCAACAGTTATGGAACGAGCTATCAAAAAGAATTAACGACAATGCAGCCAACAAAGAACAGCAAATTTTATTCAAAAAGCTTGTCAGCTGCTTAAAAAAATTATCAAATGACCCAAGATATCCCGGATTAAAAACTCACGATATAGAAGCCTTGTCTAAACGCTATGGCATGAAAGTTTGGGAATCTTATTTAGAAAACAACAAGCCTGCCGCCGGAAGAATCTTTTGGATATACGGACCAAATCAAAACGATATAACAATAATTGGCATTGAACCACACCCAAACTACAAAAAAGACGCTTATAAAAAAATCATACTATCTAGTACTGGTAATGAATTACAGTAGACAATATCATTAATTCAGAGGATTTTAATTCAACAACCAACTAATAAGTTATAAGTCTTCTGATGAATCTTGATCAAAACCTTTTCTACTAAAAATTACTTTCACGATTACTTAATGCCTCTACACATCCTAAAGGCTTTCTTCCAACCGTCTGTAGTATGATTGAAATCCAAAACCCAATTATATGACTTCATAATAGTGTCTTCGCGAGAAGAACCATCGTTTTTTGATGATATTACAAAACGTTGTCCTAATATACTTTTATCCTCTGGAGGCCATTCTCCGTTGATATTGTTTCTTAAAACAGCCCTGTTTCTGGTTGGAGAAACTATTCTCTCTTTTTCTTCACACCATTGCTGAACATTCTCTTCATTAAAAATATTGTCAGTGTCTTTATAAAAATAAAGAAGCTCCATTGCAAAGGGTAACCGCCATCCATTATTTTCAAGACGACATTCAACGTCTTTTGAATCTCCGTCAGAGGCTAACCCTATGTTGTCAATTAATTCATCATCGATATAGTAACAAGGTTCCAAACCCATTTTTTCACTTACGTAATTACAAATTTTAGCAGCCGCACACCACTTAAACTCAACGTAATTTTTACCATCATCATCTAATAGGTGTTCACCAATTTTCTTATACTCTCTTCTAGAATATAAATCATCAGTAAGTTCAAGGCTTTTAAAGTTTCTTATTTTTTTATTAAAACCAAACTCTGTATAAAGGTTTTCATTCAAAGTAATAATCATAAATCTCCTCCTTAAATATAAATACAGTATAACACTGTATTCTATCATATCGTGATAGAGTGAAAAATTATTTTGAAAACAATTCACCCACAGTTTTCTTTAACTCAAACTTGCTTTTGATATTAAAAAATTAGATAATCAAAATATGATAATCAAACAAATTCCAAATAATAATTTAACTGATGCAAAAAAATTGATTACAGATGTATTTATGCAATACGAAGCCCCTGATTATTCTGAAGAAGGTGTAAAATCTTTTTTTGATACAGCAATTAATAATCAAGAATATATGCGGAATCTTTCTGTTTATGGGGCTTTTCTTCAAAATAAACTTGTAGGTGTTATTGCCACAAGAAATGAAGGAAAGCATATTGCATTATTTTTTGTTGATGGAGAATATCACAAGCAAGGTATTGGAAAAAAACTATTTGAAAGAGTTATAAAAGAATGTAATTCAAATGAGATAACTGTTAATTCATCTCCTTATGCAAAAGAAGTTTATCATCACTTAGGATTTAAGGATTTAGATAAAGAACAAACAGAAACAGGAATAAGATTTATTCCAATGAAATACACAAGATAAGGTATAATTTATGAAAAATATGATAATAAAGAGAACTTCACTTTCCCACTACTTCCGCTAAGAAAACTGCTGACACTCCCAGTACTACGCTTGAAAGCATGTACAGAAAGGCCATTCCCACAGAACCATTTTTTATTAGAGTTGATGTTTCATATGCGAATGTTGAAAATGTGGTGAAGCCTCCGCAAAGGCCCACTTTTAAAAAGAGTATTAAGCGGGGATTTATTTGGGTATTTTTTGTTGCAAGGGCGGCGATCAACCCTATGATGAACGAGCCGATTACATTTATACATAAAGTTTTTACAGGGAATGCAGCCTGTGTATCAACAGGAATCAATCCAATTAAATAACGAAAAACAGAACCAACAAATCCACCCAAACCGACCATAAGACAATTCAACATTTAAAACTTCCTTCTTAGCGAATAATTTTTAGAATATCATTTTTAATTTTATGTGAGAAGAAGATTTCTTTCTTCCCTTGCCAGAGTTTCTCAAACTTATTATTATGTGAACATTAAGCAAAATAAAAACACGAACAGGTATGGTAGTCCTGTTGGCTTTGGCTCAGTAACCTTTCAATTTTTTTGAATGTCCGATTTTGCTCCTGGGATAACTATGCCCAAAGGAGTGAAAGGTGGAAGATTATACAATCACAACAATTTATTTTGACGGTCAGTTTTGGACTGCCCTAATTGAAAAGAAGATTGGAAACTCATTCTATACCGGACGTTATGTTTTTGGTTCCGAGCCGTCTAATCCAGAGATTCTTCATTGGATGATTTATGGTTTTAACAAAGTAAAGTTTTTTCCAATTGAAAAACCAATCAAAATTAGAGTGAAAAAAGAATCTAATAAAACTCATTCTATAAAAAAATCACTTGATGCGTTCAAGGAATCTCAAAAATCATTCTTTGAAGAAAAGAAATCTCTTTCTAAAATTGAAAAACGCAAAGAAAAGCAACAAAAGTTCTTGCTACAACAGCAGAAAAAAAAGGAAAAGCGTAAGCACTAATCCTTTTTATAAAACTACTATTTGTTTCTTGCCACTCTGAATCCCCTCGAAATAAATGAATGTATGATTTCTTATCTTATCGCATTTTGATTTACTTTTTTTTGTTTATGAATACAATAGTTATAGGCAACTAACCACATTCTGTGGTTTGAATCCTAAGGTTTATCAAAATGAAAATATTAGTTTACGGTGTCGGTGTTATTGGCGGTTGTTTGGCTCATTGTTTGTGCCAGACTAAAAATGATGTTACAGTTTTAGCACGAGGAAATCAAAAAGCTGTTCTAGAAAAAGACGGGCTTATAGAAAAAAATCACTTCTCAAAAAAAGTGACTGTCGACCATCCAAAAGTTATTGATTCGCTTTTGCCGACTGACGAATACGATATTATTTTTGCAGTAATGCAATTCAAACAGATGCCGGCAATTCTTCCCACCCTCGCACAGAATGTGAGCAAGACGATTGTTCTTGTGGGCAATAATATGCAGTCGGTAGAAATGGAAAAAGCAATTAATGAACAAAGTGCAAACAAGAAAACGATTATCTTTGGTTTTCAAGCGACTGGCGGGGAAAGAATTGACGGTCACTACACTTACGTTGCTTTTGGAAAACCTGGAATGAGCGTTGGAAGTTCTGCTCCGCAAAGTGAATGGATGCCTATTTTGGAACAAGCCTTCAGCGGTATAAAATACAGACTTTCACCACGAGAGAATATTGACACCTGGTATAAGG
>CAYFND010000150.1:0-4005 GCA_964344405.1 uncultured Treponema sp. | reverse complement strand
TGGTAGGGCGCCTGACTACGATGATTGGATTACAGAAACTGGAGACGGACACAGAGGTTTGAACGGTGATATCATTGTTTGGAATGATGTGTTAAATTCAGCGTTTGAATTATCATCTATGGGAATTCGTGTAAGTCCAGAATCATTGAAAGCCCAACTAGAAGAACGCGGAAACGAGAACAGAAGCAGGTTTGAATTCCATTCTAGACTTTTAAAAGGTGAATTGACTCAAACATTGGGTGGCGGAATTGGTCAGTCAAGATTGTGTATGTTCTTATTGAAAAAAGCCCATATTGGTGAAACTCAAGTTAGTGTTTGGACAGATGAAATTAAAAAAGACTGTGAAAAACGCGGAATCGTTTTACTTTAATAAATAAAATCAAAATTTGGATTAAAAGATGGAACCAGTTAAGAAATATAAATTCAACGCGGCAGAACTAGAAAAACAAATTCCTCTTTTAATTCAAAAGAAAATCACTGAAGTTTGTATAAATGATGAAAATGTTTCAAAAAATAAAAAAACACTTCTTCATCTATTGAATCTTTTCTACGAAAAAGCCCCTTCTGTTTTTGTGAACATTTTTATAGAACCAGAGCTTGTTGATAAAGAAGTGATTAATTCAGCACAAAAAGTTTTTTGCTCTTTTGATATTCCAATGAACGGTACTATTAAAGGTGAAAAATTCTTATTTGACAAAAAATTCTATTCTAAAAAAACAAATCTATTGAATCAAGAAGGAATCGTTTTTGGATTTTATCTCACATATGCAGACAAGCCCAATGATTCTTTAAAACTATATTTAGACAGACTTGATTTTGCGATTCAACAATATCCAAATCATATTGATTTTCCTCAAACTGAATCTTTAGAAAACGGACAGAGTGCAAAAGTAACGGCCTTTTTTTCTGCAAAAGACATTCGATATGCCAGAGATGTTAGTTTTGCATGCAGAACGTTTTACACCGCGGGAAGAGCTGTTACTTGGATGAATTCTGTATTACAGCCTTTAAAAATTTATCCGTCAAAGTTTTTTGCTGATTTTGCAGAATGGCAGAGATGTAACAATTGTGATTTTAAGAACGGCTTTAATCCAGAGAATGAAAATTCAAAATCAATTGAAAAAATGCAGCTTTTATTTTTGGAACAGAAGTATGAAGAAAAAGGTATTAGCGATTTGATGCCTTTAGTAAGAGATGTCGTAAAAATAAACGGTGCGATGGCAAGACTTTGTGGAGAAGGGGAAGAATCAATTTTGGAAACTTCTTATAATCCAGATGATTTATTCAGTCCTGAATGTTTGGAACTGGAATCTTTTTTTGAAAACGTCTGCATGGAACATAGCAAAGTAAGGATTTATAATAACGATGACAATCCTGATTATATAATTTTATAAAGGTCGAATTTATGCCTCATATTACAATTCAAATGTATCCTGGAAGGGATGATGAAACAAAGCAAAAGTTAGCTGATGCGATAGTAAAAACAGCTAGTGAACAGTTAAACCGTGGTAAAGAGCATTTTTCTGTTTCAATTGAAGATATTCCTCAAGAAGAATGGAAAGAAAGAGTTTACAACAAGGTTGTGGATCCAAACAACAAAGATGTTTTTGTAAAACCTGGTTACTAAATGTCCCAACGAATTGAAATTAAAGCAACGGCAAATACAAGGCTTGATGATTTATTAAGACGATATTTTGAAGATAACATTGTTGAACTAGCTGAAAAATTCAATATTGATAATCCAGAAGTTTCAAATAGCAAGATAAGGCGTTTTATTATTTCCGGAGCGGTTTTTGTTGATAGAAAGCAGAATAGACGTCCTGCTTTTGAACTTAGGTCAAATTCTACAGTTAGTTTTGATTTTGACAAAGATAAATTCTTTTTTGAGAAACAACCTGATGATATAAAGTTTGAACTCACTCAAAAAGATGTCCTGTTTGAAGATGACAGCTTGATTATGGTGGACAAGCCTGCATTCTTCCCTGTTGAACAAACAATTACTGGAAACCGTGATAATTTGCACGATGCAATTGTAAAATACTTGTGGTCTAAAAATCCATCTTTGAGAAATCCTCCTTATGTTGGAATACTCCACAGGCTTGATAGGGAAACTTCAGGAGTAATTCTTTTTACAAAGACAAGAAGCGTTAATAAAGACGTTCACGATTTGTTTGAAAACCACAAGTTTGAAAAAGAATATTTTGCGCTTGTTCAAGCTGATAAAAAAATCAAAGACTCTTTTACAGTTGAAAACTACATTGGAAGAATAAGTAAAAAAACACAAGCAGGAAAATGGGGCGCCGTAACAGAAAGAAACGGCGGTCAATATGCAAAAACAGACTTTAGCATCGTGTTAAAACTCTCATTTGGAAAAATCAACTGCTATTTGTTGAAGTGTACGCTTTTTACAGGACGCACTCACCAGATAAGGGTTCACTTGAGCGGGTTGGGCCTGCCGATTTTAGGTGATGAATTGTACGGTGGAATTAAGTGCGAAAGAATGATGTTGCACGCCTGCCGCCTTAGTTTTGTCCACCCAATCACCAAAGAAACCATTAATGTTGAATCTCCCCCTCCTTTTATTGAAAAATTATAAGAAAAATTACAAATTTTATTGACGTTTTTAATAGTGAATTAGTATTTTAAATGTAATTAATAATAGAAAGATAAATACTTTTGGAGGAAAATATGGCAAAAGATAAAGTTGAAAACCAGAATGAGACAACAGAAAATCAGACAGAAAAAGAGACAAAGGCTGAAGAAAAATCAGAAGCTGAAAAACCTGTTGAAAACTCAGAATCTACAGTGAATGAAGAAGAAGCTGAAGATAAATCTGAAAAGAA
Organism: uncultured Treponema sp.; assembly: GCA_964344405.1. Taxonomy (GTDB): domain Bacteria; phylum Spirochaetota; class Spirochaetia; order Treponematales; family Treponemataceae; genus Treponema_D. Next base: position 1,162 of record CAYFND010000150.1, on the reverse strand, counting down.
AGTAGAGAAAACACCAGAAGAAAGAATTGCTGAATTAGAAAAAGAGAATGCAGATTTAAAAGATCAACTTTTACGTCGTGCTGCAGATTTTGATAACTACAGAAAACGAATGTTAAAAGAAAAGCAGGAAACTTTTGATTATGCAAATGCAAATCTTCTTAGTGATTTACTTGACAGTCTTGATAATTTCGACAGAACTGTTGATGCCGCCGCCGGTGTTAAGGATGTAAAGTCCATAGTTGATGGCGTTAAGATGATTAACAAAAATCTTGTGAACATCCTTGAATCAAAATACAACTTGGTCGGATATGGCGCCGCTGGTGATGTATTCAATCCTGATGAACATGAGGCAATAGGAAGGGTACAGAATCCTGATGCTAAAGAATCAACTTTGAAAGAAGTTTATTTGAAAGGGTACAAAATTAAGGATAAAGTTATCCGCCATGCAAAAGTCATGGTAGAAACACCTAATGAATAATAAAGTTTAAGAGGAAGGAAAATAAAATGGGAAAAATTATTGGTATTGACTTAGGAACAACAAACTCGTGTGTAGCCGTAATGGAAAACGGAGAACCGGTTGTAATTCAGAATTCTGAAGGCGGTCGTACAACTCCATCTATCGTTGGATTTACATCAAAAGGAGACAGAATTGTTGGTGCTCCTGCAAAAAATCAGATGGTAACAAATCCAAAGAACACAGTTTATTCTGTAAAAAGACTTATTGGACATAGATTTGGCGAATTACAGGGCGAAGCTACAAAACTTCCATACACAGTATTGGACAACGGTGCTGATGTTCGTGTAGAAATTGATGAAAACGGTTCTAAAAAACAATATTCACCACAGGAAATTTCAGCTTTCATCCTTCAGAAAATGAAGAAGACTGCAGAAGATTATCTTGGTCAGGAAGTTACAGAGGCTGTTATTACAGTTCCCGCTTATTTTAATGATGCTCAACGTCAAGCAACAAAAGATGCAGGTAAAATTGCAGGTCTTGATGTAAAAAGAATTATCAACGAACCAACTGCTGCATCTTTAGCTTTTGGTTTTAATAAAGACCAGGATAAAGAAAAAACTATCGCCGTATACGATTTGGGTGGTGGTACATTTGATATTTCAATCCTTGAATTGGGTGACGGTGTATTTGAAGTAAAATCAACTA
>CAYFND010000149.1:0-4045 GCA_964344405.1 uncultured Treponema sp. | reverse complement strand
TTTGTTATGCTTTTTTATTATATCACTATTTCCTGAATATTCGTTACATTTACAATTACTTTTTCTTCGATACTTTTCATATATCCTTCCATATATTCAAAATCTATTTTTCCTTTTGAATCAACAGGTAATTTAACAATTATTTCTTTTGCAATTTCACGATTAAACTTTTTTACGTAATCGAAGCCTAAACAAAATGCCGAACTTTTAAAACCAGTTAAGAAAAATAAATATGAATATTTATTCCATTTTCCTTTATATTCCCCAAGTTCGTATAATCCTTGAACATGTGGATAACCAACAAAATCATTTTCCTGGTAAAAAATTGCATCGGCTGATGTTGTGTCGCTAAAGGTGATTTTATTTCCTGTTTCTGTATTTTTCAACTCTGTATACCCACCGATCCCATTATTATAACTAGAATTTACTACCACAGGATTTGCACCGTTTTCAGACATTAACTTGGAATTTGTTAATTTGTAAGCCTTAGTTGGATGAATATCAAATAAATCTCCAACCTTAAAATCTCCCCATTTTGATGTGTCAATTTTAATCATAATTTATTTTCCTTCGATTATAATGCTATAGTCTTTGCTTTTCTTTTCTATTGAACTTTTATACATAATTTTTTCATACAATCTATCCTTTAATTCTTTTACATCAATTTGTTGTTTATACATCAAATACTCTGTCATTGTTTTTGAAAAATCACTTTCAAATAGTTCTGTTTCTTTTACTGGAACTTGATAACTTAAATGTTCAGAAGGTTTTATCCACTGACAGGAAGAATCTCCGCTTTGTTTAGTTATAATTTCGACCCACTTTGATTCAATTAGAGGCCAACGATTTTTAATGTCTTGTCTTCCTTGATTTTTTACAGTTTCAAGACCATCATCTTCTATATAGCAAGCAAAAATTTCTGTATTATTTTGAGGAATGCCAGCTTCGAAAATGAAAATAGATGTTGTTACTCCTTCGCTAAATGTTTTTTCTGGAAGTTTAATAATTTTCTTTAGTGTATGACTTTTTAAAATATTTTTTGCATTTTTTACATTTTCTAATTTTCTTTCAGGTAAAATAAATGCACATTGAGTTCCTCGTTTTACACTATCGAGAACATTCTTTACGATTGTAATACAACCATATCGAGTTTCAAAAGGAGGGTTCATTAATACTTTTGTAATAGGTTTTGATTGAATCCAAGAACAAGCTGTTTGTGTTCTTGAATCCATTTGTTCAAGATTCGTTTTACCATCTTTATGTATAAGCATATTAGCACAGGCAAGTGCATAAATTTGTCTATCAAACTCGATTCCAAAAAGTCTTGAAGTTTTTATTTCTGTAGCTTTTGTTGTTGTAACTCCACCGGCTTCTCTTATCATGTTACACATACTTTTTACAAGAAATGATCCAGAGCCGCACGCTGCATCTAAGACATAATCACATTTATTTACATTCAATAGACGATACATAAATGAAGTTATATGGTCTGGTGTAAAAACCTGACCACTTTCGGATTTTCCTTTGTAACGGTTAAATTCGTTGAAGAAAATTGCCATTACATCTTCACCGTTCCAATAATCCGAGTTTATTGATTCGGAAATTTCCACAACCCAATCTATAAAATTATTTATAGCTTCTTGATTTTCACAAGAATTCATTTTTATTTCTGAATATACTTCCAAAAGCAAATCCAATTTTTGATTTTGTTTTCTTGCCGTTTCAAGAGATTTTGCTAATGTAGAATGAATTGCTGTATGAAAAGTGGAGTAGCCCATATCTTTAATTTTAGATAAATTTGCATCATATCTTTCTGCAACTAAGGCACAAGCTGTAAATATCATTCGATGATACAGATTTTTTATTCCAAACTCAAAATGAAGGCATTCATTTATTTTTTTAGTTAGATTGTATATTTTTTGTTTATCTATTGTATTTTCTGTAAAAAGGCTTAAATAATACTCTTTATTTTGAAGCCCACTTACAGCGGTTACTTCTTCTAAATTTTTGTAAACTACAACATCAAAACCATTATACAGAATGCCGACCACTTTTTTATATTTCTTTTGTGTGATTATTATGTTTTTGATTATTTCATCATGCCATTTTTGTTTAGACAAATCTTCTTTACTATTCTTAGTTTCAAGGATTATAGCAACTTGTTTCTTATCTTTTGGTAAATACCAACCATCGGGTTTATCAATAATACCTTTAAATCCTAAATTGTTAAAAGTTGTTAATTGTCCAACACCTGAATCAACATTTTCAGTATTTTCAAAGCCTAAAATTTTTCCGGCATTATCTCTTACTTGATCTTCTGTGAGTTGTTCCATTTTCCTTTTCCATTTTTAAGAAAATTTGAAATACTCACAAATTTGTAATTTTTTTTTAATTACCAGCCCAGTGGGCTGTGAGCATAACATACAGTTAACCCGCAATACTGTGCCCGTATGGCTTGGCGCTGTTTATGCTTCTCATTATCTTAGCAGATGAGTCATTCGTTCCGAAAATAATTTATTTCTTACTTCTGCATAAACCGTGACAAAAGCATTGTCGGTGTTGAACTGATTATTATGTGTCCTTTATATTATCCATTATATACAGCTTCCCCAGCTTCTGCTTCAAATAAATATCTAAATCCTGCTTTCAATGATAATTTCTCTGAAATAGGATTATCTGGCCATTGATAACAATTCATCAGTCCCTCTTGTCGACAAAAATTAACAACACTACTCAACAATTCGGCCCCATATCCTAAATTTCTATATCGTTTCGAAACAAGAATATAATCAAATCTTGTAACATTATTCTCCTTGTCGTAATGGATATAAGTAATAGCTACCGGGTTTGTTCTTAGATATCCAACAAAAACATAGCAGTTTTTTTTATTTACGTATTTTTTAGCAACATTTATTTCATACTCTTCATTCGAAGCTAAAAAGACTTCCTTCTCAATATTTTCATCCCAATTACTAATTAGTTTACATTCAATATTATTACCGACTTTAAGCATATTGTTTTTTGATAGTAACATAAATTTATTGACACCATATGATGCTATTTCATAATTATTTTCAATAAATACCTCTTTGTTATCGGAAAAATATCTTTCTTGAAACGGATGATAAATTCTTGGAAGCAGACCTTTATCCTTATAAAATTCAGCGATTTCTTTTAAAACCTTATTTAAATTGTTTATTTTTTCTGGGAAAAGAATCACATGATTACTATCATAAGAACATTTATTATCTTCATTATAGAAAAATATTCCGTAATCTACATCCTTCCTGTTTGAAAAAATACTCGGAAATATATTTTCACAATTTCGTATATTATCAATCAACATATTCTTATCCTTTCTTTTTGCGTCAAAGGCGTCCACATAAAAACATACAATATGGTGAGCCTCAGGTCTGTTGTAAATCGCGGATTTACGGCAAACTTGAGTTAACAACAAAAGCGGCTCGGATACCGCAAACAGAGGAGGCCCACCATGGCAAGTATAATTTATGTAGGTATGGATGTCCATAAGGACACTTACAGTCTGTGCTCTTTCGATGCAAAACGTAATCTGCTCTTTTCCCAGACTCAGATGAAGTCAACGACAGGAAACGTCGTCAGATATCTCAAGAAAGTATCAGAGATGAACAACGGTGCCATCACCGTATGCGGCTACGAGGCCGGTCCCACAGGATTCGGACTTTGCAGGGAACTGCAGAAACTGGGATTCGCCTGTGTCATTATGGCTCCAACCTCGATTGCCAAGACAGCGAAGGACAAGGCTGTAAAAACAGACAAGTCAGATGCCCAGATGCTTTCAAAGGCTCTTGCCTTCCATTCATACAAGGAGGTTGTTCTTCCTTCTGAAAATATTGAGGCGATAAAGGAGATAGTCAGAATGAGATGCTCGGTAAGCAAAACATGCAAGCGCGCCAAACAGAATCTGCTTTCGTTTCTACTCGGCCATGGGTTCTCCTATTCCGACGGCAAGTACTGGACCGTCAAGTTCTCCTCATGGCTTAAGACAATCCATTTTGCAAGCTAT
>CAYFND010000148.1:0-4106 GCA_964344405.1 uncultured Treponema sp. | reverse complement strand
ATAAAATTCGTTATTTTTCAGACAAAATGTCTGGACAAAGGGCTTAGCTTAAAGTAATAATTAATAATATTGCAGTACCGATTCTTGTTGGTAAACCAATATTAAATCCCACCGGAGAGATTGTTGACTTTGAAATAAATTTTCTCAATACAGGATTTAAAAAAGTAGCGGGTGAAATTTTTCAGGAAAACACGACTTGGTCGTCATTTAAAGATAGACTAATAACAGATGTCCCATGGAGTGAAATAGCATTAAAATCTGTTAGAAATGAGCGTGATAATTCTCACACTTATTTCTCCCCTTTTACAAAACTTTGGTACAGAATAGAGATGAACTATTCTAGCAGTTATATTATCGTAACTCTTATAAACATAACTTCCGAAAAACAATTTAGAAAAAGAATTCATGACAGTTCTATTCGAGATTCCCTTACAGGTTTGCTGAATAGAGTTTCTTTTAAAGAAACTTTTGATTCTGTTCTTGATATTGCAAAATATGAAGATGATAAAGTTGCCATCCTTGTAATTGATATAGACAATATGAAGAATATCAATGATTCAATGGGTCAAAAAGAAGGCGATTTTATTTTAATTAAAGCTGCAAAAATCTTAAAACAGTTTGAGCGGGAATCAATAAAAGTTTATAGAAGTGGCGATGATGAGTTTTATGTCCTTATCTCAAAAATATCTTCTATCGATTCTATAATTACTATTACTGATACAATTTTTGAAGCTTTTCAATTGGAGCAGATAAGTATTTCTGGCGGTATTCCAATTTATCCAGATCATTCTGAACGACAGGATAAACTTGTTCGTTTTGCCGATATTGCTGTTAATTATGCTAAAAAGAACGGAAAAAATTGCTTTATTTTCTTTAAACCAGATATGCAGCGTGTGTTTATTCAACAGCTTTCAATGCAGACAAAAATAACAAATGCAGTTTTAACAAGCAACTTCACATTAAATTATCAACCTCAATTTGATATTTCTACAGGTATCCTTCGTGGTTTTGAAGCCCTTATCAGGTGGACAGACGATGAATTAGGAGAAGTTCCCCCTTCTATATTCATACCTATTGCTGAAGAAACTGGACTCATAATTCCAATAAGCAACTGGGTTTTGAACACGGCTTTTTCAACTCTAAAAAAATGGCAGGACGAGTTTGACTTCAAAGGCATTATGTCTATAAATATTTCTCCGTGCCAACTAAAACAAGATTCTTTTATAGAAACTATCACATCTTTGATTAAAAAATATAACGTCAATCCTGAGTATTTGGAATTTGAAGTTACTGAAGGTGTTATGATTAATAACATTGAATCAACTATTGAAAAACTTAGAATAATTAAGGACATGCAGATAAAGATTTCTCTTGATGACTTTGGAACCGGTTATTCTTCACTTAGTTATTTACAGGCACTTCCGCTGAATACGCTAAAAATCGATAAGTCGTTTATTAACAACATAACTTCACAGGACGGTGTTCAAGCTCATATTACAAGTTCAATTATTAACATGGTTGAACGGATGGGACTTTCTACAATTGCTGAAGGCGTTGAATATCCTGAACAAATGGATTTACTGAAGAAAATTAACTGCAACATAGTTCAAGGCTTTTTAAAAGGAAAGCCGATGCCAGAAAATCTTTGCGAATCTTATCTGACGGGCAATATGTCGGCATTGTTAACAAACGGAAATGATATTCCAGAATAAAAGTATTTAAAATTTCACTTTATATTCCACATAACGAACTTTTTTATCTTCAATAAGCTTTTTGATTTTCTTCTCTTTTTCACTCAATTGAGAATTTCCTGTTTTCATTTCTATAAAAACAATTTCATCCTCTGAAAATCCAATAAAATCTATAGGTTTGCCGATGAATTTTACATCATTTGGATTGCATGGAAAATTTGGAAAAAAAGGAGCCATCTGTTCAGCCATCTGCCCTTGGATTACAGCTCGCGACCTTTTTACAGCATCTTTCCTTTCCTTTGTCAGCTTATTGTTTGATTTTATAAGCAAAACAACTGTTAGAAAGAACAAGAATAAACATACAAGACAAATTATATTTATAAAAACAATTTTATAATCACTGGGAATAAAATCAATAATACTCATCATGTTTCAAAAATATCAAAAAACAACCGATAATAAAAGCGTTATCAAATTTAAATATCAGGATAAATCATGAAAAAACAAATTTTATTTATACTAACAATTTTTCAACTAGGGTTACTTTTTGCATCTGAAGGAAAGTTATTTAAATTCAATCATAAAAAAGGTGACAGCGCCAGTTATATTTCTACAGTTGAAGAAGAAGTTTTTGTAAATGAATATTTGAACCACCAGTCGGAAATCATCAATAGGATTTCATCAACAATTACAGATGTAACCAGCGACGGTGAAGGATTTATCAATGCTTCTTACATGACAACGGAAAATACAATTTCTAATTACACAAATCAATCTTTATCTTGGGGAGAGGAATTTTTCAGCAATTTTTCTAGAAAGCAGAATGGTGAACTCACAATTTCTGATGATTTATTCATGCCGACAGTAAGAAATGTACCAGTTTTTTCTGATAAAGAAGTATCCGTTGGAGATTCCTGGACGGCTGAGGGAAAAGAAGTTCATGACTTGCGCTCAGCATTTAATATGGACACACCTTTAATCATTCCTTTTACAGCAACTTACACTTATGTTGAAGATAGAATTGTGAATGATCAAACACTAAATGTAATAAGCGTTTATTACGAGTTTGGATTTGTAAACGACAGGCTTTCACTACAAAAAGGAAGTTCGCTTTATTCATCAGAAGGTTATTCAAAACAAACTTTATATTGGAATAATGAAAAAGGAATCCTTGAAACTTATTCTGAAAATTTCCAGATCCAGCTTACAGACATTGAGGGGACAGTCTTTACTTTTAGAGGAAAAGCCCGTGCCGAAGTAACTGAGTTTAAGTCTGTAAACGATGAAGAGAATGTAAAAAGAATTCAAGATTCTGTTGATGATTTGAATTTGAACAATATTTCCGTTACAAAAGGTGAAAAAGGACTAGTCATCAGCCTTCAAAACATTCAATTTGAACCAGATTCTGACATCTTGTTGGATTCTGAAAAAGAAAAGATTAAAGGAATTGCAAATATTCTAAAGGACTACACTAACGACTTGCTAATTACAGGACATTGTGCAGATAGAGGCAGTGAAAAAGCAAGACAAGCGTTATCTGAAGAAAGAGCTGAAAGTGTTGCGACTTATTTAAAAGAACTTGGAATTCGTGACGAATACCATATCTTTACCCAGGGAAAAGGCTCTAAAGAACCGATAGCAACAAACAATACAGAAGAAGGAAGAGAAAAAAACAGAAGGGTTGAAATCACAATTTTAAACTAACTATTTTTTATTAAAAACTTCCAGAATGATACAAAATAGAAAATATTATTGTATGGAAAGTCAAGTTGAGTGTTGTGATGAACTAGATTTAGTTACTCATACAGCTTTTGAATCTTTCGGGATAAAATACTTATACCCGTGGCAGAGGCTGGTTGTTGAAAATATTATTGAAGCTAATTCATATCAAAAGCTGTATGAAGCTTTAACACCGGAAGAGAAGAAAGTTTTTGAGAATGAAAATCAAGATTCGTTTTGTAAGGGAAAGCAAATTGTCTTATTACCTACGGGAGCTGGGAAGTCGCTTTGTTTTCAAATACCCGCACTCTTACTTGATGGACCTACCCTTGTCATCTACCCTTTATTAGCATTGATGTCAGATCAACAAAGAAGAATGGAAGAAGGAAATCTGACATGTGTTGTTTTTAGAGGGGGAATGACAAAAACTGAAACCGAAGAAAATTTTGATAAAATTCACAAAAATGCAAAAATCATACTTGCAAATCCAGAAGTCCTTCAAAATGAAAACCTTTTAAAAAGATTATCAGAATGTAATATAAGGCATATTACAATTGATGAAGCCCATTGTGTTTCTGAATGGGGCGATTCGTTCAGACCTTCTTATTTAAAATTGGGCAATGTCATTCAAAAAATAAATCCCCCTCTTGTAACGGCATTTACAGCTACAGCTTCTCCTGAGGTACTAGCGAGAAT
>CAYFND010000147.1:419-4274 GCA_964344405.1 uncultured Treponema sp. | reverse complement strand
CCCTCATAGCCATTTCAGTTTTACCGTAACCTACATCACCACAGACAAGTCTGTCCATCGGAACAGGTTTCTCCATATCAGTTTTAATATCTTCAGTTACTGTAATTTGATCAGGTGTATCCTCATACGGAAAAGCCGCCTCAAAAGCCGCCTGCCATTCTGTGTCTTTAGGAAAGGCAAATCCAACAGATGCTTTTCGTCTTGAATACAAATCAATAAGCTTTTGGGCTATATCTTCAACTATCTTCTTTACTTTATTCTTTCTGTTTTCCCATGCTTTACTACCAATCCTGTCAAGCCTTGGTTTTTCACCTTCATTTCCAATATATCGTTGAACAAGATTTACTTGCTCTATAGGAACAAATGCAAATTCTTCTTCCGCATACTCAAGCTTTATATAATCCCTTTCATTACCAGCAGATTTGACTCGTTCTATTCCATGAAAAAGCCCTATTCCCCAGTTTACATGAACTACATAATCTCCAGGATTCAACTCAATAAATGTGTCAATCACACTACTTTTTGCTTTATTTACTGATTTTGCAACATATTTTTTTCTTCCAAAGATTTCATTTTCTTGGATAACCAATAATTTTATATCAGAAACACTAAAACCTGATGAAATTTCCCTTGGAATTAATTTAACTGGTTCAATATCTTTATCTTCAACTTCTATATATTTTTTGAATATCTCTCGAATACGAAGATTTTGATTTTCATTATCAGTAAAAATAAAGATGTTCCATTTATCCTTTTGAAGCCTATCTATTTCATCTTTTAAATAATTAATATTTCCAAAAAAACTTCTTGATGGTTCTGATTCAATTTTTATCGCCTTACTCGTTTTTTCAGGAACTTCTTCTTCTGATTCTACAGAATCATCAATAACATCAGTAGTAACAGTTGAAATAGTCTTAAAAAGTAGACATCTTAAAACTTTTTCTAACTGTATATTGAAATCTTTTAACATTAAATCCGGAGGAAGAACTGGAGATAACTCCCTTGTTTTTCTATACATTCCCCCAAATTCTCTTTTTATTGATAAAATGGCATTTTTCTGCCTGTCGTAATCATAAAAAAAGACAAATGATGACTTATCAAAATAATCCAATATGGAGTACTCGTTATCCCACAAAAAACCATAGAATAATTCTTCTCCTTCTGATTGACCAACCGACATCAATTCATCAATCATCTTATCTTTTACTTTAACGGCATCTTCTGAAAAAGGAAGATGAACGGATGCATCAACATCCAACGAATCGACATCTGTATTTATTGAAGACAACTGATATTGATTGATTTTTTTATCCAGAGTGGAAATCAAATCATCATTCCAAACAACCTCTTTTAATGGATACACTAAAACAGAATTAATATTACTGATTGTAGTCTGATTATCTATTTCAAAACTTTTAATAGCTTCAATTGTATCAAAATCAAAAATAATCCTAGTGGCGTTATCATCACAAGGTAAAAACAAGTCTAAAACTTCACCCCTAAGACTAAACTCACCTCTGACACTAACTTTCGGAACCCTTATATACCCCAAAGAAGTCAATTTATTAGCTATTTTAATAGTATCAATCTTATCATTCTTTGAAATTTTAAAGACTTGTTTTTTTAAATATGCAGGATCTGGTAATGAAGACATAAAAGTCCGTTGAGTTATAATAAAGTACCTAGGTGTCTGCTTAACTATACTATTTAAGTTATTATCTAGAATTTTAGACAGAACTCCGGCTCTTTTACCAAAAACTACGGAACCTTTAGCTATAGGTTTATATGGAACTGTTCCCCATCCTGTAAAGAAATAAACTTCTGATTCTGGAATAATCGTCTTAATATCTGTGTACAAATCATTTGCTTCATGTTCTGTTGGAACTACTATCAAAATATCAGAAGAAAGAATAGAATATGTTTCAATACCACCATTATTAGAACTATAAACTGACTTTATTTTGCTATAATTGGAAACTTCAGATAAGAAATAAGAAAACAAAGCGCCATGAACACCTTCAATTTCTACAGGAAAATGCGTATCTTGATTTTCAACATATTGGATTGCAGATTTTAAATCTTTCCAGTCATGCACTAAATTATTAATTGAAGTTGATAATGTATTCATTGATTTGTTCCGATATATAAAATATTAAATTGGAGTTTAAAATTGAAAAAAATATTTAGAATTTTATTTAGTATATCAATTATTACAATATTTGGACAGATGATTTTTGCTGATGACAGTATGAAAAATGATTTATCTTCAATTTCTGTCTCTATCAAATATTATAACAAGACAATATATTATGCCGGTAACAGTGCGGATAATCCTATATTTGTTCATGTTTCAATAAAAAATAAAGGAACAGAAACATTAAGATTCAAACTTGCTGATGACAGAATGTTCAGTCTTGATTTTAACGCATACACAGTTCAACACGATATGTTGGAACAAACTGCATCTATAATAGAAAAAAGAAGTACAAATCAAACTGTATATTTCCGTGAAATATCACTTGAACAAGGTGAAGAATATTCGTTTATTGAAAATGTAAAAGATTATATTAAAATTCAAGAACCTTCCATTTATTATCTAGAGCTGATGTTTTATCCAGAATTATATAAATCTAAATATCTTTCTGTAAAATCAAACAGATTGACTTTGGAAACACGCCCTTCTACATCATCTGCATCTTCTTCAATCATTCCTGTTGAAGCTCAAACTGTTGATATTCTACAGGCAACTGATTTATCTCCGGATAAAGTTGTTGAACAAACAATTATTTCAAGACAGAAATCACTTTGGGACCAATACTTCCTTTATATGGATGTAGAATCTTTATTAAAGAAGACACCTTCATTAAATAAAAAATACGCAGCAGTTTCAGCTGATGAAAGAGAAAGAATGATTCAATCTTTTAAAGCTGACTTAATGCAATCAAGAATAGAAAATGATATCATCGCAATTCCTGAAAAATTCCAGATAGAAAGAACTTCTTATACTCCAAATGAAGGAACTGTTGTTGTAACAGAATGGTTTAAATATCCAAATTATAGCGAGAAGAAAAGTTATACATATAAGGTTTATCAACGAGAAGGTATCTGGTTGATATATGATTATACAGTTGTAAATCTTGGTACAGAATGAAAATTTTAATTATTTCGGATGATGATTCTTTTATTTCTCTAACTGATGAATTCTTTAAAAATAAAGAGTTTGATACAATTATTTACAGATGGCTTTTAAAAGCTTTAGATAATGTTGAAGAAATAAGACCTGATGTAGTATTAATAAGCGCCTCTGAATATCCTAGACACTGGAAGACACTAACTCAATTCTTAAAAAGCGGCATTGGTGGTAACAAAATTGCCATCTTCTTATATGAAAAAGATGTTCTTTCCCAAGAAGACAATAAAAAAGTCTCTTTACTCGGAATAAACGGCATAATTAATGAACTAACAATTACTTCACTTGAAGACATTTATAAAAAAATAAAAGCATTCTTCAATGATATTACTAATATTAGTCCTGAAGTTATGATGACAAATCCTAAAACAAGAAAAATCATTAATGGAAAACTTTCTTCCATTGGAAACAATCTATTCAAAATAACTTATGATTTTTCTTCTGATATAAAATATTTAAAAGAAGGTGACGTTATCAATTACATAACACTTTCTATAAATAATGAGAATATAACAAAAAGTGGAATTATTTCTAAAATTACAAATGAAGATTTAGAAATTGAATTAAGTGAATAGTTATGAAAAAAAACGATTCTAAAAAAGCAAAATTCTTTTGTGAAAGTTGTGGTTCTGAAGTTCCATCAAAATCAAAATTCTGCCCTACTT
>CAYFND010000147.1:0-409 GCA_964344405.1 uncultured Treponema sp. | reverse complement strand
GCGGTAAATTCTTTGCTTCCGTACGATGTCCAAAATGTGGAAAAACTGGATTCAATGAAGAATTCAAAAATGGTTGTCCTAATTGTGGTTATGCTGTAAATACATCTGGAAATTATTCAGACAAGAACACTTCTATTTTTAACAAAATCTTTAGAGGACGCTCATATAAAAATGATTCTGACTCATCAAATCAGAATTATTCGAATAAAAATGAAGTTTACGGGTTACCGGCTTGGATTTACATTACAACTTTCATTGTTTTAATCATACTTGTAATCTGCCTTTACAGTTGTTTATACAGCTAAGATTGACTAAAAGAGTCTATTTTGATATATTTTATTAATTCTTAAGCCCGGATGGCGGAATTGGTAGACGCGCTAGGTTCAGGTCCTAGTGTTCAAAAGACATA
>CAYFND010000146.1:1467-4298 GCA_964344405.1 uncultured Treponema sp. | reverse complement strand
AAACTGGCAATTCGAAATGCAAAGGATGTGGAGAATTATCATTATTGGATTTTTGTTGTTTGCCATACCAACAGCGCGGCAGGCTTTTTCGTTACCAATGCTTATTGCAATATCTTTGTAGGAGCGTGTTTGTCCGTATGGAATTTGAGCAAGGGCTGACCATACTTTTTTTTGAAACTCTGTACCGGTAACTTTATATTCAACATCAAAAGTCTTTCGCTTGCCTTCAAAATATTCTGTAAGCTCGCCAAAAACTTTATCTGAAAATATAGTTTTTTCACCAAAGTCAGAACATTCAGAAAAAATATTAATTCCCACAAGGCAGTCATCTTCATAATCAATTCTAATAAAACCGAGTTTATTTTTATAAACGCAAAAACCTTTCATACAAATGCATTATATCACCATAAAAGAATTTGAACTTAAAATAAGTTTTCTCCTTCCAATTACTTGTCCCCACCACTATTAGTTGTTCATCTATGGGTGCAATTGGAGGTTATAGTGCAAGTCAAAGTGAAAAAGAATTGCAGTTAGCAGTTATGCAAAACGATAATGAACGTGTACAACAATTATTAGCAGAAGGAGCAAATCCAAATTCAAGATCATCATCTAGTGGAATGTATGTTCTTTCTGTAGCGGCCTATGCAGGAAAGACTGATATTGTAGAAACATTATTAAAAGCAGGAGCTAATCCTAACGCTCAAAACAAAAATGACTTAAGGGCTCTTTTTCTTTCTCAAAAGGCTGACGTTATTGACTTGTTATTAAACTATGGTGCAGATATGTATTATGTTGATCGTGAATATACTGCATTTACTTATTGGGCAGCACATACAAGATTTACAACTGAAAAAGTTAAAAAACAAATGAAAGAAATTATTCTAAGTCAAGGTTTGGGGCAACAAGCAGTTGATGTTGCTGAAAAATCTTGGATGACTATTAAAGATTTATCAGATGTTATTCAAGTTTATAAAAAGCATGGTTTCAATCTTGATACTCAATATGGTGAAGGAAAATTTAATGGATTGCTTTCAGCGGCAGAAAATGAAAATTATGAAGTAATGGAATTATTATTAAAAGAAGGAGTAAATCCAAATTTACAAACAAAAGACAATTGTACAGCTTTAAGATTTATATCAAACTTAAATCAGCTAGAAAGAACTGATAGTGAATTTACAAAGATAGCAACATTTTTGATTCAAAAAGGAGCAAAAATAAATTTAGCAGACAATTCAGGATACACTCCATTAATATGTGCAACTCAAGAAGGATATACTGGCCGTGTAAGAACATTGCTCAATTTAGGTGCAGATCCAAATTTAGTAGAAAATAAAGGTATGCCCGCACTTTTCTTTAGTCCAAATATTGCAATAACAAAAAACCTGGTAGAAAAAGGTGCAAATCCGAAATTTTTATGTGGTGGAACTCCTGCAACATTTGTAACAAGGGATGCAGATTCTTTAGAGTATTTAATAGATCTAGGAATTGATGTAAATTATGTAAATGATTCTGGATATAATGCTCTCATCTATTCACTACTAAGACTTCATAAAGAAGCTTTGGTTTTTGGCGGAGATCAAGAAGGATTGGTTATTCCTAAAGTTAATATGCTGATAAAAAAAGGAATTGATGTGAATTATGATTCAAAATTAGGAACTGCACTATACATAATTAATTCCAATAATGAATTTGATCGTATTGAAGCTATTCTAAGAAAAGCTGGGGCTAAAAAATAACCATAGTCTGAATGTTGATACAAAGAACTTCGATAAATTAATAACTCATGAATGTGTAATCGCAAGAACAATAATGTTTGATAACAAAGTAAAGGAATTTATAAATAAAATAATCGGACTTGCTTTGGAAAAAATAAACAATCGGCTCGCGGTGTTTGAGTGGAGTTCAAATTAAGCAATTACTTATTGAGAGTTGTTTTGTAAATTGAATTTCTTTGTAAACCAATGCATAAGGAAATGTGCAAACTGAAGATTAACCATAATCAGTATGAGGCCAATCAAACTCCAAACTATCACTGTTAAAGTTGAGTATTGTAGTTCTTGAAAACTGCCTCTGGCAATAAAAATACTTATTGGAATCAATAATATGCTGGTAATCAACGCTGGAATATATCCACGCCATAAAACAGACTGAATTATATGAATGAACATATGAATGATGAATGCAATAAATGCACCCAGCCAAAGTTGATACAGTCCACAAGTAACCGCAAGCAGACAAATAATCACGCATAGTAGTAAACTTTCAAGGACAGCTAATGCCATTCCTTCTGTACTATAGAGAGAATACATTTTCTCAAAGAGCCTTCCGACTTTTGGAAATCGTTTCTGAATAACAGGTATGTTTTTCTTTCCCCAAATTCCAAAACCAATTATTTCTTCAAAATCATGAATAATAAATAAGACTGGAAATAACCAAATATACTTTTCCATTTTAGCTCCTCCGTTTTTGCGCTTGTCCTTCATATAATAATCATTTGAAGCAGCTTGTTCTACCAACCGCCGTTCCGCCACTTGCTCACGCGCGGTGCTCCGCACTGCCTCCGGCATGGCTCCATGGCGGGCTAGGCGTTTTTCAATTTACAAAAACTTCTCCAAGTACTCGTTCACTTGAGACGCACAAAACAACGGCAGGTTCAAAAGCCTGAACTTCTTTCCACCAACATTTTGAATCAATGGAGTAACAGAATCTTCCAGAGAAACTTTATCCGAATACAAGCGGATTGCAAAATCACATTCAGAATTATTTATGTACGAATGAAGAGAGCGAAGCCTGCCTGTCTTACCAGACTTAACTTCAATTGGATAAACGTT
>CAYFND010000146.1:0-1457 GCA_964344405.1 uncultured Treponema sp. | reverse complement strand
ACCAAAGGAGTCTTATTTTCTGTAATACTTGCAGCCGTTAACTCTTGAAAAGTAATTTGTTCTGCAATAAGCCCGTTATACAAATCGTTCAAAGTCTCTTTCTCAAAATAAAATGACTGTATTCCAAGAGAATAATTCACCAGACCAGAATCCAAAAATTGTAGATGCGGACTTCTTCGTTTGTTTGGAACAAGAGGAAGCTTGTATTCACAAACCGGATACCGCAAGCTAACAATCATCGCCCTCTCCAAAGTTCTAAGCGCTTCTCCCACATCGCGTGAAGAATAACCAGAGTTTCCAAAATGTTCAAAAGTAATTCTTTTTGAAGTCTCACTTGGAGCCGTCTCAATCACATGCCGAATCACTTCCGTATCATGACCGCCCTTTGTATATTTAGAAACGTCGTCAAGAAAAGCTGTCATCAAACTGCTATAGACCGGAGTCAGAGCCGACAAATCCTTTGTCTCAACATAACGAGAAACTGCTTCCGGCATTCCACCAGTAAAAGAATAAAGTCTGTAAAGCTTCAACAATTTAGAGACAGCAAATTCCGGCACAGGAATAGTTAGAAAAAGTTCCAAGGCCGCTTGCTCGTTCAAAGCCAGCAAAAACTCTTTAAATGTTAAAGGATGCAAATATCGATACTCAACACGTCCAACCGGAAAACTGATTTTCTTCATATCCATCATAATTTCAAGAAGGGAACCTGCACTAATTACAAAAAGCTCAGGACAATCTTCATAAAAATATCGCATTATCGCAACAGCTTCACTTGAGTTCTGAACCTCATCAATAAAAAGAAGAGTGTCGCCTTTTCTTGAAATACCAGTTTCCAGGCAAATCAGCTGAATCAACTCTTTTGCAGAAAGCCCCTTTGTAAAAAAAGATTTTGCCTTTTCATCTTCCATATTCAAATAAATAAAAGTATCAAACTCTTTGCCAAATTGCTTTATCGCTGTAGTTTTTCCAGTCTGCCTTGCGCCTCTAAGAACAAGCGGTTTTCTGTAGGGACTAGAACGCCATTCCCTCAAATTGTTGATTATTTCCCTTTGAAATTCCATAAAAACCTCTCTTTTTGCACAAAGTCAAGGTTATTTTGAATATTTTATTGCATAAAGTCAAGGTTATTTCAGTACGCTATTTGCACAAAGTAAGGGTTATTTTGAATATTCTTTATTTTTTGGAGCAGCTTGTTCTACTAACCGCCGTTCCGCCACTTACTACGCGCGGTGCTCCGCACTGCCTCCGGCATGGCTCCATGGCGGGCTAGGCTTTTTTCAATTTACAAAAACTTCTCCAAGTACTCGTTCACTTGAGACGCACAAAATAACGGCAAGTTCAAATGACAAAATACAAAAGTTAAATTGTCTGGTATTAACTTGATTCAATGTGTTATATTGACATCCCACATTCAATGACGAAGTGCGACAAAAACCTCTTCAGGTGTTTTAAAACCT
>CAYFND010000145.1:0-4312 GCA_964344405.1 uncultured Treponema sp. | reverse complement strand
TTTTCTGGGCTGGTTCTGGAATTAAATTTAAGTTAAAAACCTCAGAAATTTGGGCTACTTTTAATTCAAATTATGATAATCACGAATCTTATGTCTTTGTATTCATAAATGGCAAAGAGTTGTCAAGGTTTCCGATTGAAAAAGGATGCCGCTCATATTGCATTGCAAGAAACTTGTCTTGTGAGAAAGAAAATGAAATTATGATGATTAAAGACACTCAGCCGATGTCCGGAGATAAGAATCATATTCTGGAGCTGGTTGGAGTTTCTGTAAGTGATGACGCAGAATTTCTACCGGTTGATGAAAATCCCCTTAAAATAGAATTTGTTGGAGACAGCATTACGTCAGGAGAAGGTTTGTTCGGTTCAAAAGATGAAATGGAATGGATAAGTTCATGGATGTCTGCATCAAAATCTTATGGTTTTAAAGTTGCTAAAGAGATGAACGCCGATTTTAGATTGATTTCTCAATGTGGCTGGGGAATTATTAGAGGATGGGATAACAACGTTCAAAATGCAATTCCAAAATATTATGAAGATGTCTGTTCTGTTATGAAAAGTCCTTTATACGTAGAAAAAGGCGGATGTGAGAAATATGATTTTTCCTCATGGAAAGCTGATTATGTTTTTGTAAACCTTGGAACTAATGACAATTCTTCGTTCAACACTCCATCTTGGAAAGATGAGTCGACTGGAATTGAATACAAACTCAACCGCCTTGCAAACGGGGATTACAATAAAGAAGATGTTGCAAAAGTTCAAAACGGTGTGATTGATTTTCTTAAAGTCATTAGAAAAAACAATCCTTCAGCAACTATAGCCTGGGTTTGTGGAATGATTCCAATTGAATCAATGCCAACTTTTATAGAACAAGCGGTAACAACATATCAAGCGGAAACTGATGATAAGAAAGTTTATTTTTTCACACTGGAATCAATGGATCAATTGGAGAAAACAGATGAACAGAAAGGTTCACGCGGTCATCCGGGGCGAATAACTCATGAAAAAGCCGCAGAAAAAATAATAGAATTTATTAAGAATAATGAAAGATAATTCATCGTTGTCTTTTTTATAGGAGAAAATATGTTCAGTCAGAATGAAAAACGAATTTTAAATGCAATGGATAAAATCAAGAAAGGCGAACCTGTCACAATAATCACACTTGGAGGTTCAATTACAACTGGTTATGCGTCAAATCCAATAAAGGAAAAAAGCTGGGCTGCTACTGTGGGTAGATGGTTTTTATCTAAAAGTACTGATAAATCAAAAATCAAATATATAAATCAAGGTGTGAGCGGAACAGATTCTGCATTTGCCGTTGTCCGCGTAGAAAACCATGTGAAAAAGTACAATCCTGATTTGGTTATCCTTGAATTTGCTATGAACGACCAATGGCTTGAAGAAAAAGTAAGATGTAGAACTTATGAAGGCGTTATTAGAAAAATGACGAACGGCACATCTTGCGGTGTTCTAGCTTTATTTGTAAATGAAAGAAAACATCCTTTTAGCGGCCAGCAATTTGAACAAGAAAAAATCTGCAATCATTACGGAATTCCTTTTGTAAGTTGGAAAGACTGCTTGTTCAACAAGACAAACATAAAATATTTTGAATCTTTTTTTGACGGTGAAGAAACAATTCATCCAAATAACGAAGGACACAAGAGTATAGCTTCATTCATAGAAGAAAAACTTGAATCTTACTGGGTTGCAGCCCGTTCTCCAAGCGATTGCGAATTCTCAAAAGAAATAGTCAAACCTCTTTATAAAGATAATTTTGAGAAAGCTGAATATTTTACAAATGACAATATTTCACCATGCGGCAATTCAAACTACGAAAATACAAGCCCTGTCCACAGTGAATGGGTTGAACATGGTAATGAAAAATACGGCTGGCAGACTGATAAAAGCAACTCTGAAATATCGTTCAAGATAAAGGCAAAAACTATTGGAATTACATATTGTGAAAGTGATAAGTTTTTTGACGAAGAGTCATGGGTGACTTTTGAAAATGGAACTGAAAGTAAAAAAGTAAAACTTGAATGCTTCAACTCCATAAGGAATAATTATTTAGGATGGGCGTACAGAACTATTTTGGATGGAGAAGAAGAAAAGTCTGTAACTCTGCATGTAAAATCACTTCACCAAGATGAAGGCTTCAAATACAGCAATTTTACAGGCATAATTATAAACAGATAGTAAAGATTTTTTATTTTAGAGATTTTACGGAATCTCTAATAATAATTTGTCCACCAACAACATGTCTTCCTTTAACATAAGGCTGACCTGTAATTTTTTTAATTATCAAATCGGCAGCAACGGTAGCTGTATCTTCTGGTTTTACATAAACAGTTGTGATCTTGCAATTAATTGTAGAAGCCCTTTGTTGTTCAATGTAGTTGTCAAAACCGGTGATGGATATGTCTTCTGGAATCCTGTAGCCTTTTTCTGTAAGTTCATGAATCAAATTAACTGCTGTTTCGTCGCAATTACAAATAAAGGCTGTAGGCATATCCTTTTCAGGTATTTGTATTTCAATAGACATACCTTTTTCATCTCTATCTTTAATAATGTCTTTCACTGATGTCTCAATTCCATTTTCTAATAGGGCTTTTTGAAATCCCATGTATCTGTCGCGGATTGAAGTTGTGGCATCAAAGTTTCCAACGAATCTAAGTTTCTTGTGGCCTTGTTTTAGAACATAACTTGTTAAAATGTATGAACAATAATAATCGTCGTTTGAAACGCAATCTATATTTGTTTGATTTGAATAAAAATCCAAAAGAATGAAGTTGTCATAATGAGAGTTGATTGTTTCTAGATATTTAGAACTGATTTGTCCAAGAATAATTATTCCATCAACTTTCTTGTCATTCAGAATACGGGGAAGCATTAAATTCTCTTCATCTGAATCTGAAAGCAATTCCATAATGCTGTAATAATTGCGGTGTAATAATTCTGTAGAAATAAAATTAAACAGATACCAGTAAAAAGAAATGCTTTGTGAAAAAAATCTAGAAGGAATTAGAATACCGATATTCCCTGTGATTTTGTTTGATGAAGACAGTTTGTTCTTTTTAAGTTTGTAACCCATCTCTTCCGCAATCTTTTTAATCTCTTTTCTTAAATCGTCACCAACTCCATCTTTATTAGCAAGAGCTTTTGATACTGTAACCGTGCTGATATTTAATTTTTCTGCAATATCTGATAAACGAACTTTCTTCTTTGTATTCATATTTATATTGTAAGTGTTTTTAGCTAAAATATCAATTATTTACTTAAAAAAAATACGGTTGGTGTTAAAAATTAGTTTTAACACCAACCGTATAATTATCTGTTTATCAGTTTTCTTGAACTTGCTTAAAAATTGTCAATTATTTTACAAATTGAGCCTTTAAGAAGTCCAAATCCAATTCTGGATAAAGAACGTGTTTAGAAAGAAGGGCTTTTACACGTTTCTTTCCTTCTTCTTCAGTAGCTTCATCAAGCTGGATTTTACCTTTTGCAGGTTTTCCTTCTTTTGTAAGACCAGGCTTTGTTCCTTTTAATACTAGATCAATGATATTTGCAACTTCTTCCATATCTGCTTCATTCATTCCCAAAGTTGTCAGACCTGGTGTACCAATACGTATTCCACTTGTCCACCAAGCTCCGTTCTTATCATAAGGAAGTGCGTTTGCATTTGCTGTCACTCCGCATTTGAACAAAGCTGCTTCTGCCTGTTTTCCTGTAAGACCATAAGTTGTAACATCAACCAGCATCAAGTGGTTGTCAGTTCCACCTGTCTGTAAAATCATTCCTTTTTTCATACAAGCTGCAGCCAATGCCTGTGCATTTTTTACAACATTATGTGCATATTCCTGATATTCCGGAGTTCTTGCCTCTTTAAATGCTATAGCTTTTGCAGCCATTACGTGACCAAGAGGACCGCCCAAAACCATTGGACAACCTTTATTCACATAATCAGCAAATTCTTTTTTACAAAGGATGATGGCACCTCTAGGACCGCGTAGTGTTTTATGTGTTGTAGTTGTAACAACATCGGCCCATTTTACAGGATCAAAATCATCTGTAAGAACTTTTCCAGCAACCAAACCTGCAAAGTGAGCCATATCAACCATTAAAACTGCTCCACATTTGTCAGCAATCTGACGGAATCTCTTGAAGTTTATTTTTCTTGGATATGCAGAAAATCCGGTTAATAAAATCAATGGTTTTACTTCCATGGCTTGTTTTTCAATTGCATCATAATCAAGAAGACCTGTTTCTTTATCAACTCCATAAGGATGACTTTCAAACATTCTTGCAGAAACATT
>CAYFND010000144.1:0-4403 GCA_964344405.1 uncultured Treponema sp. | reverse complement strand
CAATTGGTTGTACCGCAGGCAGCTCGACTGCCTGTCGGCTACGAACCTTTGTTATGTGTTTATATTATTTTATAAAGTCAGTGTGAAGAATAACTTCTTTTCCTAATTTTTTTGCATAAGCTATTTCTTTTTTTACTTGGTCCCCAATATACTCATTTATATTAACAATATATACCGCATCTGATATCTCAATTTTCTTAAAGTGAGATTTGTTAAGAAATTCAATTTCAGCAGTAGATAACTCTTTATCGTCTTCATTATAGACACATTGTAAGACGCACATTTTGTATTTTGTTTCTAATTGAAAAGCAATTAGTTTCATTTCATTTTCGAATTTCATGCTTCCGCATATAGTTACTATTTTCAATTGTACTCACCTATAATTCTTTTCTATTTCGATTTATTTTTGATACTATATATTTATATAAATAAGGTTGAATTTCTGGATAAGTAAGTTTGTCGGGAATGTCATCAAATAATTGTATTTTCTCTATTTCATATTCTAAATTTTGACTCATTTCTTTAACTTCTGAATAAAATAATTTTCCATAATTAGTTTTATTATTAACTGTTACAGAATAAATTGCGATAGGAATTATTGTAAAATTTTGAGCTCCAGTTTCTTCTTTCAGTTCGCGTTTTGCAGTATTTAAGATTTTTTCATTCTTTTCCCTGTGACCTCCAGGTATTTCCCATGTATCACGTTCTTTATGTTTACAATATATCCATTTATTCTGATATTTTGCCAATATTACAGCAAATTCTAATTTGTTATCATCAATTGTGTTGTCTTCATAAAATTGTACTTTTATTTTATTCATATATCTTCCAGCGCCCCAGTGCGGGCGTCCACATAACATTTGGTTAACCTGCAACGCGTAAATTGGCGCGGTTTGTGCGTAAGCACATAACCGTGACAATAGCGTTGACAGGTTGAACCAGTTGTTAGTTGATTTTTTCTCCAACTATTATGCAACTCCACGCCGTACCAACACAATCTTCACGATTACTTAATTCTAATTCAATTTTTTGATATTCTTTAACTACATCAAATGAATATTCTTTTGAATATCGATAATCTATATCAAATGCATGTGTAATATTTATAAGACCTTTTTTATTTAATATTTTATAACCATTATTTACTAGAATTTCTTCAATATATTTTATACTCATTAAACGTGCTGGATAATTCCAATCTGGCATTTGTACTAAATAATTATTTGATGTTATTATTTTACTTATTAATTGAGGATCTTTTATTTCAATTGACCAACCAATTGTATTAAAGAAATCGAAAATAATTTTTCCGCTTGGCTTTAGTATTCTATTTGTTTCCCGTAATAGCTGTTCAGGATCTTGTGTATAACTTATCACTGCTCCGTTTAATATTACCAAATCAAATGTATTGTCTTTATAATTAGTATGTTCACTATTTTGTATTGAAGTGTCAATTTTGAGATTGTTGGTTTTAAATTTTTGTTGAGCAATTTCAATACTTTTAGGACTTATATCTATTAATTCTACTTTATATCCTAATTTATTAAGCTCTAATGCAATTTTTCCAGTACCCCCGCCTGAATCAAGTATTGATATATTATGATTATTATTTACTACACTTAGTATATTATAAAGAATAATATATTCAGAAATTTGATGATGAAATGTATTTGTTTCTGAATCATAATTAGTCGCTTCTGTATCAAAGCATTCAACCAAATATTTTATATCTTGTTCCATTTCTTCTCCTCGCGCGCCGAAGGCGTCCAACTAACATAAGCTTGACCTGCAATGCTGGTCCGCGCAGCGGATTGGCGCGGTTTATGCGTATGGAGCGCAGCGACTAGCATAAACCGTGTCAAAAGCATTGTCAGTGTCTAAGCTGTTGTTATGCTAATCCACAAACATTTCTTTTATGATTTTTTTTACCTGTATTATCTGTTCTTTTTTTATTATTCCCAGTTTTTTTACTAATCTCGTTTTATCTACCGTTCTAATCTGATCCAGTACTATCCACGCGTCTTTATTTTCAAAGTTTATTGGTATCCTTGTCGGATAATCATGCGATTTTGTCGTCATCGGCGCTATTATTACAGTCCCGATATTATGATTCATTTCATCTGGTGATATAATAAGACAGGGACGTGTTTTTTTAATCTCATGTCCCTGTGTCGGATTTAGATTTATCAGATAAATCTCATACTGATTTATTACCACTCCCATTCAAAATCCTCTGATTCCTGCACATAGCCTATTACATCGTCTCCATTTTTGTGCATCTTTTTGAATGCCTGTGTCCAGTTTTTTCTTGGTGCCTCATCGGTTAAAGGCTTTAAAACTATCTGCTTATTCTTTACTTCCATGTCCAGTTTATCTGATATATTTAACTGTTCCAGAATTGTCTTTGGTAATCTAACACCTCTGGAGTTGCCTATTTGAACTACAGCTACTTCCATATTGACCTCCTGTTATCATCCTTATGTAATTATATTGTAATTACTTTAGAAAGTCAAATTTTTTATGTGCTAATCACACTTTTTTATGTATTCCTGAAGCAAATCTTTTATAATTTTTTTTCGAACTTAGTAACAATAGTTATGAAATAAGGTTCTCTTAATGATGATAATAAATATATCTGGGTCATCTAGATAAAGCCAATTAATTTGCAATTCAGTTTTTTTTCTTAGCGACGTTAGTCGTCAGCATAACAATATTTTAAACCGCAAACCGGCTTGACCGGTTTGTCGGCTTTGAAAATTATGTTATGCAGTTTTTTCTTTTTTCTCGGTTTCTTCTACAGCTTCTTTTATATTTTCTGCAATCCTTTGTATTACAGAAACACATACGGAATTTCCTGCTTGTTTATATAACTTTGCATCGCTCATTTCTTCTGGCAAAACAAAATCTTTTGGAAAACCTTGAACATTAAAGCATTCATGTGGGGTCATTTTACGAATACCATTTTTTGTTTTAATTAAGCAAACATTATGTCCGCCTTCGCCTTGATTTGCCGTAAGGGTAGGAACAACACCACTTTTATTTTTACGAACATATTTTCTACGCCATTGATAAATATCTTGATTATCGTCTTTCATTGCTTCAACTAACTGTTCATAAATATCGCCTTTATATTTTCCTTCTGTATAATAATATCTATCATCAATTTTTGTATTAAAATCTATTACATCAGAAAGTTTTGTCTCCAATTTTATAGGAAGAGGGAATTCAAAATTTTTATACTGCTCTTTATTTTTGAAAGCAACAATATAAATTCTTTCTCTGTTTTGTGGTATGTTTCCATATTCCATTGCATTTAAAACTTGAAATTTTATGCTATAACCTTCGTTTTGAAGTTCTTGTAATATTACTTGGAAAGTATTTCCATTGTCATGGCTTACTAAATTTTTTACATTTTCTAAAAAGATGATTTCAGGCTTTTTCTCTTTGAAAATGCGAACTAATTCAAAGAATAAAGTACCACGCCCTTTTTCATCATCAAATCCTTTTCTGTAACCAGCTACAGAAAAAGCCTGGCATGGAAAACCTGCAAGCATTACTTGAAAATCTGGAATTTCAGAGGCTTTTACTTCTCGAATATCTCGGCAATCTACTTTTAAATCAAAATTTTTTTCGTATGTTTTTACTGGGAAAGGGTCAAATTCATTTGCGTAAATTGTTTTGAAAATCCCTGCATTTTCAAAACCCTTATCAATACCGCCGACACCTGCAAAAAAAGAAGCACAAGTATACATAAATATAATTACCTCCAGCTTGACTGGAGGTAATTATATACCAAATCGCGGCGCGCCGCAATCTCTATTTTTTTACTTTACGATTATCAATTATTGTACATCTACGAATGTCAAAAATTATATCGGGAGCACGTTCTTCTCTGTCTTTTGTTGCTTCGATAAATAATGATTGCAAACTTACATGGGGTCTACGACCTTGATTTTTTTGGTCTTGAATTGTTTCTTTTGAATTTGCAGGCAGTTTTCCAAATTCTTCTGAATTTATGTTTAAATCGTAAATAAATAAAATATTATCATCAAGATTAAACCTTAAAAATACTAAATCATCGAATTTACATTTCGGACCGAAAGAAGATAAATCTCCTTCAAACCTTGAAGTTGCCTTAAATTCAATTTTTTCTCCAGTTCTAGGATTTGTAGCATCTCCAACTTCATCTCCACGATTCCAAATTAAATTTAAACAATAACAACCCATCGGTTCGCTTATTGCATCAGGCATATTTATTCCACGATGACTGCAATTTGAAATATATGTATTCAAATCTTTCCACTTAATATAAGCATTACAAGTTTCATTCATACTAGCATCATCAATTTGAATTGGACCAAATTTCTTAAAAACTTCTGTTTTTGACATAAAAATACCTCAAC
>CAYFND010000143.1:0-4405 GCA_964344405.1 uncultured Treponema sp. | reverse complement strand
GCTGCCTTTAAGTGTGTTATGGGTGGTAAACAGGTTGCATTTTTAGCTCCAACTACAATTTTGGCAGAACAACATTATGAAACTTGTATGGAAAGGTTCAAGAATTTTCCTGTAAAAATAGCTCGTTTGTCAAGGTTTGTTCCTCCGTCAGAACAGAAGAAGATTATATTAAAATTATCTATGGGTGAAATTGATATTCTTGTTGGAACCCATAGGATTATTCAAAAAGATATTCATTTTAAAAACTTAGGTTTGATGATTATTGATGAAGAGCAAAGATTTGGTGTTAAAGATAAAGAAAAACTGAAGGAGATGAAGAACAATATAGATTGTCTTACAATGTCGGCAACACCAATTCCAAGAACGCTCCATATGAGTATTTTAAAGATTAGAGATATGAGCTTATTAACAACTCCGCCGAAAAGCAGGCAGGCTATAGAAACTGTCGTAGATGCGTATTCTGATGAAAGGATTGCAAAGGCTATTAGGTTTGAAATGGAGCGTGGTGGACAGGTTTTTTATCTTCATAATAGGGTTGAATCACTTTTAGAAGTTAGAAAGAAGATAGAACAGATTGTTCCAGAATCTTTAGTTGATGTTGCTCATGGTCAGATGACTAGTACTGAGTTGGATGATATTTTCCACCGATTCAAAATGGGCGGATTTAATGTTTTGATAGCAACTACGATTATTGAGAATGGTATAGATATTCCAAATGTAAACACAATTATTATAGATAGAGCCGATATGTATGGAGTTTCTCAGCTGTATCAATTAAGAGGTCGTGTTGGTAGAAGTGACAGGCAGGCGTATGCTTATCTTCTGTATCCTGGAAATAAGTCTTTAAGTGAAGTTGCAATGAAGAGACTTCAAGTTATAAGTGATTTTACAGAATTAGGTAGTGGTTTTAAAATTGCTATGAAGGATATGGAAATAAGAGGGGCTGGAAATCTTTTAGGAAAAGATCAGTCTGGTGATGTTTATTCTGTAGGTTTTGATTTGTATGTTAAATTATTGAATGAAGCTGTAAATAGATTAACAAAGAGTAAAGATTATAAAGAAACAAGTGAAGTTCTTATGGAGATGGAATATACGGGATTTATACCGGATTCATATATTACAAATCCTCAAATAAAGATGGAAATTTATAAGAAGATTGCATCTGTTATGACTGAAAGTGAATTTAATTCTGTGTTGTCGGAATTAATTGATAGGTTTGGTCCTATACCGGATGAAGTTTCAAGTTTGTTGTCTCTGGCAGAAATTAGAATCATTTGTAGAAAATTAAATATTGCATCAATAAAAGAAAGACAAGGTGAAATAAGGATTGATTTTGCTGATATTTCCAATATTTCAATTGATAAGATATTAAGGCTTATTAAAAATAATCCTGGAATTATTAGGTTGAATTCTTCTTTGCCAAATGTAATGTTTATAAAGCTTGGTAAAATAGGTCTAAAAGAAAAGTCAGAGTTTATTCGTGAAAAATTATCAGAAATAGTGTGATAAAAATTACTAGTGGTGTAAACCAAGAAAGATGAGTGATGATTTCTTAATAAAACAATTAAATATTATTATAGGTAGACAGAATATACATTATAAATAGTGGAATAAATAATCGAAAACAAACTTTTTCAAACAAGATTTGTTAATTAAGTTTGTTTTATGAAGATTTAAGAAAGGTCTTTTTTTCTGTAATTGATGCTCATCAATAGTCCCATACATGTCATGGCTGTTAGTAATGAAGATCCACCATAGGATAAGAATAACAACGGAATACCTGTAATAGGCATAATTCCCATAACCATTCCAACATTAATAAAGAAATGAAAAATGAACATTCCAAAAATACCAATTGCGATGTAAGAACCAAATTTATTTTTGCTGTTTTTTACAATAATTAGTATTTTAATAAAAATAATTAAATATAGAAAGAAAACTACAAGTCCACCTACAAAACCAAATTCTTCAGAAAGAATACTAAAAATAAAATCGGTACTTTGTTGAGGAAGAAAACGACCGTGACTTTGAGTTCCTTGTAGATACCCTTGTCCAAAAATTCCTCCTGCACCAATTGCAATTTTTGATTGAATAAGATTCCACCCAGAACCTAAAGGATCGGTATTAGGATCCATAAAAACTATAAGTCTTTTAATTTGATAATATTTTAGAAATTTATTAAATAGAACAGATAACAATAATGAAAATGTTAAAATTGAAAAAATATAAGTAATCCAAAAAGAATATTTTCTGTTATGAAAAAATTTTTTGATAATAATTCCAATTAAAGAAATAAGAAGTGTTGAACCAATTAATATATATCTCAATCTGTTGTTTGTTAAAATAGTAATTGCGGCAATTGGTGTTTTTGCAATTTCTGTATTCCAAACTGGAAGAATTCCAAAAACAATGGTAAGGCATCCTATTAAAAAAACATAAAGAATATAATGAATTGGAATACCTGCAATAAAACACATGAACAAAAATATTGGTAGATAAACGCTACCAGTTCCTAAATCAGGTTGAAGAAGAATTAATCCAAGAGGAAGTAAAAGTATAAGAATAGAAATACAAAATCTTTTCAATTGATTTTCTTGAGAGCTTTCATCAAGATATTTAGCTAAAAAAATTATAAATAAAATCTTACCAAATTCTGAAGGTTGAATTCCAAATTCTCCCAAACCAATCCAGCTTCTAGCTCCATTTACATATCTACCAAAAATAAGAGTGTAAATTAATACAAGAATAAGCAGAACATATAAAATAAACCCTTTTGATTCTAAGCGACGGTAATCATAAATTGTTGTAAAAATCAAAGCTATAAATCCAATTGAAAACCAAATTATTTGTTTGATATATTCATTTGTAACAGAAATACCATCAGTATTAACGCTTGAAGAATAAATAAACATTACACCTAATGTGACAAGGGCAAAAATTACTAAAAGAAGCAAATAATCAAACATTAATAATATTTTTTTCATAAATCACCCTTTTTATTCACGTTTAGTTCTATCACTCATTAAGTACTGGAATCCTAGCGACTTAACAGCTTCTTCATATTTTTGATTGGCAAATATACCCTGAATAATGATATTAGTAGCATATGGAGCCCACCACTCCCAAACATTGCAAGCTTCAACTATAGTGGCCACGCATATTCTGTCTTCAGGTGGCGCATCATATGGTGCATATGCTACAAGCCATGAGTGCCAACTATCTTTATATCTATCTACCTCAGCTGTACCTGTTTTACAAGCAATTTGAACAACATCATTATGCATTGGATATTGAGGAGTTCCATCTGTTACTGTGTATCGTAATGCTTCTTGAACTTCCTTCCATACATTATTATCAATTGTTGACTCAAATAGAACTTCTGGTTTTACTTCAGAAATAACATCTCCCGTAGATGGATCTCTTACTTCTTTTAAAATATGAGGTTTGTATATTTTTCCTTCATTAGAAACCATGGCAATCATATTTGCAAGTTGTAATGGAGTTGCTTCAAGATAGCCCTGTCCAATAGAACAAGACATTGTATCTCCACCTAACCATTTTTCATGGAATTTTTTCTCTTTCCATTCTGCTGTTGGAACTAATCCCGAAACTTGGCTTGGTAAATCAATTTGAGAACTCTGCCCTAATCCAAATTCTTTTGCATAAGATGCAATCTTTTCAATTCCAAGATAATCTCTACCAATAGTCCAATAATAAACATCACAAGATTGAGCCATTGCATTTTTTAAATCAAGCCAACCATGTCCAGGTTCATGTACGTGGCAATGAAATGTTCTTCCACCATATACAAGTTTACCTTTACATTCAATTTTTTTTGATGAAGGAAATGCATTTTCCTGTAACATAGCTGTAGACATTACGATTTTGAATGTTGACGCCGGTGGATATGATATTTGAACAGCCCTATTTATTAAAGGTTTTGACTCATCAGTTAAAAGTTTGCTATATTCTGTTGCGTTATCATCTGAACTAAAGATATTTGAGTCAAAATATGGATAAGAAACCATGGCTAGAACTTCACCTGTAGCAGGTTTTAATACTATAGAAGCTCCAACCCTGTGACCTAAAGCGTCTTCTGCCAATTTTTGTATATCTGAATCTATTGTTAGAACTAGATTTTTACCCATTTCTGGAGGTTCAATTATTGGTTTGTCAGAAATAATTCGTCCGTGAACATCAACAGTTGAAAGTTCTCGTCCTTGTTTTCCTTGAAGTAAGGAATCATATTGCTTTTCAATTCCTGTTTTTCCAATAATACTGTTGTTTTTATAAGCTTGATTATAAAGCAAAGTCATTTCATCTATTGTAATATCACCTACATAACCAACTATATGAGATAATGAGCCTGTATGTAGATAATTTCTTTTTGGTTTTGAAACCCAAG
>CAYFND010000142.1:0-4809 GCA_964344405.1 uncultured Treponema sp. | reverse complement strand
TTGAGGAATTTTAAATTCTTTAGCCAGCCGATATGCTGCAATATTCAGTGGAACAAGGAATTCTTCTTTCAGGATTTCTCCAGTATGAATATTCGGCAATTTACCATTAGTGGTAGTCTGTGATTCGAACATTGTCTGCACCTCCATTTTCAAAGGTAAAAACGATTCTCCATTGGTCATTTATGCGGATAGACCAAAAACCGGCAAGATTTCCTACCAGTTGTTCAAGCTTATTGCCCGGCGGAACTCGTACATCTTTAACTTCTTTTGCAGCCGATATCATTCGGAGCTTCCGGCGCGCAACATTATGAATAGTCGGCGGAAGTTTTTTGCTTCTTTGACCTTTGTAAATTAATTCTGTTTCAGAATCTCCAAATGAATTTATCATAATCAAATACTAACGCAAGGCGGAAGCATTGTCAATCCAAAAAATCAGGTTTGAGATGATTTTTTTCTGCATTGCATACATTGGCGCAGTTCTTGCCGCGCCTCAAGCGCGAAGTTTCAAAAAGTGGAACATAGCGTTGTCGCGGTTGTCATAATCATTTTTATTCTTCATTTATCCTCCGCCCGAAGGGTCAATCTAACATTTGGTTGTACCGCACGTGGCTTGCCGCCTGTCGGTTACGAACCTATGTTAGGCGTTATTTTTTGCTCCAAGTCTTACTTTCATCATGGAAAGCAGACAATCTTTTATTTCATTATAAACACTTTCCATACCATAGGCTTTTAAGACAATGGTATCAAAGTTTTGTCTATCTTGTTGCTCTAATTCTTGTTCAACAGGTAAAATCTTTCGTTTCAGGAGTGGAGAAAATGCTGTTATTATCTCTTTGTGTTGTTTATCTGAAAGTAAATTTGGATTAAGCATATACGAATCGGCAAATTTATCCTTGCTTAAATCCAATGCACCAGCACCACGCCCGAATCCAGTTGCTTCAATGTAGAACATTCCTATAACAGAGTTTAAAAGTGCATGGCAAATATCGATGTTTACATCTTTTGTCTTTGCAAAAAAGCCAATAAGTCGTTGGTTTATGCAAGTTGGCTCATTGAACTTTGCAAAGAAAAGTCGTTTATCAGGATTTAAACCTGTAATCAAAGTTGCCTTTTTCTTTGCTTCTTTGAGGTTGTACCAAATATCACCGTGTTGTAAAACGGACTGATTCAAATTGTCTTCAAACTGCTTGAAGTATTCAATCGTCTTTGTATGCCCAAGTTCTTCCAATTCCTTATAAGTTTTGTCCGAAGTTACAAAGTAATTGTCAGGCTGAGCAATGAGCGTATCACAGCCTTTTGAATTCTTTAACATTCTTGAAACATATTCTTTATCAACGACATCAGGAGACTGTGGAATAAAAATATCGTCCTGTCCTGTTTTTGCACCACGGAATACAAAAAATAATGCTCCAAGAGGAATAAATTTTGCCTTATTTTCTACAAGCCATTTTGTATTATGGAAACCTACATTAAAAGAAAGATTTAACTTCCTGATTTCGATCAAATCTTGCCAAGTATATTCTTGCCGTGTCATTATAGCAGAATCGATTTCTTTGTTTTGTAAAACCGTACCAACTGCTTTGTTCAAGATTTGCCGATTTTCCAATTCCGATAATGCTATTTTCAACAAATAGAAATTCACTTTATCAGTCATATTTGGAGCGGAAATATTTTTCTTTTCAAGAATAAATGCTGTTGTTATGATTTCCGCATTCTGAAACCATCTGCCTTTCCCGCCTTTTATGATACCCTTAATCGTAAAATAATGAGACAAAGCATTTATGAAAAATGCACCTGCTGCGGTTGCCATCCATGAATTCGATGTTAGAACGCAAGCTGTACCACCAACTTTGAGCAGATTCCATAAATGAAAAATAATGCACATGTAATAATCGCTACGGTCGCTTATACTGATTTTAGTTTTGCTTGAGATTTCGTTTGCAACTTTTGTTTTTGCCTTAAAATCATCACTATCGTGCATATTATGACGACAGAAGTCAATAAATGGTAGATTTGAAACAATCGTGTTAAACTGCGGAACTTTAATATCAAGCATTTCTCCGTTCGCTGGATTTGTAATTGTTACACTATCTCCCACATTCAAATCAAACACATTTTTCTGAAAAACGATAGCAGGAAGATTCACGCTTTCTTTTGAAACGGTCGCCAATCCAGCAATTTGCAAAGGAAAACTCTGTCTATCGGAAGCAAAAACAGTTTTATACACATCTTCAACAGATACACCTTTTTCAATTTTGTAATTCATAAAGGCTCTTGCAAAAGTTCCTGTTCCACAGCAAGGATCAATACAGTAGCCATTTGCATTTTTAGTTGCAACACGAACAAGAAAATCTGCAAGCCTATAGTCTGTTGTAAATTGTCCGATGATGACACGCTGAGAAACCTGAACTGCACTTTCAAGCAGACTTTGCATATCCGCTTGTTCAATAGTATCAAGACGAGTGTCACACAAGAAGGAGTTTATTTCTAATAGTTGTGTCCAAACTATTTCGGGCAAGTTCACTTCATATTCGACTTTGTGAAAGACAGAAAAGAAATCGCATTTTTCAGTTATCTCTTCAAAGATTGCAAGAGCTTCCGTTTGTGTTGTTCCGTCTGTTATGCTTGTTACTTTTTCAGCAGTTGCAAATCGAGAACGGATAATATGGGCGAATGTGATTTTGTTTATCCAATCGAGCAAAATTATTTTTGCATAGGCAAAATAAGCATCTTTTTCATCTTTGATATACTCTCCGCTTGCACCATCCCACCACAAATCAATGAAATTAGAAAGCGTTGAATCTGTTTTTCCGAGTTCTTTTAAATGTTCAGCGGTTACAGATTTATTTTGTAAAACAAACGCTTCTGAGGTTGAATTGACGAAAGCTTCACCTGTGCGTAACAGTTTAAAAGTTCCCAAACAAAAATAGCGGTTCACTTCATCCACGACTTCAAAAAGCGTTTTAAGCCACTTTGATTGATGAAGGGTTACATCATCACGATTTTCAGAAATAATAGAGCTGTTATCCCATTTCTTGGCAATTTCAAACTTGCCGTTCTTTTTATTTTTTACATAGAAAACAGCGTAGCGAAAATTCCAAATAACCGTACTTGTAAGCCCTAAGTTTTCAGCTTTACGCCACGAGTCAGTTACAAAAGCAATGTCGTCAATGGGAACATCGGGCATTTTGAGTTCCCAACCTTGTAGAATAAGCGATTGTTTTTCATCGCCAAAAAGCAAAACGTCAGGAAACATTCTTTGTTTTCCTGTATTGATTGTCGTTTCTCCGCCCGCACGTTTGATTTTAAAATCTGGCTTGCCTTTTACATAAGATGTTATTTCTTGAATAAGTTGAATTGCCCAACTGCGTTCATTTGCCTTTAAAGTCACTGACATTAAGTTATGCTCCTAAAAAACTATTGCTGTCTGTGAGATTAAATTCAACGAATTTTGATTTTTCTGTTCAATTTGCATCTTTGCAATAGTTTCTTTTATTCGGTCATTGCAAACTTTTATGTAGTCAGTTGGTTTTACCTTATGCAACATAACTTGCTCATTTTTTTCTATTCCAATAAACTTTCGATTTTCCAATAATGCAGAAATTAAAAAACTTCCACTGCCACAAGCGTTATCAAGCACAATATCACCTGGATTTGTGAAAGTCTTTATTAAATAGCGACCAAGTTCTACAGGTTTTTGCGTTGGATGATAAACAGTTCCTTCTGATTCAGCTGTTTTAAAGTAAACGCAGTCATCAAAAGAATCTTCTTCATAAAAAACAACATCATTTGGGTAACGCTGACCATCACTTTTTACATGACGCGGTTTGAAATCACCATAACTTCCTGTAAACTGGTCTTTACGGATTCCTTTATCATAACTTTCGCCTTGTGTCATTTGAGGATTGTAAGTCGGTTGCTTTTTATAAAAAATACAAATGTCCTCATGTTTTCTAAGCGGCTGCTTTTTTGCATTAAGAAAATTTGTAGATTTTGATTTTATCCAAACAATTTTATATTTGAACCATTCTTCATTACTTAGAATAAGTCTCGCTGTAAAAACTCCCTGTGAGGTCAAAGCTATTGCACCATTATCTTTTATAATACGAGTATATTCTGCCCATAATTTATTTAAATCAATGACGGAATCCCATTTGTTCTGAGTATTGCCATAAGGCAAATCACACAAAATCATATCTACAGAGTTATCAGGCATCGTTGCCATAACATCAAGACAATCACCTTGAATTACTTTGTTCTCAAATTCTTTAATGCTTTTTTTTGGAACAGAAGTTGTTTTGTTTTTCTTTACACTGGTGCGGAGCGTTTGTAAAACTTCTTCAATATCACTTTGACTATAAATGCGATAATCATTATATGGATTTCTTTGAGATTTTAACTTCCCGCTTTTATCCCAATTGCGAAGTGTTGAAACAGATACTCCTAATTTTTTCGAAGCATCCTGTACTGTTAAATATTGACCAAAATTTTCCATAATCCACCCTTAAACCTTATCAAAGATTATCAAACCCTATCAAAGATTATATTCATATATGAAAAATCGTCAAGAGAGTTATATATCTTTAGAAAAAGAATTCTAAAATTATTTTTTTGAGCAAGCTTGACTTGCTCAAAAAATATTCCTTTTTTTCTTTATTTCTGTTCAAAAGGGAGGTTTACTTTTAGCCCGTAAAGGGCGTATAAGGGATTTTACCTACTAATATATTTTACTACTCTAAACCCCAGCGGCTCAGTGAGCCGTCCGTATAACATTGGCTTGACCTGTGGTTTCGTGCCCGAAGGGCTTGG
>CAYFND010000141.1:0-4895 GCA_964344405.1 uncultured Treponema sp. | reverse complement strand
GAACGAGGAAGAGAAGTAAAGGAATGAAAATGGAAGAGTGGAAAGAATGTAAACTAAAAGATATCTGTGATTATGGAAAAGACAGAATTGAAGTTTCATCACTAGATAATACAACTTATATCTCAACAGAAAATATGTTTCCAAATCGTGCTGGTATAGCAACAGCTACAACATTACCAACAGGCGAATTAACTCCTAGCTTTGAAATTGATGATACTTTAGTTTCTAATATTCGACCATATTTTAAGAAAATCTGGAAAGCAACTTTTTCAGGTGGATGTTCAGCAGATGTTTTGGTCTTTAAAGCAAAAGAAAACATTTCCAAAGAATATTTGTATTATGTTTTAGCAGATGATGAATTCTTTAAATACAGCATGGCAACATCAAAAGGAACAAAAATGCCACGTGGGGATAAAACTTCAATAATGAATTATCCTGTAAAACATCCCCCTCTCCCCACCCAGCAAAAAATCGCCGCCATCCTCTCATCCCTCGACGACAAAATCGAACTGAACAACAAAATAAACACCAACCTCGAACAGCAAGCTGGGGCCCTCTTCAAAAACTGGTTTGTAGACTTCGAACCATTTGGCGGCAAAATGCCCGAGGGGTGGAAAGTTGGAAAATTGTCGGAGATTGCAGAAATAACAAGTGGCAAACGACCACCTATGAAACAATCAAATTACTCAAAGGATGTATCAATTCCACTAGTGGGAGCTGCGTCTGTTATGGGGTACACAAATCAAGTGTTATATAATGAACCAATTTTAATTACAGGTCGTGTAGGTACTCATGGAGTTATTCAAAGATTTTCAACAGAGTGTTGGCCTTCTGATAATACCCTTGTAATAAAGAGCAAGTACTATGAATATGTTTATCAAATAATGAGTAATATTGATTATGATAATATGAATAGAGGTTCAACCCAGCCTTTGATAACCCAATCCGATTTAGGAAAAGTAGAATGCATAATTCCTGATGAAGATAACTTACAAAAATTCAAACAACTCGTGAATTTTCTTTTTTCTAAAGTTCAAGAAAATCAGCAAGAAAATCAAAAACTTGCAAATATTCGAGATACATTATTACCAAAGTTGATGAATGGTGAAGTTGAGGTAGATAAGGTTGATTTATAACTTGTCATTATAGTTCATTACTTATTATATTTTATAGATAAGGAGATATTTATGAATACTGTGATAGCTTGTTTTGATATAAAAGATTCATCAACAATTGAAAAAAATGAAGAAAAAATTCAATGTAGAAAACAATTATATTATTTTGTAAAACAGAATTCTGAAACAGATCTTCCACTTATTACCGAGACTATACTTGATACAGGTGATGGCTTTTATTTAATTTACAACACTTGTGATTATGGCAAAATAATAAAATCTTTTGAAAAAATGCAAAATAACTCTTCAAATCTAAAAATCCGAGTTAGAGCAGCCCTTCATATAGGTTCTGTAGAAAGCGAGGAATCATTTGAAAAAAAAGGGTATGTTGGAGTTGGATTAGACGAGACCGCGCGTTTTGTTGAAAACAATTCTTTGAGAAACGCAATTAATCTTAATAATACTTCAAACTTTATTTTTGGGATAAGCGATAAACTATATGCTGCTGTAAAGAACGAAACTTGGTTTGATATACAAAATTATGTATGTTATGCAATTAAAGTAAAAAATTTTGATGGAAAATTTTATTTGAACAAAATGTCTTTATCAGAACTCCCTAAACAAGATAATGTAGAAACATATAATTAAAAATTAAAACTGACATCGACTTTTGCTCAATTTTTAACACAAAGTGATTTTGTTTATAAAAATAAAAGTGATATTACAAGTGATTTAGAAACATTTTTTATATATCCAGAATTATCTGTGAAAGATGATGATATCAAAGATCCTAAAAAGATAAAGTCAGAATCATTGTTAGAAGATTTTATTTCATTACCAAAAAACATAATTATATATGGATCTGAACAATCAGGGAAAACATCTTTAGCAAAAACTTTTTTTAAGGAATTATTTAATTCAACAATTTATCTTCCGGTTTACATACAGTTTAAAGAGAATGAAACTGGTTTTATCAAAAATAAATTAGAAAAAGCTATTTCAAACCAATATGAATTAAAGTCTGATACATTGAGAAAAGTCATTATTTTGGATGATTTTCATAAAGTAAGTGCAAAGACTCAGTCAAAAATACTTGAAGATATAAAAAGTATGACAGATACATATTGTATAATATTTGTTGAATCTGAGTTTCAAGAATCAATAGAAAGAGAAAAATTAGTAAAAAGTTTCAAACATTATTCTATAAGAATGCTTGGACATTTGAAACGTAATGAATTAATTGATAAGTGGATTGATTTTACAAATATTGAAAATATAAATTATGCAGCAAATGATGAATTACAAGAGTTTATAAATAAAACTCTGTTAAATGGGGTTATTCCTTATGCTCCATTTTATATTTTAACATTGCTAGCAGCAAAAGAAGATTTGCTACCAATGGATACAGAGATAACTTCAAAAGGATACTGTTATCAAGCATTAATTCTACTGGCTATGAAGCAAATGAAAATAAATTCGCAATCGGAAATTAATGTTATTCAGAATTTTTTTGGATATATTGCATTCGAAATGTATAAAAATCATCAAACAGATTATTCAGAAGATGAGCTTGAATCTATATTTAATAGCTTTACAAATAAATATAATTGGGATATTGAATACAAAAAAGTATTGGTATTATTGCATAACAACAATATTTTTACAAAAAACACATTAGATTTATACAGTTTTAAAGGTGTATATTTTTATTATTATTTTGTAGCACGATATATATCAAATAAATTAACAGATTCTTATTACTACAATATTGCAAAAAACATGGTGGAAAATTTAAATGAACAAGATAATGGATATATAGTCATTTTTCTTATTCATCATACTAGAAGCATTATTTTGTTTGATGAAGTTCACTTAAATGCTATGCTTTCTTATGAAAATGAAAGAGAAATTGCAATAAATGAAGATGATACGAAAAGAATAGATGACAGCTTGAAGAATCTAAAAGAAATAACACTTTCTGCCTATGATAATTCAAAGGAAAATCGAAATAAAGAATCAGAACTAATTGATAAGTATGAAATAGATGATACAAATAATTCTCATACAGAAACTTTTACTAATCAAGATATAAACAATGAAATGTTTAACATGAAAAAAACTTTAAAAACAGTAGAAGTTCTTGGACAAATCTTGAAAAATCACAATGGCGAGATAGAAAAAAATAAATTGGAAGAGTGTTTAATGAGTGGAATGAACGCAATGAAACGTTTATGTTCACATCTATTATCAGAACTAGATTCTTGTGAAAAAGATTTTATTGATGTTTTATCATCAAAACTCGAGGAGAGAACAGAGAGTAGAACTTTAAGCAAAGCAGAAAAAGAACAAATTATACATCAGTTAATTTCAGCAATAAGTTTTAGCCTAATGTATACCACTGTTATTGGATGTGGAAATGCTTTGAGTTCTAAAGAACTTGTAAATATTGTGAAAACCATATATAAAAAGGAGAATTCTCCTATTGATTTTTGTATCTATGTATATTGTTCGCTATGGTATAAAAAACAATTTCCGATGAATGAATTAAAAAATAATTTCTATAAATATCCTGTAGCTGTTCAAACAATTATTAGATTTATTGTAAAAGAATATGCAGATATGCATCAAATTGATTACAAAGATAAAGGAAAAATAGCAGAAATCTTAGGGATGAAAGTTTCGGCTCTAAAATTGGATTACTCTAAGTAATAAACATAAAGACAGGTATTGGGAAATAAAAAGTTGTTTACGCTCACCTGCGAGCTACCAGGTTTTAGGGGCTGTGCCCCTAGGAGAAGGGGTAGCGGACAAGCCAACAAAGCGGAGAGAATCGGCATTGCTTGCAGGGGCGATTCGTGGAGCGACTTGGCTTGGGAGCGAGGGGAAGACCTTCCCCTCCTACCTATAAAAAAACGGAGGTACAACAATGCCAACAGATAATAAAAGTGAAATCGTGATTTTTAAGACTGCGGACGAAAAGATTTCTGTTGATGTTCGTTTTGAAGGCGAAACTGTCTGGCTTACTCAGGCTCAGCTGGTGGATTTGTATGGTTCGAGCAAGGCAAATGTAAGTGAACATATAAAGCATATTTTTGAAGAAGAAGAGCTTGAAGAAGATTCAGTTGTTCGGAATTTCTGAACAACTGCGGCTGATGGAAAGTCGTATCAGACAAAATATTACAACCTCGATATTCTTCTGAAAAAGTAATGTA
Source organism: uncultured Treponema sp. (assembly GCA_964344405.1). Classification (GTDB taxonomy): domain Bacteria; phylum Spirochaetota; class Spirochaetia; order Treponematales; family Treponemataceae; genus Treponema_D. The sequence goes on along the minus strand of CAYFND010000141.1, from coordinate 568 downwards.
TCGCCAGGTTTTGGATTTGTATGCTACAAGTGCTGATTATAATCCTAAGTCGGCTGAATCTGTTGCATTTTTTAAGATGGTTCAGAATAAACTTCACTATGCTGTGAATCGCAGACCGCGGCAGAAATTATATACGACAGGGCTGACAGTGAAAAAGATTTTATTACATTGGTTAATGATTCAATTATAAAAGTTCCTGGAACATTTCAGCAAACATGGTCTTTCATTCAAAAAAATAATAATTCGCTTAACCGCTATTCTAATTTTCATATTTTGTTTAATGATGTTAAATAAGGATATTCCATGCTACAATGATATGATAAGGAAGAATAAAGATGTCATCTTACAACGAAGAAGCCTATGAAAATGCTCTGATTGAGTTGTTCCAGAATATGGGATGGGAGCATGTTTATGGGCCGGAAGTTGAACGCGACTGGCATTCTCCGCTTTATGATTCTGTTCTTGACGATTCTATCAGGCGTCTTAATCCAAAGGCAGCGCCTGCTGCAATTGATGAAGCTCTCCTTAAACTCCGACATTTTGAAAATGCTGAACTTAAAAAGAAAAA
>CAYFND010000140.1:0-4920 GCA_964344405.1 uncultured Treponema sp. | reverse complement strand
ATTGCAGCCGGTGTATTCATCGCGACATATGCTAAATAAGATACGCTATATAAAAAATAAAGTTAAATAGTAGAAGGACGATATTTGAAAACTCAGATATCGTCCTTCTTTTTTTTAAAGTTTAAAGAAAAAAAATAATATTTGTATTGACATAATAATATATAACGTATAATATACAAATATAAACAATATTGTTAGTTGATTAATTTTAATTAACGGAGGTCAAATGGTTTTTACTACAGGAGCTGCGTTGTTGGATGCCATTGTTCTATCTGTAGTCAGTTTGGAAGGAACTTATGGATATAAAATAACGCAAGATGTCCGAAACATTATGGACGTTTCAGAAAGCACACTTTATCCTGTGCTGAGACGCCTTCAAAAGGATGGTTATCTTGAAACTTATGATATGGAATTTCAAGGTAGGAACAGACGGTATTACCGAATTACATCAAATGGGGTTATTCTTCTGGATAAATATCGTTCTGAATGGGTTTCTTATGAAAGAAATATCAATAAAATACTTTTAGGAAAAGAGAGGAATTAGGAGAAAAATATGAATAAAGAGGAATATCTAAAAGCTTTAAAAAGCAATATCTTATCATTAACAAATGAAGAACAAGCTGAAGCATTACAATACTATTCAGATTATTTTGATGAAGCTAATGATGATGATAAGGTGATCAAAGAACTTGGTACACCAGAGGAACTTGCAAAAACAATTATTGAAAAATTCGCAAGTGTTCCTGTAGAGAAAAAACAAGAATCTCAGAATGAAGAGAATTCTTATGCCCAGACTGATGCTTTGTACTATGAGTTTAATGAATCTGATGTTAAAGATCTAATTATAAGGGTTGGAGCTGCAGAAGTAGTTTTGGTTCCTGGTAAAAAATATTCTGTTGAAACACGAGGCGTTATTCAAAGCGATATGTTTTGCGCTGTTGATTCAAAAGGTTGTTTGTCAATTTCAAATACAAAGAAATTTGTTTTTGTTAATTTCTTGAGCCATGATAGAAAAAGCCGTTTCATTCCTAGAATCTTAATAACTATTCCACAAGATGCAAAAGTAGAAAAATTTGTTACATATGTTGGAGCTGGTTCTATGGAAGCAAAGAATATTTCACTTTATTTCCAAAAAGGTAATGCTGAAGTTGGGGCTGGAAACCTTGTTTTGAAAAATATTTATGGTGGAAGCATGTCTTTGCGTTGTGGAATGGGAAATCTGAATGTTGAAGGTTCTGTAACTGGAAGATGTAACATTGATTGCGGAATGGGTGCAATCAAAATGAATCTAAAAGGTAATAAAGATGACTATTCTTATGATGCAAAAGTTGGACTTGGTGATTTTAGAATTAATAATGATAAAAAAAGTGGAATCATTCAGACAATAACACAATCAGAAAAAGAAAATCACTTATCCGTTAATTGTGGAATGGGTAGTGTAAATATTTCAATCAAATAAACAAGAAAATATAAGGAGATAAAAATGAAAAAATTGAACAAATCTAATAATAAAATGTTGTGCGGTGTTTGTGCCGGTGTTGCAGAATTCTTTAATATTGATCCAACTATTGTAAGGCTTATCATGGTTGTTATTACAATCATCAGCTGGGGAACAGGAATCGTTGCTTATATAATTGCAGCTATAATCATGCCGAATAAGGTTGATGGCGACTTTGATGATTTAAAAAGTGCAAATATGAACAACAATGATTTTAATAAAAAGGAATCAAATGATAGTAAAGAATCTTCAGAAGCCTCTGATAAGGCTCCTCATTCAGAAGATGAATTTAATAATTATTTCAAAAAATAAGTAAAAAAATAGAAATATTTACTTAAAAAGAAAATTAAAAAAAAGGTTGAATTTACGTAAATAAGGTAAATTCAACCTTTTTTTTTGAAATTTTAAGTTTAAAAAACGAACTTTTACCTAAAAATTGACATAAAAAAAGTAAAAAAAGTACTAAATAAGTGTTTTTTAGTATGTATTTCAAGAAAAGGTGTGTTAGAATATTTAATTATGTTAGGTATTAAAATTAGCAAAAAAGTGCGTAATATTTCAATTGCAGTTATAGCAGTTGTTTTGGTATTCGTATTATTTAGTCTTTTTCCTGATAAAGATTTTCGGAATAAGTATGAAGGCGTTGATTTATCAATTAATAGTAATGATACAACAACAGTAAAATCTTATACAGAATATCAGGAAGAACATGAAGGGGCAAAAAGTGCAACCTCAGTTGTTGATGTGGACATCTTTGCATATGATTTAGCAAAATCATACGGAGTTCATGCAGAGGACAATTATCAGAATAAAAACGTAGTTTTTACAGATGATAAATCTTCTGTAACTTGGACTCTAAATGTAAAAGATGAAGGTTTGTATAATATTGAAATGCAATATATAGCAACACCTTCAAGAAACGTTGATATGGAAAGAATATTGTATATCAACAACGAAGTCCCATTTAGTGGTGCTGATGTTTTAGCTTTCTCAAGATTGTGGAAGGATGAAGGTGAAGTTAAATACGATAACCAAGGAAATGAAATCCGTCCTACTCAAGTTGAATATTTTGATTATCAAACAATCTTGTATAAAAGTGATTTAGGATATGATATAGATCCATATCAGTTCTATTTTACTAAAGGTGAAAATACAATTACTTTAGAATCAACAAATGAACCTATGGTGATTAGTTCCCTTAGACTTGTACCTGTAAAGCAATATGATACTTATGAAACATATAAAAATAAATATCCTGCTATGAATGAGACTAATAGTGGAAAAGATATTCAGATTAAGATTCAAGGTGAAAATTCAGCTTTACGTTCAGATCCTTCTTTATTTGCAAGATATGACAGATCTTCTGCAATTTCTGAACCTTACAATGTAAAAAATACTGTATTAAACTATTCAGGTGGAGATTCTTGGAAAAGTCCTGGACAGTGGATTGAATGGAATCTTGAAATTCCTGAAGACGGATGGTACACAATAACAATTCAAGGCAGACAGCTTTATCAACGAGGTTCTGTTTCTTGCCGTTCTTTATATATTGATGGTGAAATTCCTATTGCTGATGTTAAAGAAATTGAATTCAAATATAATACAGATTGGGAATCAGTAACTGTTAGTGACAAAGATAAAAATCCTTACGATTTTTATCTTACAAAGGGTTCTCATAAGATCCGTTTGGAAGCAACACTTGGTGAAGTTGGTTCTGTTATCAGCCAATTACAAGATGCAATTTATAGATTAAATATTATTTACAGAACAATCTTGGTTTTAACTAGTACAACTCCAGATCAATTCCGTGATTATGAAATTGAAAAAGTTTATCCTAATGAAGTTGACGCAATGCTCTTGGAAAGCAAGAGATTGTATAAATTGATTGATGATTATGTTCAGATTACTGGTCAAAAATCAGATAAAATCGCAATTGCAGAAACTTTAGCTATTCAATTGGAAGAATTTAATGATCATCCAGAAAAAATTACAAAGGCATTCTCAAACTTTAAGGACAATATTACATCTTTAGGTGGAGCACTTCAGTCAATGACAGAAATAAAACTTGATGTTGACTATATCCTTGTTCAAAGTAGTGGAACAAAAGTAAAAACAAGAAAATCAAATTTCTTCTTAAATGCCAAACATGAAATTGTATCATTTATAACATCTTTCTTTGTTGATTCTTCATCTTTAGGTAATGTTTATGACAAAAATGATGACAACCTTATAGAAGTTTGGATTGTAACTGGTCGTGATCAAAGTACAATTCTTAAAAATATGATTGATGACAGTTTCTCTCCAGTTTCTGGTGTTGGTGTAAATGTTAAATTAATTGATATTAATGCCCTTTTGAACGCTGTTATTGCAGGAAATGGTCCTGATGTTGTAATTTCTTCTGATACTTCAAAACCTGTAGATTATGCTTTACGTAATGCAAACGTAAACTTGATGCGTTTTGATGATTGTAAAGAAATCCTAACACAATTTAATCCAAGTGCTTATGAAGCATACAAATATGATGGTGGAATCTACGCTCTTCCTGAAACAGAAACTGTAAACTTGCTTTTCTATCGCAAGGATATTCTTGACCAGCTCGGTCTTTCTGTTCCTCAAACATGGGAAGATTTAATTGAAATTCTTCCAACTCTTCAAGGAAACAACTTGACTGTTGGTGTACCTTATCCAAATATTCAAGCTCCTGATATGACGACGTTCTATTCAATGATTTATCAGAAAGGTGGAAAGATTTATAACGATAAAGGAACAAAGACATTAGTTGATAGTGAAGAAGGAATTGAATCTTTCAAAACATATACAAGCTTGTTCAACAGTTATGGACTTCCAACAGTTTATGACTTTGTCAGCCGTTTCCGTTCTGGAGAAATGCCGATTGGTATTGCAAACTATTCAACATATAACACATTGATAGTTTCTGCTCCAGAAATTAGAGGATTGTGGAATTTTACATATTTGCCTGGAACAGAAAGAACAGACTCATCTGGAAACAAATATATTGATAGATCAACTGCTGCCGGTGGTGTTTGTTGTATGATGATAAAAAAAGGTGCGGAAGCTTCTGATTATGTTTCTGATCCTAATGCGGCTGATATCGTGTTTGGTTCAGTTTATGGAGATGCAGTTTCTTCTGATTTAGCACCAAATATTGATGAAAGAACATGGCGTGAAATTCAGAAGAATGAAAGAAGGATGAAGAATGCCTGGGAATTTATGAAATGGTGGGTTTCTACAGATACACAAGTTCGTTTTGGACGTGAAATTGAAGCTTTGCTTGGTAGAATTGATGGTGTAAAAGAATCTTTTGTTTATGGAGTTCCTGCTAATAATGCTGATGAAAAAGAATCAAAGATTAATGCTGAAATAGTCTATGAAAAAGAAAGAATGAAAGAGTTAATTGAGAC
>CAYFND010000139.1:0-4947 GCA_964344405.1 uncultured Treponema sp. | reverse complement strand
ATGAACACCGTGGTGTATCTCATATTTTTCTCGTAAACCACGCAGAATTGCAATTGAATCTTCAACTGTCGGCTCAGGGCAATATACCTGCTGGAAACGTCTTTCCAGAGCAGCATCTTTTTCTATGTACTTTCTGTATTCATTTAGAGTTGTAGCTCCTATCGCCCTTAATTCGCCTCTTGCAAGCGCCGGTTTTAAAAGATTTGACGCATCCATTGAACCTTCAGAAGCGCCCGCACCAACTAAAGTATGAAGTTCATCAATAAAAAGGATTATCTGACCTTCTGACTTTTGAACCTCCGTAATAAGAGCCTTCAAACGCTCTTCAAATTCACCTCTATATTTTGCACCGGCAACAAGAGAACCCAAATCAAGAGAAAGCAGACGTTTATTCTTCAAACTTTCTGGAACATCACCGCTTGCAATACGTCTTGCAAGTCCTTCTACAATCGCAGTCTTACCAACACCTGGTTCACCAATAATTACAGGATTATTTTTTGTACGTCTGCACAAAACCTGCATAACACGTCTAATTTCTTCATCACGTCCAATTACTGGGTCAATTTTGTCTTGTTTTGCAAGTGAAGTTAAATCCCTTGTATATTTTTCCAAAGAACGAGTTTTGCTTTCCGGGTCGTTTGAATCAACTGTTTGATTACCTCTGATTGCCTTTAGGGCCTCAATTATAGATTCATGTGTTATTCCGGAAGAACGCAGCATTTCTCCACAATTGCCTTCAGATTCTGATAAAGCTAGTAAAATATGTTCTGTTGATAAATATTCATCATGAAGAGCTGTCATCTCTGTTTCTGCTTTTGCAAGAACTCTCTGCATCTCTTGAGAGAAGTAAACATTCGCACTTCCGCTTACTTTTGGATTTTTTTCAATTATCGCTTTAACTTTTGACAGTATCTCTACAGAAGATGAACCAATTCTATCTAGAATTGGGGCTACAAGGCCGTCTTTTTGTTCAATCAAGGCTTGAAGAACGTGTTCGCAACCAATTTCACATTGGTCTTTTTTTAAGGCAATTGAACTTGCCTCTTGCAATGACTCTTGAGCTTTTATTGTAAATTTTTCGTAATTCATATATCCTCCTAAAAAAAGTTACTTAGAATCCTTTGAATTCCAACATAACTTTTTAAAGTTATTTTTTTTGAAATATCATTAAATTCAAAGTAATAATAAAAAGAGAAAAATTCAAATTTTACGATTTTTTTGTTGAAGAAACTAAAATTGTTTTTTATTCTTAATCAAGCTCGTCTGGATTTCCGAATTCGCAAACAACATCGTCTATTTTTGCGTATTCTATCTGTTCCAAGTCATTCTTAATTCTTTTGAATAGCTTTATTTCACCGTAACCGCTTCCACCAGAAACAACATTCAATGTCTTTCTATTACCTTCAGGAAGTTCAATAGAACGATTCAAAAGTTCGTTTGCATTACAATATACATCAATATCAATAATCCAAACTTTGCTATTTATACTTACAGCCCAATGTAGTTGTTCTTTTTCGTCATCATGAACAGGCGCTTGTGTGCAATTCCAAACAACTGAATATTTTCTTGATGATTCACTTGCAGAAAATTCTATATCAGTATCATCAAATTTTGCCATAAAAGAAACTTTATCATTAAAGATTCCTTGGACAGCAAATGATGAATTGAACAAAACTTTTCCAGAAATCAAACTTGTTAATTTACTTGTTGATAAATGAAACCATGGTTTTTCAATATTTTTAGTTATAAAGCAATCTATATATCCATTTGATTTTTTTTCATCAACAACGTAATCTTTTCCGTTAAAACTTAAGTTTCCATAAAAAGAAGTCTTCAATCCATATGGAAACCATAGATTTTTTTTATCATTAAAACCATGTTCACAATCTTGTTGAACTTCATAATGAAGCTCCCAGTTTGTATATCCAAAATTGCATAATAATTCTGGGTGTTTTTTTAAATCATCTTCCGAAACATTTAAAAAACCACTTATTTTATCTTCAGAAAAATATTTATTGCCAATTTGAACATCAAATAATTTTGGAGTGATTTTTATACTTTTAAGTGGAAAATAAGAACAAAGCTGTTTTGCGCCTTGTCCAAGCATTACAACTCTTGTTGCAACGTAAGATGGAATGATTAGTTCTTCGGTCTTCAATTCTTTAGCTGAAGATGTTCCAGCCAAAACATATTGTAAATCTTCTTCACGAATAGTCATTCTTGGTTTGAATCCCAATAACATATTATCAGGATTTAGAGATGAATTTAAGAATTCCAGTTCAACAAAGAATTTTCTTGAAATGTTTGTGTTTTTTTCATAACCGTTAAAGAAAAAACGCCAATAACAAATTCCGTTTTTCTTCTTAGTTGATAAAAGACTCTTTCTGAACAAAACTAGACTTTTTTTTGAAGTATTCATTATTAAATTCCCCTACTCTACTTTGATTTTCGGAAGAAATTTAATTTACTTCAATAAAAAAGACTTATACATTAAATAATTTATCTATGGATTTATTAAGTTCTTTCTGTTCTTGTGGAAAATTATCGTTCAAGAATTCAAAACAAGCGACAGCAGCTTTCTGAGCATGTTCATACCAGATTTTATATAATTCAGGTTTTAAATCGTCTCCAGGAAAAGGTGCACCTTGAACATCAGAAACTAAACCTCTAAGCATTGTTATAAACTCTTTTGACTTTTTATCCATATTTATAAACTCCTATATATAAACTTGTAATTAAAGTATAATTATATATGTAAATCAATGTTATTTCCAGTAGTAGAAATATTTTTATCACATATTACCATTTCATCCCGCTTTAATACCGCACTTTTATATAATCTTTCAGCCGCCAGCTTTATATCTTCAACTGTTAGATTTAATAAATCAGTTCTTCTTTTTTCCAAAATCTCAGGGGTAATCACATTGAGCAATCTGAGCAAACCAATATTTCCTTTATCACATGGACTTAATGGAATTATCATATCGCTGTAACATGAAATTATAGTCTTTTCTAATTCTTCCTCAGATAATTCTGTTTTGGAAAACTCTTGCAATGATTCAATAAATAAATCTAGAGATTTTTCTGGAGTCGGATCACGCCATGAAGAAATTACGCACAAACGTTCATATGAATCAACATAGGCGCTTCCACCATAAGCTCCGCCCGTCATCCTGATTTTTTCCCACAACTGGTGTCCGTTCAACCAAGAACAAGCGACATCTTCTGCAATAGACTCTTTAGAAAGCCAAGACGAACATCTAAAACAAAGGGCTGCAAAGCCGGCTTGCGAATCAATTTTGCAAACTTCTTTGTTTATTTCCTTATCGCTTAAATCATTTGAATAAATATATTTTGAATAATCATCAATTGAAAATTCTGTCTTCTTTTGTAATTCTTTCAATTTAGTCTCTTCAATGAATGAAGGAATCTGATTTTTCACATCATCTATGGATTTTTCATCTGTTGTAACATGAATTATTGAACCTTGATTCAATATCGAGGTGTACATTTGTTCAAACAGCTTTAATAAGGCTGCTGATTTTTTATGAGAATAAGAATTAATATGTGAGAATTGAGTGATTCCGTACAACAATTCGTTTATTACTGTGTATTTTGAATTATTCCTTTTTGCTCTAAGGACAGCATATTTATTGCCTTTATCAATAAAAGATGTTTTTTTGTAAGAAACATATTCATCCATCAAACTATTAAAATGCTCTTTATCTGAAAAATCCATTTTTGAAATAATTTCACTTAGTATTTTCAAAGACTCTGCTGTTTTTTCACTTAAAAACTTACAGGAAATAATCATCCACATTCGGTGATAAAGATTTTTCTCTTGAAGTTCCGCTTTTTTCTGTTCTTCTGATTCTGGAACAGATGAAAGTTCCAACTTCACCCAGATGTCGCCCATAATACAAGCCATTTCTTGAGTGCAGTCAGCCCAGTTTTTTCCATTCCACCCAAGATTTGTCAACACTCCGGTGAACAGAGGAATATCCAAGAACAAAGAAGGATTCAAATTATCAAGGGGAAAACAAACATCAACGTAAACAATTCCACGTGTGTCACATTTGTTATAAATAAGCGGAATGCCGGCGTCTTTTGTTTTGATTAATTCATATTTTGTGTCGATTATCTCCCGTTTTTTATTCAATTCTTTTAGAGAAAGATGAGGTATGCAGCTTAACTCTTCTTCAGTCTCAACTTTTTGTTGATATTCATGCAAAACATCCAGTTGTTTTTTCAATTCAACTTTATCAATTAGTTTTTCATTTTGTTGAATAAGTTCTTTTTCTTTCTTCTGCCTTTCTGAAAAATATTCTTTTGAAGGTTCAACTGTAATTGTTGCAAAAACCTTATTATCCAAAAAGTATTTTTTTATTAATGAACGGGTGTAATCTTTGTCACTCTTGATTTTTTCTTTAACCTTATTGAATTCACCAATATAATTGAAAAAATAAGACGGTTTCTTACCAATTCCCCACGCTTTTGTAGCTTTTTTCATCAATGTCAGCGAATACGGTCCATAGCTACGGTTTACTTCGCGCAAATAAAAATCAATTCCCATTATTGCAGAGTTGATGTCTTTCTCACTAATTCCCTCGTCATAAACTTCTTGTATGGATTTAAAAACCAGTGCCTTTACTTTTTCTTCATCACCTTTTTTTACACCAAGAAGTCCATAAGAAAAAATATTTTCATCCAGACAGGCAATATAATTTCCGCAGAAAGGATTCATTCCTTGTCCTAGCTTTGAATTCTGCAATTTTACAGAAAGAGGCGAACTATCATTACCGCTGATCACTTCTGATAAAAATGATTTCTCCATGTCGCTTTCACCTGAATACCAAACTACATCAACAACAGAACCTGTGGCTCCATTATCTGGTGCGACAGCCTTTACATCCACTGATTTTGTATTCTTCTCACATTTATGAAGCT
>CAYFND010000138.1:0-4954 GCA_964344405.1 uncultured Treponema sp. | reverse complement strand
TCCACAGTCTTTAGGAACTTCGATTAAGCAATTTATGAATACAGCCAAAGAGAAAACTAAATCGGATGAGGGTTCATTTGATGGATATATGGATAATTATTATATAATCAGAAAAGAAGAAGAAGAGCTTAATACTAAATTAGAAGACATATCAAATATTAGTAAAGAATTATCCAACAGTTCAAAGGATGAAATAAAAGAGATTCAAAATAGAATATCCTTTTACCAAAAAGCAAAAGATAGTTCATTGGAAAAGAAAGGAGTTTTAGAGAGTGAAATTTCTCAGTTGAAGCAAAGTATTGCAGAACTTGAAAATAAGAAAGAAAAATATATAAATACCGGTAATACAAATAAAAAAATTGGTTTATATCTTGCTTATACAAAACAAGTTTATGATGAACTACATAAAGAATATTTGACTCAAGAAGATAAGATTCGTAATGAGTTTGAAATAACCATAAATCAAATATTTAAACAAATATACGAAGGCGGTTTATCACTTAAAATAGACAATAAATATAATATTCAAATTATTGTCAATGATTTTAAGGGTTACAGTGAAGGTGTAGAAACTTCTACAGCGCAAAGTTTATCGGTAATTCTTGCATTTATTTCCTCCATTATAAAAATGGCAAGAGAAAGCAAAGTAGCAGGTAATAAACTTTTAGTTACTGAATCATATCCTCTTGTTATGGATGCACCTCTTTCTGCTTTTGATAGAACTCGTATACAAACAATCTGTGAAGTTCTTCCAAATATAGCAGAACAAGTAATTATTTTCATTAATGATAAAGATGGTGAAATAGCTAAAGATAATATGAAAGACAAGATAGGTAAAATATATTCATTTAATAAAGAAAATGAATTTGAAACTTATGTAAAAGAGGAGATGTTAAATGTTTGATAAAGATTATGTTATCACTGGGGCTCATGGAGATTATGTTAGACACCTAGTTACTGATATAGATGCTAATAAGAATAAGTTATTTCAAACTGGTTATGATGTCTTTAAAAATGCCGCGGTAATTGGTTTTTTATATAATAACAAGGTCGCTAAAAAGCCAAGTGAATCAGGTCTTGATTTCACAATTTTCGCTGCCCAGTTTAACAATATTAGAGATGATTTAAGATTTAATTATCAACTAATAATGTTATTAGATAAATCTAATGAAAGTGATTTTCAAATCCGATTGAATAAAGCCTTTAATGAAATAGACTCAGATAAAGCTATAAAAGATGAATTATTGTTTGAAGAATACTGTAGAGGAGGAATAGAAATACTTTATACAAAACTTATTGAGAAATCCAATAAACCGGAAGACTATTTATCAAATCTTTTTTATTTCCTCCAAGAAATAAATGACCGGTATAATAAAGATATATCAACAGAGAATATTCTAGAGATGTGTAGAGATTCAAATATTTACAAAAATGACTAATGATATAGTTGAACAGCTATATAGTTTATCTGTAAAAAAAGGATTCCTCTCAAATAGTGATATTTTTAATGAATTAGAGAAAGAAAATGTTTCTATTATTCAAACAGAAAGAATCTGTTCAGAGTTATTAGCTAAAGGCGTTTTAATATCAGATGAAAAGAGAGAAAATTCATCTTATGATAAAACTCATACAGATTATAATTCTCTATATAAAAAAATATTAAAAGAAGATAATTCATTAGAATATTTGATAAACTACATAGAAAGAATTAAACCTCCTCAATTACATGAAGTTGAAAACTTATTAGTTCAAGTTCATTCGGGAAATTCCATTGCAAGAAAAAGAGTTTTTGAAATGTACATGCGTTCAACACTAAAGATGGCTTATCAGTATGCAAAGAAATTTAATTTATCGCTCATTGATACAATTCAAGATGCTCTACTGGGCTTACATATAGCAATTGATAAGTACGATGAATCAAAACATGACAAATTTATGGGGTATAGTAGTTTTTGGATTGTGAATTTGATTAATAGAAACAAGCAAATTAACGACACCTGTTTTATTGTTCCTTCATATGCTCAAGAACAGTATGAGAAAATATTTCTTTATTTAAAACAAAACCATAAATCATTTTTCGTTGATGATTGTTTTCAAGATAAACTAATAAAAGAAGTTTCAGATTTGTTTTTATTATCAAAAGAGAAATCCTTTCATTTTCTAACTCTTTTGAAACCTACAATAACATTAGATGATGTTGAATTACAGACAAGTGATTCCCAAATAATTGAAAAGATTAATAATAAACAGTTAAGGACTTGTTTGTATGAAAGTATTAAAACACTAAAACCACAATTCCAAACTGTAATAAAACTGCGTTATGGTTTATTCGATATAGACGATATTGATTTTAATTATATAACCAATATTGTTAATAAAATAGTTTGGAAAAACGATGAGTATTATGGTTATGGATTAACTTTAACACTTGAAGAAATAGCAATTATTTACAAAGTTACAAGAGAACGTATTCGTCAGATTGAAAATAAAGCTAAAGATAAATTAATGAATTCAAAAAACAAAATTTTGTTAGAAACGTTTTTGGAATCTTCCTAATAAAATTTGTTATTTAGATTTTATCTTGAAGTTTATTTAGGCGGTCGGTTATTCCTTTCTTAATCATTTGATATACTTCTTTTTCAGTGTTCTTTTGTACTAACTGATAAATGTTTTGTAATGATTTTTTGTATGTTTCTGAAAACTTTTCTATTTCATCAGTCCAGAATCGTGGTTTTATGTCTAAGATTTGGGCTTGGTTATTAAAGTCTCTCCGAGTAATCATATCTATATCATATTTATTTCCAATTTTCATTGCCATTTTTCGTGTGAGAGAAGAATAAATTGAAGTGCTTACTAAATCATAGAGTGGAGATAAGTGATAAGAATTATCTTGCTTTGTGATAATTGAAAAATTTTTTGCATGAGCATCACAATTTCCAATTAAATAGTTAAATAATATTGTTCTTAAAAAAATTGATGTATCAATTAAAGGTGAACTTGATTTTTGTTGAATGAGGGTCAAACAATCGGTATATGAGGGACCTCCATCGGATTGATATTTATCATCGCTCATTATACAAAGTGCTTGACAAAAATCTTCTTGATGTAATCGTTCAATAATACTTTTCTTAATATTTAATTTTCTGTCATAACGTTCGCAAATAAAAATTGGTAATTCATTTATATACATTAATTGTGTTTCTGGCACAGGTAAATCCATTTGTTTTGCCAATTGCATACAGATAAATTCATTTATTGCTAGAGTTGAAAATGTTTTACTTTTTGATGGTTTTAAAATATGAGTGGAAGGTGCACCTTTATTTGGTAGATGCCATGTATTATCAAAAAAAGCTAAAGCTATTTTTTCTTGTGCTCCGGGTAATGATAATCTAAGGTTATCATCAATATGTAAAAGAGGACGTTCTTCATTTATTTGCATCATTTGAAAGATTTTTGATTGTGATATAGGATGATAATTTTCTTCATTTAATGCCCAAGTTTCTTTTTCTAAAGAGTTTGATTCTCTTTCTGAAGAATAAAATGAAACAGTACCAGCACATTCTCCTCCTAAGACTTCAAGTAATTTAACTGTACTTAATTCTGAGATATGAAGATTTTGAGCTATTCTGCGTTTTATGTTACCTTCTGGTAAAAGTCCAATAAAATAAGGAAGACATTCTTTTTGTGTAAAATACTCAGATCTTAGTGGAAGTGAAATTGAAAGAGGCTGATTATTTTTAGTTAAATAATTTGTATCATAACTAAAGATTATTCCTTTATCAGAAGTTGTTTGTAGAGTTCCAGCTAATTTTTCAAATAAATAAACATTTAATTTCATCTAAAACAATCCTATTATTTATTATTATGTCTCAGCTGAAATTTTTATTCCAAAAAGTTTTGCGACTTTTAATACTTTGTCAATTTGCAATGTAGGTTTTGCATTTTCTAAATCTGATAAAAAACGTGTCCCTACGTTACAAAGTGCAGATGCTTGAGATTGAGTCATTCCCATTTCTTTTCGTTTTTGTTTTACTAGTTCAGCAATTTGTTTAACTGAAGTAATTTCCATAGTTAAAGTTTAGCATTCCCGAACGGTAATAACAAGTCAATTTTTTGTTATTTTAAGTTTGGCATTACCGAACGGTAATAAAAATACAATTTTTTCAGTTATATATTCTTATTCAAATATTTATTCAATGTTTCAAATACCAAAGGCGGATTAATTGGTTTTGAAAGATGGGCGTTCATTCCGGCATCTATAGACTTCTTTATATCTTCTTCGTAGGCATTTGCACTCATTGCAATAATTGGAATTGTGTTTGCATCTAGCTTGTTCAAGGCGCGAATCTGTTTTGTTGATTCCAGACCGTCCATTATCGGCATTCTGATATCCATTAAAATTGCGTCATAATAATTTACAGCGGAGTTCTTAAACATTTGAAGTCCAATCTCGCCGTTTTCAGCTGTTTCAACCATAATCCCTAGTTTTGCCAATATATTCACAACAACAATTCGGTTTACAACTTGGTCTTCACACAGCAGTATTCTTTTTCCAGATAGATTATAGTTATTTGCTAGATTCTTTTTAGATTCATCTTCTTCATTAATTGCAGCTGTATATGGGAATTCCAATTCTATAATGAATTCTGAACCCTCATTAATTTTGCTATTAACTTCAATTGTTCCGCCCATAAGTTGTATCAATCTGTAAACAATAGACATTCCAAGCCCTGTTCCTGTTACGCTTGAATCTTTAAGTCGGTTTTCTTGAGTAAAAGGTTCAAAAATGTGTTTTAAGAATTCTTTGCTCATTCCAATTCCTGTATCACGAATTGTAAAGCGGTCTCTGAGAATATCTTTTTTCTCCCAAAGACATTCCATAATGAATTCTATTTTTCCACTATAATAAGCCTCAGATTTAGACACGGAGGAGAAAAAATAACGAATTTGTGCT
>CAYFND010000137.1:2521-4988 GCA_964344405.1 uncultured Treponema sp. | reverse complement strand
AAAATGATAATTCTCAGATTACAGAAACTATTTATTTTAATCCTGATGGAACAAAACTTGTAGATTTGATTTGTATTAATGGAAAACCAGCTGAAATGACTACAGAAGATAAAAAATATCAATTAACAGAAGGTTTTATTCAGAATATTTATTGGATTGGTGAAGTAGAAACAGATTCTATTGAGCAAAGAATCTATTCAAAAATAGATAAAACAATTCAGCAGGGAGTAATCAATTTAATAGAAGAAAATGAAAACAGGTATTTCGTTATAAGGGTTGAAGATAATTTCTTTATTCAAAAAAGTGCAGAGAGTTATTTAGAGGAAACTGAAACAGTTGAAGCATATGAAGAAGTTGAAAATAGCAATGAATAAGAAAAGAAATATTAAAAGTATATTTGTTTTTATATTCTCAATTCTCTTTTTTGTTGGTTGTCAGACAATAGCGCAACCAAAAGAAGTTTTTGAACAAATAGATTACACTAACGAAGATGTTAAACAAAATGAAATTAAGAACATTCGGGAAATATTGAAGACAGAACCTGTTAAAGCGTTATGGCGTGCAATGATACTTAATGATGAGTATATCATTGATGAATGTATTAAAATCGTTGAAATACAACTAGATAGATCAATTGAAGAGAAAGATTATTTTGAAGCATTAAGATATTATCAGTCTTTAAAAACAATTGGATATCAAGCTAAGAATAAAGAAATCAATAACTTGGAAAAGAATATTCAGAATGAAATTCCAGGAAATAATTTAGATAAATCAAAAAGTCCAAAGAATATAAATGATTGCATAAATGCGACAGTGACAATTTGGGTTGATAATGGAATAAAAGTTCAAAGAGGAGCTGGATATTCAGATATTGTTATTGGTTCAGGTTTTTTTATTGATAAAAGGGGATATATAGTTACAAATTATCACGTAATAAGTAATTTAGTTGATCCTAAAAATGAGCATTTTTCAAGATTATATATAAAGTTGATTTCTGATACAAATGTTAAGATTCCTGCAAAAGTTATCGGTTATGATAAAACTATGGATTTAGCTTTGATTAAAGTAGAAATTGAACCGGAATACGTATTATCACTTGGTTCTAGTAAAGATTTGAATGTTGGTGACAGTGTGTCTGCAATTGGAACTCCAATCGGTCTTGAAGGCACCATAACATCAGGTATAATTTCTGCTACAAATAGAAAGCTTTTAACATTAGGAAATGTTTTTCAGTTGGATGCAGCTGTAAATTCCGGAAACTCTGGTGGTCCTTTAATTGATAAAAATATGAATGTTCAGGCTGTTGTTTTTGCAGGAATGTTGCAATACCAAGGTTTGAATTTTGCAATTCCTGTTGAGTATTTAAAACAGGAATTGGCGTTAATGTATGAAAATGGTGAAATAATGCATCCTTGGATTTCTGCTTATGGACATACAAAAAAATATGGAAATAAAAATGTTGGTTTGGAGGTTCAATATGTTGCTCCAGGCGGATCAGCTTTTATTTCCTCTCTCAAAAAAAATGATGTGATAACAAGTATAGATGGAAATCAAATTTCATGTTTAGAAGATTATCAGTATTATATGATGAAATATCAACCGGGGACAATTCTTCCTATAACTGTGAATAATGAAAATGGAAATAAAAAAGTTTTAATTTATTTGGATAAAAGACAGGAATATCCAAATAAGCAAGTATTTCAGACTGATTTTATGGAAAATTCGTTTATTCCAATTTTCGGTATGAAGTTGAATCCTTCATCAACACTTAATAGAAATACATATAGAATTAGCGAAATCATTTCTGGTGGAGTTGCGGATTTATCTGGCTTTAGCGAAAATGATCAAATAATTGTAAACAATGTAAAAATAGATAATGAAAGGGAAGTAATGAACGCTACCTTTACAACAAGAACGAGAAAAAATGGTTATTTAGATATTTCTCTTGGTTTGTCTGTAAGTTTAGATAGTCCATATTATTTTTAAAAAGGAAAAATTATGAAAGAAATGAAATATAAAAGAAATTTTTGTATAGTTGCCCATATTGATCACGGTAAGTCAACGTTAGCTGATAGATTGATTCAAAAATCAAAAATAGTTGAAGACAGAAAGATGGTCAATCAAATCCTTGATAATATGGATATTGAGAGGGAAAGGGGAATTACTATAAAAAGTCAGGCTGTTACAATTCCGTATCATGCCAAAGATGGTAATGATTATGAATTGAACTTTGTTGACACCCCGGGACACGTTGATTTTTCCTATGAAGTTTCAAGAGCAATCGCTTCATGTGAAGGCGCTTTGTTATTAATTGATGCCACACAAGGTGTTGAAAGTCAAACTGTTAGTAATATGTATATGGCAATGGAGCAAGATTTAACAATAGTCCCTGTCATTAATAAAATTGATTTGGCTTCAGCTGATATTGATTCTGTAAAATTGCAGATTGAAAAGGAACTAGGTTTGG
>CAYFND010000137.1:0-2502 GCA_964344405.1 uncultured Treponema sp. | reverse complement strand
ATTACGGCAATTATTCTAACTACTAATAAGTCAAATAAGAAAATCATTGCTCCACCTAAAACAGGAGCTGGAATTGATGAATTGATGGAAGCTATTGTTACAAAATTCCCTAGTCCAAGCGGAAATCCAGACGGAAAGCCAGCTGCTTTGATTTTTGACTGCCACTATGACGCTTACCGCGGTGTTGTCGTTCACGTTAGGATGATGGAAGGCAGAATCAAGACTGGTGACATTATTAAAATGATGAATACAGGTTTTGAATATAAAGTTGAACAATGCGGTATTTTTAAAATTGAATATGAAGAAATAGGAATCCTTGAAGCTGGCGATGTTGGATATATTATTACCGGAGTAAAAACTGTTAGCGAAGTAAAAGTTGGTGATACGATTACATCTTCTGCAAATGCCCTTGATAAACCGCTACCAGGATTTAAAGAAGTAAAGCCTGTTGTATATTCATCAATTTATCCTATGGATTCAAATGATTATGAAGATCTAAAAAGCAGCATGGAAAAACTAAAGTTAAATGATGCTAGTTTAATATATGAAAAAGACAATTCAATTGCTTTAGGTAATGGATTTAGATGCGGTTTCTTGGGATTGTTGCATTTGGAGATTATTGAAGAAAGATTGGAGCGCGATTTTAATCAAGCTGTAATTTTTACTGCTCCTTCTGTTAAATATAAACTTCATTTAACAAGTGGAGAAGAAATCTTTATAGATAATCCTTCTGAATATCCACAAGGTAGAATTAAAGATGCTGAAGAACCGTACATTAATGCTTCAGTTATTACTCCTGCTGAATATTTGGGTTCAATTATGAGTTTGTGTACTGAAAAACGCGGTGTTCAGACTAATATGACGTATCTTGATGAAAAACGTGTTGAATTGAATTATGAGATGCCTTTAGCTGAAGTACTTTTTGATTTTTACGATAAATTAAAAAGTTATAGCAGAGGTTATGCTTCTTTTGATTATGAAATTACAGATTACAAACCAACTGAACTTGTAAAAATTGATATTTTAATTAATTCAAAACCTGTTGATGCCTTATCATTTTTAACTTTTAAAGAAAATACAGTAGACCGGGCAAGAAAAGTTTGCGATAGATTGAAAGATGAAATTTCAAGACAGCAGTTCAAAATTGCAATTCAAGGTGCTATTGGAAGTCAGATTATTGCAAGGGAAACAATCAATCCTGTTCGTAAAGATGTTCTTGCTAAGTGTTACGGTGGTGATATTTCCAGAAAGCGAAAACTTCTAGAAAAACAGAAGGAAGGAAAGAAGAGAATGAAGATGGTTGGTGATGTAGAATTGCCACAGAGTGCATTCTTGGCAGTTCTTAAAGAAAAAGAAGACAATTAGTTTTCTAAAATCTTTAAGAAATAGATGATGGATGATTTTACTCTTTTTAAAAAAGAGAGATTTGTTGAAAAAGACCATCCATCAGGAAAATAAAGATACAAATATTCTCTTTTAGATAAAAAAGTGAATATTTGTTCAGTAATTTCTTGTTCTTTTAGATTAGTTTTTCCAGAAAGTAGATTCTCGCATTTTTTTAGAATGCTTATTTCATTTTTAATATATTCATCAATTTCGGTTTTATATTCATTTTTTGGTGAAGAGACTTCATCTACGTGAAGAGTTTCTTTTTTAATATAAGGCAACGATTTTTTCAAATTTAACGGAATTCCAAAGTCAGAAGTCTTAAAAAGATTAACAGTGTTGGAAAAGTAATTGTTAAAAAGTTCTGAATATGAAATCATGATTTTTGAAGAATAAAAACTTTTATCATCTTTATTAATAACAACAGACGTCTCACCAAAACATGAATTAAAATTGTATAAAGAAGACAATCTATTTAATGATAAAAATCTATTTGTGTGTGAATATGAACTATTCTGGTGTGTTTTACCTTTTGAAAAGAGAAAATCCAATCCATAGATGAAAACTGGTATTGTTTGATCAAATCGAAATTGCAAGGCAAAGAAAACTGCTGTTAATCCAACTGATCCAAATGGTAAAATTGAAAATGGAAAGAAAGATTTTGATTTTAAATCAGAAAAGAATGATGAATCTACATATTCTGTTGCAAAGAATGAGATATTAGATAAATCAAAATTCTCACTGATTGATGAAGTGGAAGAAATACTTGAAAAGATTCTAAAATTGGCTTTCTTTGTTCCTATAAAAGCTTGTTGTATAACAATTTGGGCTTCTTCTACAAAAACACAATCTGGTTCAATTCCGCTTTGTAACAAAGGTTGTAAAGATGTGTCAACGCAAATAATGTAATAATCTTTTCTGTTGTTTATTATGTCCAAGATACCTTTTTCTGAACTTTCACCAGCTCCAAAAACAACAATTGATTTTGTTATTTTTTTAAAGAAAGAATCAATTGGTATAGTTTTTGAGATGTTCTTTAAATTCCTAAAAAGATTTGTTGACTACGATTTTCCAAATTTTGTAAGAGTAAATCTATTTGTCCAGAAAGTTTTAATT
>CAYFND010000136.1:3028-5132 GCA_964344405.1 uncultured Treponema sp. | reverse complement strand
ATAAGATTAACAGGTGGTAAAGATCCTGCGGAAATTATGTTAAAATATGGTAAAAACAACTTGACGATGCAAGTTAAAAATGCTATATTAGATACCGACTATTTACTGAATATACTAGGTGAAAAGTATTTAAATAATACACCAGAAGGAAAAACTAAGGTAGCACTTGAGTTTTTTACTTACATAGATTCACTTCAATTTGATATTCAAAAAGAGTCATGTTTAGATATTTTAAGTCAAACATTGAATTTAAAACCGGAGGCTGTAAAAAAAGATTTTTTAAATCGTCAACAAGCCAAAGAACGAGTTAATCTCCGGCAAAATAATAAAACAGAAGTTATAGAAAAAATAAACATTAATGCAGAATTAAGAGGTTTATTAGCAATATCTGTCGTCTTAGAGCAATTCAAAATACTGCGTTCCAATCTTAAAAGAGATGATTTCAAAAATCCTACCGCTAGAAAGTTATACGATGTTTTGGGTGAGTGTTGTGATGAAAATCTTTATACTTTACAAAATATTCTTGAAAAATGCGACCAAGGTTTAAATAATCTGATTGCCGATACTTTATCTTCAAATGTTTATAATAAAGATAACATTTCAATTATTGTTTCCGACACAATCAAAATGGTTCAGAAAAATAATCTTGAAGAAAAACGAGATAAATTATTACAAAGAATTAGAGAATATAAAGTTGTAACTGATGAAGATAAAAATCAATTACAAGCACTTCTTTCTGAAAAAATGGAACTTGATAAACAAGTTCAACAATTACAAAAATAAGGTGAATGATTTTATGGATCAGACTAGCAATCCAGCTATAGAAAAACTTATTGTGTTTGCTAAAACCAAACCTTTTATTACTCGGGATGATGTTACCGAGTTTTTAGGTCAAGAATTTGTTAATTCTCCAGAAATGACTGAAGGATTGATGAAATTACTAAATGATAACAATATACAGTTGGTTGAAGGTGAACCAATCGTTGTTGAAGATGAAGTCGTTGAAGAAGAATGCGAAGAAGATGAGATTTTATTAGAAACTGACGACGAAGTTGCAACTGACGAAAACAAAGAAATAGAAAAAGCAGAAAAGAAAATTGCCGCTAATAAAAATAAACTTGTAAATAGCGATAAAGAATCAAGCGTTGATGATCCTATCAGATTGTATTTACGCGAAATTGGCAAAGAATCTTTATTAACTGCAGAGCAAGAAGTTGAACTATCAAAAAAAATGGAAGATGGAAATAACATTATCAAAGATGTTATCAAAAACTCAGGTATCATAATTCCAGAATTTTTTGCTATTGCTCAAAAAGCTTTTACAAGGATAGATCTTCATGAACCTGGTAAAACAAGAAAAGAAATTAATGAAGAGATGGCTGATAAACGTCGTTTAAAGAGTTTCTATGGAGATAACATTAAAGTTGTTCTTCCAGAAATGAAACAATACATGACATTGAAAAAACAGCTGTTTGAGTCTGAACATACTACAAGTTTTATTTTCTCAAATACACAGTTGCTTGAACTTAGAAAAGTTATTCAACCAGAACTTCAGAAAATAGATATTCAAAGCGAAGAACTTGATAAATTTGCTCAAAAATATCGTGATGCAACAATAAAAATTGAAGAATATCATCAGAAACAAGAAAAGAAAATGAAAGAACTTAGAATTACAAGTACATCTGAACTTCGTAATCTAGGAAGAAAAATTTCAATTCGTTCTCAAGCAATCTTGCTGGAAGAAAGTCTTAACATGACTGCTGATGAAATTCGTGATATTTATACACAAATTCAAAAAATTGACAGAAAGCTTCATAAGCTTGAATATGAATTTGAAAATAACGTAGATCAGATTCTTGAAATGGCTAAAGAAATTGAAAAAGGTAGAGTCATGATGGAGACAGCTAAAAACCGTCTTATCAGTGCGAACCTTAGACTTGTTGTTTCTATTGCAAAAAAATATACAAACAGAGGCTTGCATTTCTTTGATTTAGTTCAAGAAGGTAATATCGGCTTGATTAAAGCTGTTGAAAAATTTGAATACCGCAAGGGATTTAAATTTTCTACATATGCAACTTGGTGGATTCGTCAAGGTATCGCCAGA
>CAYFND010000136.1:0-3018 GCA_964344405.1 uncultured Treponema sp. | reverse complement strand
TAAGGCAAGCCATTACAAGAAGTATTTCCGATCAAGCAAGAACAATACGTGTTCCTGTCCACATGATTGAACAAATCAATAAGGTTGTTCGAGAATCTAGACAATTGATGCAAAAACTTGGAAGAGAACCATCTGATGATGAAATAGCTCAACAGTTGGGATGGCCTGTAAGCAGAGTTAAGCAAGTTAAAAATGTTGCTAGAGAACCAATTTCGCTTGAAACTCCAATTGGTGAAGAAGAAGATTCTTTACTTGGAGACTTTATAGAAGACAAGGAAGTTGAAAATCCAGCTTCTCAAACAGCTTTTACGTTATTACAAGAACAATTGCGTTCTGTATTGAATTCGCTACCTGCAAGAGAGCAGGAAGTATTAAAAATGCGTTTTGGTCTTGAAGATGGATATTCACTTACTCTTGAAGAAGTTGGACTATATTTTGATGTAACAAGGGAACGTATCAGACAGATTGAGGCTAAAGCATTAAGACGACTTCGTCATCCAAGAAGAGCAAACGGTTTACGTGATTTCATGGAAACGTAAATATAGACTAAAGTAGTTATTTACTATAATATTTAAAATTATTTTTAATGAGGTACCGTAAATGGTAACAACAGACGTTTTTGAAAATTTGAAAACATTACAAGATATACTTGTAAAAAAGTATGATTTGGAAAAGAAAGTTGAAGAGTCTCCAAAACAATTGGATTCTCAAAATGAACTTTTAAAAAGATACAAGGAAGAGTTTATTTCAAAAAACCACGAATATGATGGTTTAAAAGAAAAAACTTCTAAATTAAAAGCTGAACTTACAGAAATTCTTTCTACAATTGAAACTAATGAAAAAGGAATGGATAACATTACTACTCATAGAGAATATGAAGCATTAGACAAACAAATTCTTGAACAGAAAGGTAAAGAACAAGAAATAAGAAATGAAATTCAAAAAGAAGAGAAAAAACTTGCTGAAATGAATGAAAATCTTAAGAATTATGAAGAAGCCATTAAATCTCAAGAAGCAGATTTGAATAATGGTAAACAATTCTTGGATTCAAAACTTTCTGAATATCAAAAAGACTTAGATGATTTGAAATCAAAAGAAAGTGAAATCGTTCCAAATTTGGATCAAGAAATACTTTTCAAATTTCAAAGAATCATTCAAAGAAACTCAAAGGGTATTGTTCCTGTTAAGAACGGCGTTTGTACTGGTTGCAACATGATTTTACCAGCTCAATTTGCAAATAAAATCCGTCAGGGTGAAGAAATAATGTTCTGCCCATATTGCAGCCGTGTTCTTTATTATGAAGAAACATCAGATTCTACAGATGATAATTACTTTAATATTGCTGATATCGGAAGTTTAGTTGATCTAAGCGACGATGACGAAGATGAAGGTAAATCTAGAAAACGCTCTCTTGATTCTGATGATTATGATGATGATTCACTTTTGGATTCTGAAGAAGCTGACATCGAGATTGATGACGATTTAGATGAATCAGAAGATGATGATGAAGATGATGTAGATTCTGAATCAAAAGATGATTCAGAGGAATAAGTAATTTATAACAGATGGGATGTAACCGCGTCAGAACAAGTTTATGACAACTCGTTCTGATGAGATAAAGTCTGGGCTCCTTCGGAAAAAATGCCGGATAATGACCGGGAGTTGTTTGGTAGCTGCATAAGATTTTTTATACACTAGTTCTAAACTAAAGATATAAAATAAATTGTATAGCCCAAACAATTACAGATAGTGCAACAGAAATTGTACCGCCTATTTTTTATAGGTAAGGGTGAAAAGGCGGTGTAAGAGACCACCGTATTTGTGGTAACACAAATAGCTTGAAAACCTCATTTGGAGCAAGATTAAGCAGTAGTTTATTTTCCGAAAAACGCTACGGGTAAATCGCTAAAGTTGTTGGGCAATCAACAATTCAGATAGATGGTTACTATATTAATCGAAAGGTTAATTGAACAGAACTCAGCTTATTATCCCATCTGTTTTTTTTATATTAAAAAATGAATACGAAAGATAACAATAATAATCTTTTTAAAAGAAAATACCATTGGGTTAAAATAATAATTAAAATACTACTCGTCTATATCTGCAATTGTATTCTTATCTTTCTTTTTTTATAACAAATATTCAAAAAATAAAATAACAGTAAAAACATTACAAAAAGAATGGGAATCATATGATTATTTATCTGTTTATGAACATGGTAAATTATTTCTTCAAAATGATGCCTATAACAACACAGCATTAACATATTATGGTTACGCATGCTTCTTTTTATCACAATCACAAAATGATACAGCTCAAGCTCAAGCATATCTTGATGAATGTATCAACAATTTACGAATAGCTTTATACACCGCGAATGAAAATCTATTACCTCAACTTCAATATATGCTAGGAATAGCTTATTTTTATAAGAACACTATTTCCACTCATTATTATTCTGATTTAGCAATAAAATATTTAACTTTAGCAAAACAAAACGGATACAAATCTGATGACATAGCAGAATACTTAGGATTAAGCTATGCAGCTTTGGGACAGACCGTAGAAAGCATTTCTTCTTTTACGGAAGCACTTTTAATAAGAGAATCAGACTCATTATTACTATCAATTGCAAAACAGTATTACATTTTAAAAGAATATTCTGTGGCAAAACAATATTTATATAGAATCATCAATGAAAGTAAAAATGATGAAATGATTATTCAAAGCGAAAATCTTGTTGGTTCTATTTTAATTGATGAAGAAGATTACGATGGTGCTTTTGCAGAATTCAATAGTGTTTTGAAAAAAAATCAAAATTCTGCTGACGCGCACTATGGAATTGGTATAGTATATGAAAAACAGGGTAATTTAATAAAAGCAAGAGCTGAATGGAGACAAGTATTAAAACTACAAGTCAATCATGCTGGTGCATTAAAAAAATTATCTGACAAGTAAATAAAAAAAGTATATAATAAATTTGAATATATAAAGTATTTTTTGGGAGGAATGTGATGA
>CAYFND010000135.1:0-5160 GCA_964344405.1 uncultured Treponema sp. | reverse complement strand
CCTTTCTTTTTCTTCCCATGAATTTGTCCTACCTTGACCTTAGCACAAATTCGTTATTTTTTCTCCTCCGTGTCTAAATCTGAGGCTTATTATATATTTCATTTGTATGATTCATTGAATGGTTGCCAATTTCTATTCCATACTCATATGAATCTTTTATGTCTTCAATAGTCATAAATTCATTATTACTTGAAAGGAACCTTTTTGGTGCATGAGAGCCGATATAATTACCAATAATATTTACAACAGATGTGAAATTATATTTTTTTAGCACAGGCAACGCATTTGTATAAAAATCCTTGCGTCCATCATCAAAAGAAAAAATTACGTATTTCATAATTATTCTCCGAACTCTATTTCTACAATAAAGTGTTTTTCGCGTTTTTCAGGCGGTGGAACTTGCATATAGTCACCATATAGAACAGAAAGATATGTATCGTAATTGCCATAGATTTTTGCGGAAACACCTTCAAATATACATTCAGCTGGAGGAAGTACATTTTCAATCTGTAATATTTCTCCAAAAAAATGACATCGACCTGTTGGACAAGATATTTCTCTAGTTTTCCTGTTTTTATATTTTTGAGCAAATTCATCGCACTTTTTATACCAGCTTTTATAACTTCTGAAAGAAAATATTTTTCCAATAAGAAAACGCTTTCTTAATAACTTTTTTCCTTCTTTTGTGGAGCAAAGCAATTTTGTGGCTAGACATCCGCGACGCATATAAAACTTTACACAAACTGCAATGTATAGCAAAAAATTATTTCTAAATCCAAAAATAAATCTTGATAATCTATTATCGGGAATATTTTCCAAGGCAAATAAATCTATTCCTATCGCAGGCTTTTCATCTTCGAACTCATATATGGTCTTTAGTATAGTTCCTTTTTTTTCGATTTTAATAAAAGGTTGTGAGTAATCTTCTGAAACACCAGGTCCTCGTAATTCATATTTTTCAGGAAAATGTTTTTCTAATGCACTCGGAAACTTATCATAATCAGAACGAAGCATGTTCAAGTCTAAATCGTCATCCCATGGAATGAAACCTTTGTGCCGAACAGCCCCAAGACAAGAGCCTCCACCTAAGAAAACTGTTAGTTTTTCTTTTTCACATGCATAAGAAATATCTTTATACATTTCTAATAGTGTTTTTCTTAATTTCGCGGCTTCTGCCTCAGAAAGCTCTCTTATTGGAAGATTAGAATGAAGTAATAATTCTCTTAAATTCATTTTGATTCTCTCATACCGCTAATCAATCTCTCATAGGCTTCCTGCAATCCAACTACAGGTTTCCATCCAAGAGAACAAAGTTTATCTACATTAAGATTAAGATTAAGATTAAGATTAGGCGCGTATTCAGCAGGCACCTCTTTTATATCAAATATTAGTTTTATTGTATTACTTGCAATTTTATTCACAATCATCTCAGCAGTTTCGCGTATTGTCTTGAATGTTTCTGGATTTGCAGCTGTGTAAACATTTCCTTTTTCGCCTTTGAGCAAAACGGTAAGAATTGCACTGATTGCATCAGCAGAATACAAAATCGGTCTTTTGGTTTTCCCTTCTGTTTTTAGAACAATATCTGTTTTCTCTATTACAGAACGGGCAAAATAAGCAGCAACTCTGGTATCGTTATAGTCAATTCCTGCCCCCAAAGTTTGTGCAAGACGGATAGACTTTACATCAAGTCCATATTCAGAAGAAAAACATGCACACAAGTTTTCACACATTCTTTTACTTTCCATATAACTTGACCGAGGACTTGAAATATCAATATACCCCAAATCTTCTTCACGAACCTCACCCTTCCCGTCAGTAACACCAAAGGCCTCCATGCTAGAAAGATATACAAAAGATTTTACATTTTTATCTTTTGCAAAATTGAGCATATTCAATGTACCACTAACTGCAATATCAATTGTTTCAACGGCATGATTTATAAATTCCTTTGAAGCAGTGATACTTGCACCGTGAATTACATAACCTATCGAATCAGTAAGAGACGGAAGATTAAGAACATCACCAATTACACAATTAATTCGCTCAAAAATATCTGCAAATACACGCCTTGCCTTTTCTGCTGAACGGCAGAGTGCATAAATATTGATTCCATAATCTTTTGCCTGATTGAGGTAATCCATATAAAGCACAAGTTGACTTCCAAGCAACCCTGTACTACCAGTAATAAACACCGACTTTCCTTTTAATTCCGAAAAGTCATAATCTTGCAAAATGCGTGCAAAATCCTGTGATAAAAGAGAATTATTTTCCATCTTATTTTATCAGCTCCCTAAAAACTTAAAGTCCAAAAATTTGCTGCTGTTCACGTACTTCGTACAATGCCTTGAAAGTATAAAAATCTGCTGGAGTTGTAATCTTTATATTGTCAAAATTACCTTGTACAGTATAGAGTTCATGTCCATAAAATTTCATAAGAGAAGCAGAGTCTATCATATTTGTATTTCCGTCTTTTCTTGCTTTATTATGCGCTTTTAGTAATTCACCTAAAATAAAGCATTGAGGTGCTTTTGCATGATAGCATTTGCTTCTATCTGTAATGCTTGTTATTTTTCCATTGTCTGTAGTTACAATAGTTTCAATTGCAGGCGTAACAGTAATTGCAGAACCATGTTCTTTTACAGATTTTATACAATCAGAAATTAACTGTTCATTTACAAAAGGACGCACCCCGTCATGCACAAGAATAATAGAATCATCTGGTGCATATTCATGAATTGCGCAAAGTCCATTAAAAATACTTTCTTGACCAGTAGCACCGCCTGGAACAACTTTACGAACCTTATCTATTTCATATTTCTCAAGAAGTTTTTCTAAATACGGAATCCAGTCTGCAATACAGACTACTACAATCCCATCGATTTCAGGGTGATTTTGAAAGTTTTCTAAAGTATGAATAATTAGTTCTTTACCATAGAACTGAAGAAATTGTTTTGGGCGGGCACGGCTATTCATACGAGTGCCAGAGCCACCTGCGAAGATTAAGGCGTTAGTCATTATAATCCCCATTCTTCCCTTTTTTGTTTCAGCATTTTTAAATATTCATCTTGCCATTTCCTGTCAGGTTCTAAATAATTACCCTCACCCCATTCATTCCATGATTTTATAAAAACTAATTTATTTTTTTTATTTTTTATAACATCAAAAACCATATCAAGATGCTTTCCAAATAAACTTGGTGTTGATTTTGTCCATAAATGAACATAACTTGCACGTCTAGGACTAGGATCCCAATTTGGCATAATTACAGGATTTACATCTTCCTGGCGTTCATCATCACTTACAAGCTCTTTTAAGACTTTTTTATAAGAATTGATATATGGTAATTTAAAAATATATCTTATTCCTGCAACGATATATCTTTTAATCTGAGAATGATTATGTCTTACGGCATTTATACGACAAGAAGTTATATTCCAAACACCTTTTTCTCGAATTTTTTTTTCTTGAAAT
Source organism: uncultured Treponema sp. (assembly GCA_964344405.1). GTDB lineage: Bacteria > Spirochaetota > Spirochaetia > Treponematales > Treponemataceae > Treponema_D. Next base: position 1,686 of record CAYFND010000135.1, on the reverse strand, counting down.
TTCAAATCTTCTGTATAACCAATAAATTTAATTCCATCAAAACCATTTTCTTTTGCCAATTTATTCCATATTAATATAAAATTTTCAATTTTGGGGACATTCAATGGTCTATAAATACTAAATAAGGGACAATTATCAATTTTTATATAACGTGTATCTTTGAAGTATGGTAAGATTTCATAAAAATAATCTTTTATGTCTTCTTCATCACCGTATTCTTGAACAGCTAGTATTTTTGACTTAAAAGAATCATAAGAATTCCAAGCTTTCGCTTCCCAATTATGATTTGCCCAGCACAACATAAAAGGAAAATCAGGTTTACCAGACGCATACATTTCTTTAAGAGGTCTATCCATCAGATGAAGATTTTTATTTAAACGATAATAATAATAACAAAACCCATCTACTCCATATTTTTTAGCAAGTTCAGTCTGAGCAATTCTAGTTTCTTCCAAACGCAAATCATAAAACCCCAATTCTCCTGGTAATTTTGGCTGCTCATGACCCGGAAAAAGTTTTCTTGCTCTAGCAAGATTTGTCCACTCTGAAAAACCTTTACCCCACCACTCATCATTTTCTTTAAATGGATAATACTGAGGTAAATAAAATGCTATAATTTTTGCCTTTTCCATATTCATTCATCCTTTTATATTTGATATAAGATAATCAATATTTTCTTCTGTAAGCTTTGTATAAAACAAGTCTAAGTTACTTAAATTAGAATTATCTAATAAATCACAAATATTTATTCTGTTCAGTTTATTTATTAAATTTTCAGAAAATCTATACTTAATTACTTCTGCGGGTACTCCACCAACAATAGCATAAGGAGGTACATCTTTAGTAACTACTGCACCTGCTGCAACAACAGCCCCTTGCCCAATTTTAACTCCAGAACAAATTGTCACATTTGCACCTAACCAAACATCATCTTTTAGTTCTATATCTCCTTTTGAAGTTGCCTCAAAAGACACACAATGATGCTTTTTCACCTTTAAAGGATAGGTCGTCAAAGTTGAAAGATTGTGATCACTGCCTAATAAAAAAAGTACATTAGGTCCAATAGAACAATAGTTACCAATTATTACTTTATAATCATTATATCCCCAATCGTTTATCTGTATTCCGCCATAACTCCAATTACCAACATCTATGTGCTCTAAATTGAACATATTTATAGCATGAGTATAATTGTGCTTATTGATTCTGCGATACTTTCTTCGAAAGATAAACAATTTTAAAACTTGAAAAATCATTTTTCTTTTTTCTCTACAAATTTTGAACAACCACAATACATTAAAACTATTTGAGAAAACCATAAAGCATACGGTCTTTGTAAAAATGAAACTGCAAATAGAAACAAATAACCAATACCAATATTAGAAGGTTGTAAATAAATAATAGAACCATAAAAGAATAATAGCAGAAAAAGTCCAAACACACCAAACTCGAATATATAAACTGTTGCAGATGCGTTACCACCTGAAGTTGAAAGTTTTTTCTCAAGAGCGTCTGAACCATACCCAAAGAAAAAATTTGCATCCCAGGTTTCCATTTGCTCTGAGTATACCCTTTTAAACTCTTCTGTGTTTCTATTATTACCTTTTATACCTCTTTTTTTATCAGGCATCACTTTGCTTGGTCTAAAAATATTAGAGTCTAACTGACTTAAAAAACTAAAAGTCT
>CAYFND010000134.1:0-5182 GCA_964344405.1 uncultured Treponema sp. | reverse complement strand
CTATTGATTTACAAGCGGCTTCTGCCAATTGAGCCACCATCAGAGAATGCTGATAAGTTCCGTTGGCATTAACACACATATTGCGTAATAAAGGACTGTTCAAATCGCTTAAATCCATCAATCTAAAAACAGATGCAGTGTTCATCAATATTTCAAGTGGAGTCATAAATCCAATTGTTAATATTCCAGAGAAGAATCCGTTAAGGGCAACTCCAATAAAGATGAATTTTGCTTCACCCAAAGATTCGTTGAAAATCACTTTGAACATCAACAAGAACATCATATTTAATATAGAAAGAATTATCGATGTAAAAACCAAATCTAGTCTTCTTTCCAACTGCCTGATAATTACAATTGCACTGAATGTTGTTGCCAATGTAAAGAGGAACGGAAACAGACTCCAATTTGTTGCTTGCAATACTCCCAAAGAAAAAATAAATGAAAGTAAGATTGCCGATAGCTGGTCGTAAAGGATTACCACCAACATAATGAACAAACAAGACGGAATAATTATACAAATTGAATAAGGTGAGGAAAAATATTCAAATTTCTGACCAAAAGCAGCCAGCAAATAGACTATTAAAAAGAATGAAAGATGTAGGATTGGCTCTTTTAATTCTATTCTTCGACCAAAAGGAATTATTGCAAACAGAATGTACCAGAAGATGCCAAGGACAAAAAGGAAAATCTCATTGTCGGCAAAAACCCTGTAGTCTATGTATTCTGGAGAAGAAGCCATTTTTGAAAGTTTGGCATATCCATCCTCATCAATTACAAATCCCTTTCTGATGATTTTTTCACCCTTTTCAATTGCTACAGGATCTCCTTCTGTTGGAGAAAGAGAACGGCTTGCAATAATTGTTGTATCAGAAATCTGACCTACTTCAAAATCACCAACAACACACCTGGCCACACTCCGAGCCGTACAAACCTCAAAGAACTCTACCGCTGACACTACCAGAACACCAACAAAAAAAAAAAATAAAAAAGGATATTTCTTCCTTATATAAGAACCTATATCATCAAATATTTGATTTGTACTAGTTTTCTTTTCTTTTTTCTTCATATTCATATGCCTTTACTATTTGCTTTACCAAACTGTTCCTTACTACATCGTCAGCGTTTAATTGTATAAACCCTATCTCCTCTACTTTATATAAAACATTAATTGCATGATTTAATCCAGATTCAACTTTTTTAGGTAAATCTATTTGAGTTGGATCACCTGTTACAAAAACTTTGGAATTTTCCCCCATTCTTGTTAAAAACATTTTCATTTGTGAACAAGTTGTATTCTGCGCTTCATCAAGAATAATAACTGCATTATTCAGAGTGCGGCCCCTCATATATGCTAAAGGCGCTACTTCAACAACTCCGGATTCAAAAAGCTTGTTCACAACTTCTAGCGGAATTATTGACTCCATTGCATCATGAAGTGGGCGCAAGTATGGATCCAGTTTTTGTTCCAAATCACCAGGCAAAAATCCAAGGCTTTCACCAGCTTCCACAACCGGCCTTGTAATTATCAATTTATTTTTTTTATGTGATAAAATCAACAGTAAAGCTTGGGCTACAGCTAAAAAAGTTTTGCCACTTCCCGCCATTCCTGTACAAAAGACAATATCTTTTGTCTGTAATAAATTAATATATTCTGTTTGATTTGGAGTTCTTGGATAGATTCTTTTGTAAGAACCTGGAACACAGATAACGGCATCTTCTTTTTTTAGTTTGCGCTGGGCATTTAAAACAGAAAGAACTATATCCTGACCATTTTTACCGCCGTCGGAAATTTCATCTATCACCCTGTCAATAATAAACTGAAACTTTTCTCTTATAACGGGATTATCATCTTCAACAGAGATTTCATTACCTTTAGTATAAATTGAAACGCCAAGATGGTCTTCAATAAGTTTTAAGTTGCTATCATTCGTTCCGCACACACACGAAAGAACATCATTATCTGGAACAACTATTGTAAATTCTGAATTCAATGAAACCTCTTGTTTAATTCTATACATCTTACGATATTTCGTCAACTTTTTATCTTTTTGGATTTTTACATCCAATTTAAAATCAAGTCTTTGTTATTAAAACTTAAATAACTTGCAGCTGTTCCAAGATACAAAAATGGTATAAATGGAACTTTTTTCACATATTTTTTGAAGAAAATTCTTATAAAAACATAGAAAATAAAGAAAAAAATAGAAGAATTAATGCACGAAAGCAAAAAATAAGAGCTTCTAGAAATAAATCCACAAAAAAAACCAAATTGAATATCGCCCAATCCCAACTTTTTATGTGAAAGAATTCTTACGAATAACAAGAAGAGAGGCATCAAAATCATTCCCAAAAAAGATTCCAAAAGGATTTCCTTATACAAAAAAATTGAAAAAAATATCTGTAAAAATAATCCAGAATAAACTAAAGAAATTGAAATATGAAAAGTCTTGATATCCTGAATGGAAGAAATTGTTGAGATAATTATAAAAACCAACAAAATTAAATTCACAATTGAAATATAGACCAAAACTTTTCAAAAAAGAATTTTTATTGTATGCTCCATGTTCCATATTTATCAACAACTTGAGTCTTCATACTTTCCATTGGGCGCCAAACAATTCCCAAAGATATATAAGGGCTAAAATCATAACGTGAAACATTATACTCGGTGATAATTCTTGGTTCAATTTTTAAGGAGAATGTAAAATCCCAATCATGTAGATCATGCGTGATTGCCATGTTGAAAGATTTCAACTTAAAGCCAGAATCTTGTCGTAACGAATCATCATCAAATCTGAAAGAATTCATTAAATCTATAAAGACATTCTGCTCACCAGAAATTCTTCCCGGAGCTCCAAGCATCGTTTGAAAGTATCTGTAAATAACAGAGTTTCTTGATGTCGTTGAAAATGTAAATGTAAGAAAATTATTTATTTTAAATGACAAAGACGGAGTAAATAAGAAATAACTATTTGTTGGCCTGATTAAATCTGCAACAACGCTTGTATTTAAACTTGGCGCTACAGAAATTCGCTTAAACCACGAATAAAATGTTTTTTCTTTTGGCGCAAATGAAATTGATAATGAAGAAGGCAGCAAGGATTTGCTGTTCATTACAAGAACAGATGACGGAACATTTTCTAAAACCGAAGACGGTAAGTAATTTTCAAACGTTCTTTCAACCCAACCTGTATTTTCTATAAAATCGTAAGCATATGAATACTGCATAACATAAGACAGCTGGAAGGCCCATAAAGAAAGTGACAACTTCAAACTGTCTTGAACTGAATCTTCCAGATTATAATTGAATGATTCAGACAAGCTGATTTTTGAATTAAGAAAATTCAAAGTTAATGATTGCTGTAAATTTTCTTTTGTCCACGTAATTTGTTTGTATTCATCTTCACTAGAAGTTAAACCAGTACCAATCTTGAAATTCACATAAGGAAAGATTAATTCCAACAAAGCGGTATATTTTCTATCTTGAGGTGGCAATGTTCCAGAAAAAGTGAGATTCTGAACAAATTTCTTATTCAACTGATGAGAAGAAACTAAAACATCAATTACGTTTTCCGTGATGCTATCACTGCTAGTCCAATCAACACCGTAGTCCTGCCACCAAGGCGTATCTATATCACCAATGAATTCATTTCTGAACAATTTGATTTTTGATTTCCATGAGACAGAAGAATCGCTGAACATTCCCAAATAAGTAAACGGTTTTATTGTAATAACATTTCCATTCACAAGTTCTTTAGTTTGAGCTTCATAATCAGCTTCAACTAAACTTTTTGCTTGAGCAACTGTATATCCACCATAATCAGATAAAAATGAAATATAGGGATGACCTTGATAAACAGCATTATAACTCAAGCTGTTTGTTACAGAAAGAAAGTCGCCACCATAATTCATCTGACTTGTAAGTGATAAAGGTGTTTTAAAAATATATGTAGAAGATTTAATGAAATTCCAATTGAAATATTCTGGACTGATGATTTTTTCTGATGAATATGCAATTTGGTTTACATAATTGGCGCTTAATTCATAATTCAAGCTATATGTAAATCCCTTTGGAATGGCAATTTCCTTTGCAGTAGCTGATAATTCTGGGAGAATCGGCGTAATTGTTAATGCTATCTCTTTTTCATCATCTTTATTTTCCTCAGAAGTCGCTTCACCAGAATTAGCCTTTCTTTCAGCTTCCTTCTCTTTTTCAGTTTTTATTTCATCTGGAGAATCAAGGGGAATCTTATATTCATTTGTTTTTACATCTTTTTTATAACTTTTAGAAGGATATTGGAAAATTGTTCCTTTTAAAGAAACTTCAGCCTTTAATGGTGTAATCTGGGAAGGATAATAGAATTTTCTTGACGGTGTATATGAAACCCAGTCATCAACACTTGTTAACGCTGTATTTGATAAGGACGAAATATTTACTGATGAATCTGTAGAAAATGAAAATGATGTTATATAAGGCTTTAAAAAATTTGGAATTGTAGGATTAAAAGAAGAATTCAAATTCCATGTATAAGATGAAGTTTCTGTAATAGTTGTATCTTCATCTGTTGAAGTCGTTGTCCTGTTAATGTTTTCTATCAAATAAGAAATCCAGTCCATATATTCACTACGAGTGCCAAAATCAGAGGCAAAATAAGGATCTGAATAAAAAGGAAAAGACAAACTGATTTTCACAGGATTTGATAATAAGAAGTTGAAGTTTCCACCATATCTAAAAGGCAGTTTTAACCCCAAGAAGTTAGACTCGTCCTGATATTTAAAACCGTAAGATGACAAAGGTGAATAAGTTCCACTGTGATTAAAAACAGTATTGCTAAAACCAAGGTGCAAGTTAAAATCAACATTCGTTAAATATTTTGATGAAGGAGCAAACTTTCCGTCAAGTCCAACCATCATACCAAGGTTTGAATACCAATCAGTTAAGAATTTTAAGTATGATGAAGTCTTTCCTGTATAATCTGTATCCAAATTATGAAGCACCAATCCTTCAAGCTCTTGTTCTTTCAGTTTGTTAGGCCTCATAAAATTGTACAATGACTTTAAAGAATCAGCCGCTGTTGTGGTTGATGTTGTTGTGGACGTATCTGTTGTATCTGTGGTCGACGTTGTAGAAGTTGAAGTGTCCAACGGTTTTCTTCCATAAAGGTATGTTGTAGTTTGAATG
>CAYFND010000133.1:0-5366 GCA_964344405.1 uncultured Treponema sp. | reverse complement strand
GTGAATGTATTGTTCTTTGATGTTCTTGCATACAATATGCCGTCTTGCATCACCAATTGCTCCCCGCTTTCACCAACGATTCTTTTTACAAGAGGGTCTGCTTTTAAGTCTCCGTTTTCATCTTTATTCAAGTTTACTGTCATTATTGAAAACATATAAATCAATTGAGAAACGACAGATTTTACTTCAGATTTTCTATCAATACTATAATGAGGGTTTCTTAAAACAACGATATCTCCTCTCTTGTATTTTGTAATAGTTGGAAGACCAACATCTGTTAATGGAAATTTTGGACCGCAATTGACTTTTGAAACAAGGACTCTGTCTTTTATCAAGAATGTTGGAACCATTGATTCAGAAGGAATTTCATATAACTGTAAAATAAAAATCTGAACAAGTAAAACAGTAAAAACAGATTGAATCAAAGCATCAATCCAAGAAACAATTTCATAAAGAACTCTTTTATATCCTTTATATTTCTTTGGCTCTACATATTTTTCATTCCAATTTTCAGTTAATCTCTTAATTCTTTTATCTGATAAAAAATAATAACTAATGACGAATGATGCAACTGTATACACGAACCATAATAAAACCGTTATCACATCATAAATATAATTTGTTCCAGATTCTCCTGACCTTCGTAAAATAAAGGAAATCAACATAACGAAAGGTAAATATTCAGATAATTCTCTTACAACTTTTATATATCTTGCATTTAATGGTTTTAATAACTTTATATATGTAAAATACACAAGAACAACCGTAAAAATAATTGCGACAACAGATGCTAATAGAGATAAATCAAAAGCAAAATTGATTGATAAAATTGAGAATAAAACTGATGCTATCAGTTCTATATAAATGAAAATTGAAAATTTTTTATTCATACTATAAATAATAACAAATTTTCATACAAATAGTAATATATTTCAGCTAATAAATGATTTATAATTTCTTTCAATAAGAGTTACAAATTCTTCAAATGATTTAACCTCTTTTTCTCTACTTTGCCAAAAATATTCATAAACTTTTTTAATTTCACTATTAAAAGTTTTACTCTCGCCTTTTAAGAATTGAAAAGGAGCGTCAGTTTCACATAACAATCTGTCAATAGGCAATTCATTTACGCAAACTATTACTTTCTTATTGTTATTCAAAACTTGCTTTCCAAATGAAAAATAAGCGTTTATATTTCTATTTAACAAGCTTTTAGCTTCTATTGTAGTTCCCATAAAAGAATGAAATAAAACAGCAGGAATCTTTTTCAATTGATTTGAATATTCAAATAATTTATCATTTGCCTTTCTACAATGAACAATTACTGGTAATTTATATTTTATAGCTAATTCAATTTGTATATTCCACACATATTCTTGTTCATTTCTCTCTTTTTTGAATTCTTCAGTGAATAAATCAAATCCTGTTTCACCAATAGCATCAATTTTTTTTTCTTCTAATAATTTCTCCAGGAATTCAATATTATGAAAATCAGGATTTTGAGGATGAATTCCAAAAGATTTTTTTATTTCAAAATTTTTATTTGACAAATATCTTTCTTGTAAAAACCACTCTTCCTTTGAATGTACACATGAACAACCTTTATAAAGAATTTTATTTTCTACATCAAAAGAGTCTTCATCTATGCAGACTGGTAAATGAAAATGAGCATCATAATAAATTATTTTTTCATTTTTCTCTAACATTTTTTTTATTATAACCGAAAATAAGAGTATCAGACATAATAACTTATTATATAAGATTTGTAAAAATGATTTTTTCTTTAGGGGGAAATAAATGAAGAGTTATACATTAAAAAGTTTGGGAAAAAACACTGATTACATGACTATTGTTCGTGAAATGAATGATGGATTTGTTGTAAGAATTGTTCGTGATTTAGATGGTTACGAAGATGTTAAAACAGATTATATTAGTAAAGAATTATTCGAAAGCTGTATTAGAACTGGATATTTAACAGAAATAACAGAATCATTAAAACTTGCAGCAAATGCTTAATTGTTTTGCTTATTAAAATACCATATATCTAAAATTGATATATGGTATTTTTTTATTCAATAACATCTATTTTATTCATTATATAATTACATCTATCTTCTTTTGTTAAACCTTCAACCCAGTTGATTTTTACACCTTTTTTTTCCATTCCACGGAACCAAGTTTCTTGTCTTTTTGCAAATTGTCTTATTGCAATAAAAAGTTGATTAAATAATTCTTGTTTTGTTTCAATTTTCTTTTCCAAAAACAAAGAACAATATCTATATTCAAGACCTAGTTTTTCCAGCCTTTCATAAGATATTCCTTTTTCATGAAGATTCTGAACTTCTTCAATCATTCCTTCATCTAATCTTTCTTTTAATCTTTTAGAAATATTTTCCCATAGAACAGGACGAGGTAAAGTAATACCAAAAATTATTGGATTTATTTCTTGATGCTCTTGTTCCTGTTGATTTTGTGTAGCCAAACAAATTTCAATAGATTTTATCAATCTGTCTTTTTCCAATAAATCAGTTTTATTATGTAAATTTGGTTTTATTGAAATTAATTTTTCTTGCAATTCTTCAATTGATAAAGATTCCAATTCTTTACGTAAATCCAAATCTTCAGGAACATCAACTAAATTATAATTTCGAATAATTGCATCAAGATACATTCCCGTTCCACCGACTATTACAGGAATTTTATTTCTACTCAATACAGAATCAAATGACTTGTAAAAATCTTTTTGATATTTATAAACATTATATTCTTCGGGTAATTCAACAATATCAATTAAGTGATAAGGGATTTTTTGCCCACCTATTTCATATTCACTTAAATCTTTTCCAGACCCAATATCAAGATATTTATATGTTTGTCTTGAATCAGCAGAAATAACCTCTCCATCCAAATTTTTGGCAATTTGAACACCTACAGAAGTTTTTCCAACAGCTGTTGGACCAAGAATTACAATGCAATTATTTTTTTTATTCAATTTACAAAACTCTACAAATAGCGCACTTCAAATATTCTGATTTTGGATATCCCATCAAAACAGGATGATCCATTCCGGCTCCTCTTTTTTCCAATATTTGTACATGTTTATGACTATCCATAGCTGCATGCATTATCATATCGTAAAAAGTATTTGAATCAAAAAAGTATGAACATGAACAAGTAACAAGAATTCCGCCTTTAGTAAGCAATCTCATTGCCCTTAAGTTGATTTCTTTGTAACCGCCATATGCTTTTTCTATCATTTTTGCACTTTTAGTAAATGCTGGAGGATCCAGTATGATAACATCAAATTTCTTCTCTTCTGCTTCATATTTCTTCAATAAATCAAAAACATCAGCACATACGGCAGTCATTTTATCTTCTGCTTTGTTTAGTTTGATATTCTTATTTACAATTTTCACTGCTTCATCAGATATATCCACTGAAATTACTTCTTTTGCTCCACCTTTAAAAGCATTAAGACCAAAAGCACCAGTATGAGTGAATGTATCCAAAACTCTTTTGCCATTACAGAATTGAGCTGCAATTTTTCTATTTTCTTTTTGATCTAGGAAGTAACCTGTTTTTTGACCATGTGCGATGTCAACTGTTAATAACAAATCATTTTCTTTTATAACAATTGTTGTTTCTTTATCTTCAGAACCTTTAATCCAGCCTGCTTTTTCTGGCAATCCTTCTTTTTCCCTAATACCAGCATCATCGCGTTCGTAGATACCTTTTGGTTTGCAGATTTTTTCTAAAGCATTAATTATATCTTCTTTAAAAACGTCACATGATAATGATAAAAATTGAACAACCAAGTACACATTTTTATTAATGTCGCAAAATCTCTCAACAATTAAACCTGGAATAAAGTCAGCTTCACCAAAAATTAATCTGTATGAATCATCTTCTTTGTAGTGTAAATTTCTAATACTTGCAGCATTTTGAATTCTTTTTTCCCAAAATATCTTTGTATCTGCAAAAATTTGATCCGCGTGATCCTGTGATATTATTCTAATAGTAATTTTTGATGTTCGATTTATAATACCAGTACCAATAAATCCACCAGCTTTTGTAAATATTTCAATACCGCTTCCATCTTCAACTTTGCATTCTTTCAAAGATGAATCTTTCCAACCGCTACCATCATCAGCATAATATTTTACATGTGATATTTCATTATCATAAACCCAAGGAAATCCTTGTAATAACTCTCTTTCTTCTTTTGGATTTAAAAAAATCCTTGCATAATTATTCATATGTAAGGATTATAATAAATTTTTATTAAAAAGTATACTTATTATATTAAAACCATTTTTCTACAGCTTTATATAAATTTTCGGCATTTTTAAATTGATGTGTAATTATTCCCAATTTTGCAGCAGCTTTACAATTTTCTTCTTTATCATCAGTAAAGAAAGCGTTTTCTGGTTTTTCATCTTCAGCTTTTAATATTAAATTCCAAAAACTTTCATTTGGTTTTGAACAGCCCATAAAATTTGATGCGTAAGTTTGATCAAATATTGAGTAATCACCGCGTTGCATATGATTAAAATAATGACTTTCTATTGTGTTTGTACCACAAACAACTCTATTCTTCTTTTTTAATTTTTCAATTATTTCTTTAACATCCATATTCATTTTTGGATGAAACATTAAATAAAAATAATCTGTGCTGATTTTTATATTAGATTTTTCTTCAAACTGTAGCCAAAATTCTTTAGTATTGATTTTTCCATTAGTTAGTAATGTGAATAAATCATCTTCCTTGTTTTGATTTTTATTTATGTATTGATTGAATTTTTCTTTTGTTATATTTAGATTTTTACATATGTCTTCTATATAATTAGCAGTATTTGTAACAACACCACCCATATCAAAAATAAAAAGCATTGAAATCTCCAAATTAATTTAAAATAAAAAAAGCCAGCAGCTACCTACTTTCCCGCTTAATAGCAGTATCATCGGCGTTAGAGAGCTTGACTTCCGTGTTCGGAATGGGAACGGGTATTTCCTCTCTACTATGGCCACCAGGCATTATTTACTAGTTCTTGTTGCTACTCTGCTCCTTCATATGCTTTTGCATACTTCTGCTTTTCACTGTCGGGAAGGCAGTCTAACAGATTTCTCTATTTACTGCAACTCATTTTAAGCTTTTTTTCTCGCTTTCAATGTTAAAACTTCTTTTCTTTTACTTCTTTTAAGGTATCTTTCAGAAACGATAATATGGTCAAGCCTCACGACTGATTAGTACTGCTCAGCTCCATACATTACTGCACTTCCACTTACAGCCTATCAACCAGATAGTCTCTCTGGAGTCTTTAGGAGGGTTAAACCCTCTGGGATGATTTATCTTGAGGATGGCTTCC
>CAYFND010000132.1:0-5366 GCA_964344405.1 uncultured Treponema sp. | reverse complement strand
TATCACTGCACCTTGTCCGATTGTTACACCTGAACAGATTATTGCTCCATAACCAATCCAAACATCATCACCTAACACAGTTTCACTTTTAGTATCAGCTTCACGACCAAGTCCAAAAACAAGCGCCTTAAAGGGAAATGTAGAAATTGTATTTGTTTTATGTTCAGCACCAAGAAGAAAGACTGATTTAGGTGCAATTGAACAATAACTTCCAATCTTAAGTTTTGCTCCAGAAGGAGTTTCATCTATTAAAAATAACTCACCGTAGGATCTTTTTCCAATAGAAATTTCTGAATTATTAAAAATTCCCATTGGTCTTACATTGCTTTCTGGATATTTTCTTTTCCAATTTTTTAAAAATTTCTTATACTGGGAATATTGCTTAAATCTATTTATCAATGACATTTCTTTTATCTTTAATGCGATGCATTTACAACAGCAAACAAAGCATTTGCTATACGTTCCATACCTAAATCACTTGGATGCCGTCCAACACCTTCATTAGTCACCTTATTTTCATAAGATGCATATGAATTTGCTATAGCACTTATATGTGATAAATCACATATAAATGCATCATTTTTAATTGCAATATTTGTAAATATTTCATTTTCTTCACTAGAAAACCAGAATGGAAGACATAAAATCTTTACATCAGCTGTATATAAATCCAAAAGTTTAGAAAAACAGTTATAAATGCTTTGTGAATTTATTGTAATGTTATAATCAGGAATATTTTCTCCAAGTTGAATTATAAGTAAATCATATTTTTTTCATTCCCTATGAATTTTGTTTCATCAAAAATAGTGACATTTCGTTCAAAATCTGCAGCATTTATAATTGAAAGATTTATATTTACATTTTTAGAACCTGATATCATTTTACAGAGTTTATGAACATAGTCATTTTCTAATGAACTTGCTGCCATTCCAGATTCATGATTCCAGCCAATATCTATATTCTTTTCATGTAAACCAAGAGAATTGCCGATCACTAAAATAGAAAAATCATCTTGTGCTTCATTATTCTCAATTCTTTCTTCTCTGTTTAAGTAAGGGATTCTATCAAAGCTATCTAATTTTTGTCCTCCTTGTTCACTTTTATAGTCTATAACCTCATTTTTTTCAAACCCCTTGATTAATCTGTATTTTATTACATCATGTTTTTTTACAAGAACAAGACAAGAAAAAAAATAAAAATGAGATTGAGACATAGTGATAATCTGAAAATTACTTTCTTCATCTTAGAACCGCCTTAATAACAGCTTTTATATTATAAATATTTTTTTTCTTTCGGTATTCTTTTTTGAAGATCTTCCAATATGGTTTATCAGCATAAGTCTCTTCAACTAAAGAATATAAGTCTTCTGATTTATTCATTTTAAAATTTTCACTCTGAGTCTGTTGAATCAAAATCCACTTGGAAAAGAAATTAAAGAGTAAATCTTTTTCACACCAGTCAAAATCGTCTTGTGAGATATAATTCTTATCTTGTGCATCCCTTATAAAGCCAAGATAATTTGTATAAAACACATTATAAAGACCGTATGAAATATCTTTTTTTTCAATTTGTTGGTTTGTAAAAAGTGATTTATGTTCAACTACAATCTTTTGTGAGGCATTTACATATGAAAGTAAAAATGGGACTTGCCATAAATTCTTATCGCAACCATAAGTTCCTAATCTCTCTTTAGTACAAATATCTCCCCACACAGATAAGGCTCCTATATAGGTAATATTGAAACTTACATCTTGCAAAAAATCCGAAACACTTAAACATGTATTATCTGCTTTCCCATCATTCATAAAAAAGAAAACAGGTTTTTCATTCATGTTTTCTTTAATCAGTTTCAACAAATATTTGACACTTCCATCATTAAAAAGCAATGTATCGTTATTAAGTTTTCTAAATACCCCTTGTGCTTCACTTAATACAGTTGGAAAATTTTGATCCCGAATATTTTCTTGATTTCGGAAATAATGAATATTTGAATATTTATCTGTGTACTCTTTTGCTACATCCGGGGTTCTATCTGTAGAAGCATTGTCAGAAATGACAATTTCAACTTCTTCTGAAAATCCATCTTGTTTTACTATAGAATCTAGGGTGTTCCGTAAATAAGAACTTCTATTATATGTTGGTATACATATACTTAACAAAGGTTTCATAACTTTACAATCAATTTCAAAATTTTTCTGAAACATTTCTTCATAAACCAAATAAAAACTTTTATGTTATCAGGCTTCTTTTCTAATTGTTGAAGAATTGGTTTTTCTTGTAAAACAGATGCATCTGAATTATTTAACTCGTTTCTTAACCTGCTAATTTCTGACTCATTTATATATCCTTTTATAAACCTATCATAATTTTCATATAGAAGAGGATATGCTTTATTCATCGAATCTAAATTAATTTCTCTATAAATAGAAAAAATATCTGTGTTTTGGTTAACATCAAATACAAGTGGAATTTTTAAATATTCGCACATTTCTAGTGCCCTTGCATCATTGTTAAAACATACAGCCGGTATACCAGAATTTAAGCTGATTATTGTACCATGAAGTCTTCCACCAAAGGCGAAATCAAAACTAGAAATATAACTTTTCCAATCTTCAATATCTACAAAAATATTTTTCTCTAAATGCCTTAAAGATTTTATATCTTGTACTGATAGTTCTTTATCTAATCTACCATAATACAATGCATCAATAAACCTTTTCTCCTGCCAATCTTGCATAATTTGAGGACATCTCTGTAATGCAGGAATCGGAGTAGCTGATGTCAATAAAATCTTATCAATACCTATATTATTAGATTTTTTGGTAATAATTCTGTCTTTACCAGTTTCAAAATATGAAGGACATCCTGTAACTGTTGTGTTATCAATACCCAAATTATGCAAAACTTCCTGTGAAAAAAAACCTCTTAGGCCTATGTTTTTACATATCAAACTAAGTTCTTTTAAGAACCATATTAAATCCGATGGAAGTTTTTTATGAAAATCTACTTCATATCCAGATAGATTATTTGCCCCCAGTCCTACTATTATGATTGGTTTCTTAATCATTTTAAGAAACATTATAATATTCTGATATGGCAACTTTAAGCCATAAGATTCATTTTTTCTAATTTGGTCTTGCAAAACAAAGAAAACATAATCAACATTAGTATTTATATAATCAGCATCTCTATCAGAATTAGTAAAATCATAATTATAAATACATGGAATATCAGGTACTTTTACAAGTTTTCCGTAAATTTTCTTTATAATACTATATGTAATATAGGAATTGCCTGTATTACCACCAATATAACTCAGACAATCTTCTGAATCTCTTAAATGAGATGAATAAATATTCAAATGATTCTAGTCTGAATATATTTGAGCCCACAATATAAATAATTGCCCCCAGAAAAATCTGAATTATTAACTGTATCCAATAAACAAGATTTAAATATTGCACAGATAATACACATAATCCCATGAACAATGCTAGAAGAATATTAGGGAGAATATCCTTTAACTGTGCAAAATATGAATAAGAAATCAATTTGCGGTTTGGAAATGAATCAATAAACTGCTCGACAAAACTTCCAACCAACATACAACAGGCCATTACCCATACACCAAACCACATCGATGAAAACAACACTATAAAGCCAACAATCCTTTTTGTAATTTCAATTTTAAGGAATAAATCACTTCTCCCCATTGCATTTATTGCATTTAAGTTCACCGTAAAAATAGGATAAAACATATAATAAATGCAGAATACACGTACAAATGGTACGCAAAAAATCCATTTGTCAGTAAGCAGTAGTTTTATAACTGATGAAGCCGTAACAGCAAGTCCAATCATTAACGGAGACATAATATAGGTGCTTACCTTTAGAGTTCTGCGAGCCATACTCCTTACAGTATCAACATTATCTTGACTAGATGACATAGCTGAAAAAAGCACACTATTCAGTGATGTATCGATATTTGCAACAATTATATTCGGAAATACTTCTGCCTTGTTATAATATGCAAGTTCTGTTGATGTATATTTCTTTCCAATTATTAACTGTCGTAATTTTGAAAAAACAGTTGTTATAATGGCAGAAAGTAATAACTTCCAACCAAAAGAAAATAACTGTTTTAAGCGTTCAAAAGAAAATACAAAAGCAGGTTTCCATGGAACAATTATCCAAAGCACTAATGTATCAATAAACAGATTTGTTAGTTGTTGTGCAATTAAAGCCCAAACACCAAAATTTTTTTTTTTTTTTTAAACTCCAACTATTGCTGAGACTATGGTACCAAAAAGCGTTGCAAAAAAAAACTTCTTAAAAATCATGTTCTTTGCGACATAGGCTTGTAAAACATTTTTTACACCAGAAATTACAAGTGTCAAACCAAGAACACGGACTAATATTGTAAACTGCTCATCTGCATAAAAATTTGCAATAAATGGAGCTGCAAAAAAAAGAAGTAAATAAAGCAAAATACAAAAGACAATATTGGTAAAGAAAACAGTAGAGAAATCTAAATCATCTGCATCTTTCTTCTGAATCAATGCATTTCCAAGTCCACTATCAACAAATACCTGCAGAATTGCCGTAAAAACAGTTATAAGTGCTATTTTTCCGTAATACTCAGGAGAAAAAAGTCTTGCAAGTATTATCGAAACAATAAATGAAACCGTTTGTGCACCAATTCGCTCAAGAAAACGCCAAAGTACATTTGTTAGAAATTTCCGTCTTGTAACAGGCATATTATTAAATACAAAAATACTCTTTAATTTGATTATCAGTTACTTCAGAAGCTGAATTTCCAACTAATACCAGTTTATTCCAATCAACAATTTTCAAAATAGCTTTTTTTATTCCCCATTGAGGTTTCCATCCTAAAATCGATTTTGATTTTGAACAATCCAATTTTAGATAATTGGCTTCATGAGGAGCATTCTCTTCACTTATATTTTTCCAATCAGCACCATTGCCCCAAGCTTCGCAGAAAAGAGTTGTTAACTCTCCTGTAGTAACACAAGATTCATCATCCGGCCCAAAGTTATATGAACCTGAAAACATTTTATTTTCATATTGAGTTTTAGCCAAAGTGAGATAACCGCGAAGACATTCAAGTACATGCTGATATGGACGGGTTGAATTAGGATTACGAAGAATGATTTCTTTTCCTTCTTCTACTGCACGAATACAGTCTGGAATAATTCTGGCTGTAGCGTAATCTCCACCGCCAATAACATTTCCTCTGCGGGCAGTAGAAATTGCAGGTGAAGTTTCTTCACTAAAGAAGGAATTACGGTAACTGTAAGTAACGAGTTCTGAACAAGATTTACTATTAGAATATGGGTCATAACCAC
>CAYFND010000131.1:3252-5373 GCA_964344405.1 uncultured Treponema sp. | reverse complement strand
TTGGACCTGTAGCTCGTGAGCTTCGTGATATGGATTTTATGAAAATTGTATCATTAGCTCCTGAGGTTCTTTAGAGAGGAATGATATGTTAAAAAAGGCAAAAATCCATAAGAACGACACAGTACAGGTAATAGCTGGAAAAGATAAAGGTAAACGTGGAACTATTGTTAGCGTAAACCTCAAAAAAGATACAGTTATCGTTTCTGGTGTCAACATTGTTAAAAAAGCAATGAAAAAGAAGAGTCAGCAAGATCAAGGCGGTATCGCTGAAGTTGAAGCTCCTCTTAATATTTCTAATGTTGCTATCGTATGTAAAAAATGCGGTGCTACTAAAATCGGTTATAAAATTGATGGCGACAAAAAAGTTCGCGTCTGCCGTAAATGTGGAGATATACTGTAATGGCTAATTACGTACCTCGGCTTAAGAAAGTCTATAAAGACGAAATCGCACCAGCTCTTATTAAAGAGTTTAATTATACTACTCCAATGCAGGTCCCTGCTGTTAAAAAAATTGTAGTAAGTATGGGTGTTGGTGAAGCTCTCACAAATAAGAAACTTCTTGATGCAGCAGTTTCTGACCTAACTCAAATTACAGGTCAGAAAGCGGTTAAGACTAGAGCTAGAAAAAGTATTGCTAACTTCAAACTTCGTGAGGGTAATGAAGTGGGTGCAATGGTAACATTGCGTGGAACTATAATGTACGAATTTCTTGATCGTTTAATTAATGTTTCACTCCCACGTGTTAAGGATTTTCGTGGTATCAAAGCAACAGGTTTTGATGGACATGGAAATTTCTCATTAGGAATTACAGAACAAATTATATTCCCAGAAATTGATTTTGATAAAATCACAAAAATTGCTGGTATGAATATAACAGTCGTTACAAGTGCTAAGACAGATGCTGAAGCTAAATCTTTGCTTGCTAAATTCGACATGCCGTTCCGTAAGTAGGTGAAGAAGTATGGCTAAAAAATCAATGATTATTAAAGCAGCTCGCAAACCAAAGTATCCAACTAGACAGTATAATCGCTGTCAGATTTGCGGACGTCCTCGTGGATATTTACGTAAGTTTAAGATGTGTCGTCTTTGCTTCCGTAAATTAGCAAGTGAAGGCCAGCTTCCTGGAATCACAAAGTCAAGTTGGTAGTGGTAGGAGTGTAAAGAAATGAGTGCATCAGATCCAGTAGCAGATATGCTTACAAAGGTTCGGAATGCGGCTATGGCCCGCCACGAAAAAGTAGATGTTTCAGCATCAAAACTGAAACTTGAAATCGTGAAGATTCTGAAAACTGAAGGTTACATAAAGAATTTTAAGAAAGTTCAGGAAGATGGTAAAAATACTATTAGAATATTCTTAAAATATGATGATGATAATAATCCGGTAATCCACGGTGTGAAAAAAATTTCTACACCAGGTCGCCGTGTTTATTCTGGTTATAAAGATTTACCACGCGTATTTAACGGTTATGGTACAATCATCGTATCAACTTCTTCTGGCGTTACAACAGGTAAAAAAGCATCAGAGAAAATGGTTGGTGGCGAATTAGTTTGCACAATATGGTAACAGGAGGAAGAAATGTCTAAAATTGGAAAGCTTCCTGTTGTTGTTCCAGCAGGTGTAACTGTAACAATTGCTAACAATGAAGTTTCTGTTAAAGGTCCAAAAGGTCTTTTGAAACAAACTGTTAGTAATAATATTAAAGTAGAAGTTCAAAATAATGAAATTATTTTTACAACAGCTAATGATACTAAACAAGCTAATGCAGACCACGGTCTATACAGAAGTTTGATTGCCAATATGGTTAAGGGCGTAACTGATGGTTATTCTAAAAGTTTGTTCGTTAATTGTGTTGGATATCGTTCTGAAGTGAAAGGTAAAGAATTAGTAATGAACTTAGGTTATTCAAGTGACTATATTGTTCTTATTCCAGAAGGTGTTACTGTAGCAACAGATGCTAACGGTAAAATCACTGTATCAGGAATTGACAAACAGTTGGTTGGAGAATTCTGTTCACAGATTCGTAAGTTAAGAAAACCAGAACCTTATAAAGGTAAAGGTATTCGTTATGAAACTGAAGTTATCAGACGTAAAGTCGGAAAAACTGGTGTAAAATAAGGTGA
>CAYFND010000131.1:0-3242 GCA_964344405.1 uncultured Treponema sp. | reverse complement strand
AAAATGAGATTGGCAATTCGATTTAAACTGAACTAAGAAACTGAACGATAAAAACAGAAAACGTTTACACAGAAAAATTCATATCCGTAAATCAATCTACGGAACTGCAGAAAGACCTCGTATGTCTGTAACTCGCAGTAACAAGAATCTTTCTGTTCAGATAATTGATGATGATGAGGGTAAAACTTTAGCTTCTATTTCTACAATGGAAAAAGAATTTGCAACAGTAAAGCCAAATACAGAAGGTGCTGCAAAACTAGGTGAAGTTTTAGGTTCACGTCTTAAAGATATGAAAATTACAAAAGTAGTTTTTGATCGTAATGGATATCTTTATCATGGTGTTATTAAGGCCCTTGCTGATGGTACCCGTAAAGCCGGGATTGAATTCTAGGAGTTATTATGGAACATCAGAAAAATTTCTATAAAGATCAAAAAGATAAAGAAAAAGAATTAGTAGAGAAACTGGTTACTTTAAACAGAACTTGTAAAACTGTAAAAGGTGGACGCCGTATGTCTTTCTCAGCATTAACTGTTGTTGGTGATAAGAAAGGTCATGTTGGTTACGGTTTTGGAAAAGCAAACGATGTTTCTGAAGCAATTAAAAAGAGTATTGATAAAGCTAAGAGAAATCTTATTACTATGCCAATGAAAAATGGAACAATTCCACATGAAATTATTGGTAAATATAAGAGTTCTTCAGTTCTATTGAAACCAGCTTGTTCCGGAACTGGAATCATTGCTGGTGGTGCTATCCGTACTATCATGGATGCTGCTGGAACTAGCGATTTATTATCAAAATCATTGGGTTCAAGTTCTTCAGTAAACGTTGTTCGTGCTACTTTTGATGCAATCACAAGAATGATGGATGCAAAGAAAGTTGCTCAAAATAGAGGTAAAACTCTAGACGAATTATGGGGTTAATGTATGGCTAAGAAACAATTAAAAGTTACATTAATTAAAAGTACAATTGGTCAAAAACCTGCAAAGGTAGCTACTGTAAGAAGCTTGGGTTTGAAAAAACTTAATTCTACTGTTACACATGAAGATAATGATTGTGTAAGAGGAATGATTGCTTCTGTAGCACATTTGATTAAAGTTGAGGAGATCTAATATGGCTGATTATAATCCAATTCTTAGTGCTCCTCAGGGTGCTAATAAAAAAGACAGACGTGTAGGACGTGGATCATCATCTGGTCGTGGTACTACAGCTGGTAAAGGTAATAAAGGTCAACAGTCTCGTTCTGGCGGAAAAACTTATATTGGTTTTGAAGGTGGACAGATGCCTCTTTACAGACGTATCGCTCATAAAGGATTTTCAAATTATCCATTTAAAGTTGAATATGTTTGTATAAACGTTGAACAATTAGAAGCTAAATACAATGATGGTGAAACTGTAGATAAAGATACTTTGGTAGCAAAGGGTTTTATTTCTAAAAAGTCTGCTTCTTTAGTAAAAATTCTTGGTAATGGTGACATTACAAAGAAATTAAATGTTGTTGTTGAAAAAGTTTCAGAATCTGCTAAAGCTAAAATTGAAAAAGCTGGTGGAACTGTAACTGTAGCAAAATCAACAACTGAAGAAAAAAAAGACTAGTTTCGGAGTAGAACATGGCAAGCAATCCAATTGTAAATATGTTTAAAGTAAAAGAATTGAGAGATCGAATGCTCTTTACTTTGTTGATTTTAGCAGTTTTCCGTTTAGGAAGTGTTTTAACAATACCTGGTATAGATGCAAATGTACTTCTTTCGTATTTTGATAATTTAGCAAGTCAAAATAAAAATGCTTTTGCTAGTTATATGGACTTCTTTGTTGGTGGTGCATTTTCAAATTTCTCAATTTTCATGCTTGGTGTTATGCCATATATCTCAATGCAGATTATTATTCAGCTTGCTGTGATTATATTCCCATCTCTAAAGCGTATATCGCAAGAAGATGGTGGACAGCGTAAGATTGCAACTTATACAAGAATTGGTACAATAATTATTTGTTTAATTCAATCTTACGGTGTTACTGTTTATGCTAATAGTATTCCTGGATCTATAGTAATAGAAAATGCAATTGCATTTAAGTTATTAACAATGATAACTGTTACTACAGGTTCTATGATTACTATTTGGCTTGGTGATCAAATTACAGCTCGCGGTATTGGAAATGGTGTTTCTATGATGATTTTTGCTGGAATTGTTGCACGTCTTCCAAGCGCTATCGTTGAATTATCTCAAAAAGTTAGTTCTGGCGAAGTTCAATTGGTTTTCGTAATTCTAGCATTGATTATGTTCTTGGTAATAATTGCATTAGTAATTTATGAAGAATCTGGACAGAGGAAAATTCCTGTAAACTATGCTAAACGTGTAGTTGGAAGAAAAATGTATGGCGGTCAAAGTACATACATCCCATTTAAGGTTAACCCTTCAAATGTAATTCCTTTGATTTTTGCTTCTTCAATATTAACATTACCTTTAACATTTGCATCATATTTTGGAAGTAGTCAAAATTCTGCTAGATGGATATCTAGATTATCTTCAATACTTTCTCCAAATGGTATTTGTTATAATATTCTATTAGTTGTTTTAATCGTTTTCTTTGCATACTTCTACACTCAGGTAACACTGAACCCTACTGAAATTGCAAAAAATATTAGGGAAAATGGCGGCTCCATCCCTGGCGTTAGAACAGATAAAACTGAAGAATATTTACAGAAAATATTAAATAGACTTATATTACCTGGTTCTTTGTTCTTAGCATTAATCGCCGTAATACCAACAATTATTCAAAACTTGTTTAATTTCCCTCAGCAGATTTCAATGTTGATGGGTGGAACATCTTTAATAATTATGATAGGCGTTGATCTTGATACAATGAGTCAAGTTGAAGCTCTTTTGAAAATGCATCATCACGAAGGATTGACAAAAAAGGGCAAAATCAGATCACGTAATTTGTAAAAAAACGTGAAAAACTAGTAGAAATGAAATGAGAATATGTGATATATTAATTGTCTACCGAATTGTCTCTCATTGCGAGGTGCTAGGTTCGGTATATATTCTCATGGGGGCTTTTTATGAAAGTACGAACGAGTGTAAAACCTATCTGTGATAAGTGTAAGGTAATTAAACGTAATGGTATTATTCGTATCATTTGTTCAAATCCAAAACACAAGCAAAGACAAGGTTGAGGCTTAAGGAGTAACAGATGGCTCGAATTGCGGGAGTTGATATCCCTAACAAACATGTAGGTACCGCAT
>CAYFND010000130.1:0-5426 GCA_964344405.1 uncultured Treponema sp. | reverse complement strand
ATTGTGGAGGGGCCTATGCTCCTCCCTTTTTGCACTTCGTCATTGAACTCGGGTTGTTCAGAAATAGATTTACCTTATCAACTTACGGTAAAAGCCGGTTTATGTAATATTAACGATGTTTGCCAAGGTGAAATTTTATATTCTGATATTAGACTTGCAATTGATTATGCGATGATTGCTCAATCCAAAGTTTTGAACACATCTGTAACATCGTTTTATTTTTATAATCATGATATGCATCAAAAATTGTTGACTGAGGCAGAAATCACTTCAAAGATGCGCAATGGACTCAAAAATCATGAGTTCCAACTTTATTTTCAACCGCAATATAATCATTCAACAGGTTCTCTTGTTGGTGCAGAAGCTCTTTGCCGCTGGGTTAATAC
The DNA here is from genome assembly GCA_964344405.1 of uncultured Treponema sp. GTDB lineage: Bacteria > Spirochaetota > Spirochaetia > Treponematales > Treponemataceae > Treponema_D. Next base: position 5,040 of record CAYFND010000130.1, on the reverse strand, counting down.
TGACGGTAGTATTATTTCACCAACAGTATTTATTCCTATTTTTGAGAAAAACGGATTTATTCAAGAGTTAGACAAATATATTTGGGATAGAACTTTTAGTACAGTTGCAGATTGGGTTAAGCGAAATTTAGATCCGGTGCCTGTTTCTACAAATATTTCCAGGATTTCTCTTCGTAATCCGGGGCTGCCTCAACATTTTGCACGCTTATGTGTTCAGTACGACGTGGATCCTAAATTGATTCATCTGGAATTTACAGAAAGCTCATACATGGACAATCAAGAGCAAATAATTACAACGGCGAAGAACTTTCAGAAAGAAGGTTTTAAAATAGCCATGGATGATTTTGGAAGTGGTTATTCTTCTCTAAATACGCTTAAAGATTTACCAATTGATATTTTAAAATTTGATATGGAATTTGTGAAAGGTTCTTCTTCATCACGCGGGGGAATAATTCTTGCTTCCCTTATGAGAATGGCGCAAGCTCTAAATCTTCAAACAATAACAGAAGGTGTTTAAGACAAAAAAACCGCTGATTATATTAGAAGTATTGGTGGCGATGTAATTCAAGGTTTCTTGTATTCCAAACCACTTAATCAAGCTGATTATGAGAATGTTCTTATAACAGCACGAAAGCAGAAAATTGAAAAGTATCATTTTGAAAAAGAATTGAATATTGATAATTTTTTCAATCCAGACAGTGTTGAATCTAGATTATTTGAAGATTACATAGGACCTGCTGCAATTTTTGATTGGGAAGATGGAAAAATTGAGATTTCTAGAATTAATGAGGCATATTTAAAAGCTGTCGGGTTAAATGATACAGAGTCAAAATTTATTCAAGCAGATTTCTTTAAGACTATGACTCCTGAATCTAGAATTGAATATATTAAAACTATTGAAGAGACTGTGAAAACAAAAAAAGTTGCCACTTGTATCTCAGAAAGGCAGTTTTCGCCAAAATCTGAATCTGTTTGGATAAAATCTCAACTTTGGTGTGTAAGTTCAATTGGTAAAAGATATGTAATTTATGCATTAATAGATAATGTTTCAAATTTGAAGAACGAAGAGAGAAAATCAAAAGAAATTACATCTCGAATGGAAACTATTATAGAAAATTCTCCGAATGGAGTTTGTCTTTTCCGAGCTATATTAAAACCTATTGGATACAGTTTGGACTTGATTTATGTTAATAATAAATTCTGCGAAATGACAGCTTATAAAAAGAACGAGCTTTTTAAGTATTCAACTAAAGAAATCTTAAATATAATTGATATAAAAGATAGAGCTAGAGTTGCGCTTGAGGTACAAATTAAATTACTAAGAGATAAAAAAGCTGAATGTATTTACCACGCGTGGGGAAATGATAACAAAAAGTATAAAGTAAAACTAAATGCTTCAATTCTTCCTCAAGGTGGTAAAGAATATTTTGTTGTTGCTAACTTTTCTGTAGTCGACTAAAACTTTTCTGTAAGTTTAGAATGTTTTTGCAACGACTTCCATTAAATTTTTAGATGCCTTGCAGACAAAAGAACAGGTTCCACATTGTAAACATTTTTTACTGTCAAAACTTCTTGCTGTTTCTAAGTCTCCTTCTCTTACATAATGGGAGATTTTTGTTACTTTTAAACCTGCAGGACAGAATTTTGAACATTTACCGCACATTTTGCATTTTGAATCGTTATTAAATTCAACAATTCTTGGTAATAATCCAATAATACAAGTTCCTTCGGTAATCAATTCTTCATTCATCACTTTGTGTCCAGCTAAAATACCTCCACCTGTAAAAATAATTCCTTCTTTTGTGCCAAAAATTGACTTTGCAAAGTTTTCAATATTTGTTCCATATGTTACATAACAAATCTTTGCATTTCCATTTTTTGTGGAATTTTCTTTTATAAAATCTGCAACTGTAATAAAACGACCTTCATTTTCTTTTTCTGAAATAAGGGCATTGTAAAGAGAAAGAACAGTTTGAACATTTACAACAGCAATTCCTTCATTTGCTGGGATTGTCTTGGCTTCAATTTCTATGCCTAAAATCTCTTTGATAAGGATTTTTTCACAACCGAATGGATATTTTGCGGCAACATAAGTGATGTCGTATTCACCTATTTTTTGTATTGTAACAGGACTTTTTGCAGCAATGATGATTTCATCAAATCCAAGTCTTTTTATTTGAGAAATTGCAAATGCAAGCTCTTTTTCATAAGTGTTTAGAATCCAATTGTCGTGAAGTAAAGAAGGCTCACATTCAACTGCGTTTATAATTAATGTATGTTTGTTCTGTGAAGAAAGTGTTGTTTTTAGTTTTTGAGCTAAAGGGAAACAGCTTCCACTCATTCCAATGATTTTTTTAGATTCAATGAAATTCAATAATTCAGATTTTGACATCTCTTGAATTTGTTGTTTTCTTAAATCATTTGAAAAATCAGCAATAATGGAATTACTCGATGAATTAAGGCATTCATTTGTTGTTAGTTTTACAAATTTTCCAAGTTTTGCTTTTACATTTTTGTTTTTGATTTTTCTTGCAGATTTTAAAAACTCCTTTTGAATTCTAGAAATCTCTTTGTTCTTTTTAACTTCAATTTGATTGATTAATAATGTGTTTTCCATAATTTACTTCCTAAAAATTATTATTTATAAAATTGTCTACATGAATTGAGAATTTTCGTTCCAATTCATTCAAATCATATGTCACTGAATGATATAGAAAAAAAGGTGCATAAAGTTCCATTGCTGCAACATAAGGATCTCCTTTTTTCATAAATCCTTGCTCCATTAGTTTTTCAAATAATTTACCTTCGTTGTTTATTGGCATATCAATAAAAAACTTTTTGTAGATGTTTGCCATCTCTTCATCGTGAAACATTTCGCTCATCAAAATTCTTCTTAAGCCTACAGCCCAAGGATCTTGAGTTTGAAAGGCAAACATTGACAAGCAAGAATCTTTCATCGTGGTTAACCTGATATCTTGAATTTTTGAAACTTCAGCTCTGTTCAAAAACTGTTCTTTTGCTTTTTCAACAATGGCATTGAAAATTGCTTTTTTAGATGGAAAATGTTTGTATAAGCCGCTGTCTCTTATTCCAACTTCGCTCGCTATCATCCTAACTGTAACTGATTTATAACCATTAACAGAAAACAATTTCATAGCTTTTTCTACAATTAATTCTTTTGTGTTTCTTTTTTCTATTAAGATATTTTGACTCCTTGTAAAAGTTGTTTTATAAAATTCAGAATTGTCGGTGATTTTATTAAGTGAATGTTTGCTAACCAAAATTTCAATATGAGGGAAATATAGTGAGCAAATGCTCACTTGTCAATACTCTTTTTAATTTTTATACTTTTATTTGGAGTTAAACATGAAATTAATTTTTATTCGCCATGCAGAACCTGATTATTCTATTGATTCATTAACTGAAAAAGGTTGGAAGGAAGCCGAATGCCTTTCTAAACGAGTTGAAAAATGGAATATGGAAAAAATATATTGTTCGCCTCTAGGCAGGGCTAAAGATACAGCCAAAGTTGCTTTAAAAAATGTTAAGGACAAAGATGGGAATTCAGTGTTTCCTGAAGTTTTGGATTGGCTTAAAGAATTTTACATTCAAGTTGAAGATCCAGAAACCGGTAAAAAACGAATTCCTTGGGATTTAGTTCCTGCATATTGGAAAAATGAAAGTTCTTTAATTCAAAATGAGACTTGGCTGAATACAAAATTGATGAAAAGTGGTGATGTTCAAAAAAATTGGGATTCAGTTTGTTCTGGAATTGATAAAATTTTGAGTGAATATGGTTATAAAAGAGAACAGAATGGTATTTATTCCACAAATCATGATTATGTAACAAGTAAAGACGGTCAATCAACTTTAGGAACTCATATTTCTACTCAAAATGTTTACAATGATGATGTTAATCTTGTTTTTTTCTGTCATTTGGGAGTTTCATTTGCCGTTTATTCTCACTTATTAGGATTTTCCCCAGTTCAGTTATGGCAAAACTTTTTTGTAGCGCCTTCATCGGTAACAGTCTTGGCAGTGGAGGAAAGGGTGAAAGGTGAAGCTGTTTTTAGAATTGAAAGAATGGGTGATATTTCTCACCTCTGTACAAATGGATTTTCAGAACCCGTTTCGTCGTCAGGGCTTTTTGCCAGAGCTTTTCAAAGTTGACATTAATATTTTAATTTTGTAATTTGATTATATATTTCATAAGGAGAAAAGGTTATGAAGAAGATTTTTTTAAGTTTGTTGGTTTTGGTTGCAAGTATTGCATCAATTACTGCAGAAAATATTATTAGTTTTGGTTTTGGGGGATTAAGAGAAGAGTCAAAAAATTTGTCATTTAATATTAGAAATGGAAATTCTGTAGTTGATTATATAGAACAATCTGGAATAGGAGGTTCTCTTTTCTTTAATTATGATTATTCAATGGATTTTGAAACAGGATTTGGAGCTCATGTTGGATTTTTAGTAAATGTTGGCTTAAAATCAAATACGCCTACTAACTATTCAAATTATTTAAGACTTTCTTCAATTCCAATAACATTAGAAAATTATAATTATTTAAATTATCAACTTATTAATGGTAATAAAACTGGTGCAAATTTGGATGCTAATCTTGGATTAAGAGTTGGATTTACTTATTCAGGTAGAAATTTATTTCAATTATCATACATTCCTGTTTGTTATAGTTTGAATGATTTATATGTATTTTATATGTATTCATTTCCTGTAACTCCAACTTTTAGTTATTCAGATTATTGTATTTACTCAACACGTTTTTACAATATGAAATGGGGATTCAGCTATTCAATACAATTTGGAAATAAATTGAACAGAAACGGTTTTGTATTTGATATTTTAATTCCTTATAATGATAAAAAATCAACAGTTATATATTTGAATGATATAGAATACTTTAATATTGTTGATGGATGGGAAGTTTTTATTGGATATAGAACGTCATTTGTGTTCTAAATCAAATAAAAAAAAAGTGAAAAATATTTAAAAAAAGCGAAATTTATTATTGACACTTTTTTA
>CAYFND010000129.1:0-5438 GCA_964344405.1 uncultured Treponema sp. | reverse complement strand
GTAGGAAGTACAAAATACAGAATAAAGCGGATACTTTCTTATCAATATTTAAATAGACACAACAAGTTATCAGATAAGCCGGAATCTTCCACTTTTGAAGTCTTTGACCCCAAAACAAAAGCTTTTGTTCAATATGACAGAAATCAAAATATTCAAGCAATCAATGGATATACAGAAAAAATTATTGGATTGAAGTATTCCGAATTTTCAAAAATCGTCGTTCTTCCACAAGGAGCCTTCGCCCAGTTTTTAAAGCAAAGTTCCGCAGATAAAAGTGTTACACTAGAAAAGCTTTTCCCTGTTTCTGAATTCAAAACAATTACTCAAAAAGTAAAAGAGTTAACAGCAGAGATGCGCACCAAGATTGACGTTTTGAACAGACAGATAATCGACTACAAGCAGAATTTTGATTTTGAAACACTAGAAAACGATTTGAATATTCAAAAAGAAAAAATCAGCCAGCTTGATGCAAAAATTACAGCAGAAGAAGAAAAACTTTCTGTTTTGAATGAAAATAATCAAAAACTTGAGAACAAAAAAGAAACAGCCGTCTTATATGAAAAAAATAAATCAGAACTAGAAAAACTTAATAATGACGAAAGGTCTTATAACGCACTTCTTGAAGAAATACAAAAGGCGACAAAGGCATTAAGTTTGAATTCACCGTTGCAGGCAAAAAACAAAAGTATCAAAGAGTTTTCAAGATTGTCCGAAAAACTGATTGAAATTGAAGAGAAAGAAAAGAATATACTTCTGGAATTTGAAAAATATGAGGAAGAAAAAGATTCAATAAAAAAATTGGAAGAATCTATAGAAGCCGGCAAGAAAGAATCTTTAGTTCTAAAGACAAAAATAGAGGCTGGGAAACGAATTGAAATTTTAACACAAAATGAACAGAAGTTGCAAAACCAGATAAAAAATATAGAAGCTCAAATTTCAACTGTTGATGCAGATATTCAATCTGTAAACGAGCAGCTGTCTTCAATTCAAAAAAATAATTCTACAAATATAAATGACAATTCAACAGTAGAAGAATCAATTTTGCTCTCATTAACAGAAAACAAAAATCAATTGAGTTCTAAAAAACAGAAAAATGAAATTGAACTAAAAAATGCCGCAGAGTTTATTGAATTAGAAAAAAGAATTAATGAGAATAAAGAGAAACTTGTTGAAGAACAAAAAATCAAAGACAAGAATGTTATGCAGAAAGAGAATCTTCAAAAATTAAAAGAGGAAAACATAGCCTCCTTTCTTGCAGAAAAACTTCAAGAAGGACAGATGTGCCCGGTTTGCGGTTCCACTGCCCACCCGCATCCTGCAAATACAAAGAATCTATCATTTGAACAAAAGGATACAACGCTTGAAGAAGCAATTTCTCAAGCAGAAAACCTTGTGAATAAATCAAATCAAGTGATTTCTTCTTTAGAAACAAAAATTGAAGAGAATGCAAATTTATTACAAAAATTCAAAACTGAACAAAAATATGAAGATTTGCTTTCTGAAAAACATCAGATTGAAAATGAGCTCAAGGATATAGAAAAGACAATTACAAGTGCGAACAGTCTTCTTCACCGAGTTAAAGGTCAAAAAGAAGAAAAAGAGAAAATTCTTTCTGAAAAAAGAGAAATCGAAAACACGTTACAAAAAAATCAAACAGAGATTCTCACAAACGTAAAGGAGTTTTTTGAAGAAAAGGAATACAATCTGCAGGACTTGGAGAATCAGTCTAAAGAATTAGAGCTTTCCCTCAAAAATAATCAAGCAAAAGTTGAAGAATGGAATAAATCTTATAAAGCCGTTCAAGAAACAAAAATTACTATAAATGTCCAGAAAACAGAAATTCAAAAAGAAAAAGACAATTATGAAAATGAAAAAAACAAGAACATAGAGATTTTTGAAAATCAATTAAAAGCATCCATTTTTACATCTGAAGAAGAATTGAAATCTTCTTTACTAGATGAAGATGAAATAAAAACAAAACAATCAAACTTTGATTCTTGGAAAAACAAAAAAACAGAGATTGAAGGCTATTTGAAGAAGACAAAATATGAAGGCTCTTCAACAGAATTAATCAGACAGATTCAAGAAATGCAAAAACAAATCACCGAATGCAAATCTCAAGTTCAAGAATCAAAGTCAGAAAAAGACAAACTAAAAGATGAATACACAAGGATGAATAATGTCTTTGAAGAAACATCAAATAAAATAATTGAAAAAGAAAAACTGGAAAAAGAAAATGAACCTCTTTTTAAATTATTCGACGATCTGTCTGGAAAAAATCAAATAAACACACCTTTTGAAATATGGGCTTTAGCCACTTATTTTGAAAATGTCATCTCTTATGCAAACATCAGATTTCAAGAGATTTCAAATGGAAGGTACAAATTCCTCCTTGGTACGGGCAAAGACAACCGAGGGCAGAAAGGTCTGGACGTTTCCGTCCTTGACTCATATAACGGCAAGATCCGGGATTCATCTTCATTAAGTGGTGGAGAAACATTCATGGCATCTTTAAGTTTGGCACTCGGACTGACAGATGCTGTAACCAGCCGTAACGGAGGAATCCAGCTGGATTCTTTATTTATTGACGAAGGTTTTGGCACCCTTGATTCTGAAACGCAAGAAAAAGCCATGGAAACATTAAACGAATTACAAGAAAATAAAATGGTTGGAATAATATCACACATTGAATTATTAAAAACTTCTATACGTTCTCAAATAAAGGTTGAAAAAACAACGGCTGGTTCTAAAATTCACATTAATTATTCGTAAATATCTATTCAAGGTGTGTTTAAATGTTTATTTTTTGTTATTAGAATGTAAAGGGAATTTATCTGTTTATTAAGGAAATAAAATGAAAAGAAAATATAATGAAGATAAAATATGGATATTTCTTGCATCTTTTGTATTTATTTTATTTATCGTAGTAATATTACTAGGTTATAGTTTTTTCAGAATTTCCATCGTTCACAATAACAACGTTGTAAAAAAAACTATTTCTGAACTAACTTATACAGAAGACAATGTTTATTCGGAATTATCAACTGTTCAAAAACTCAATGAACTCAGTTTTATTTCATTAGATTCTAAAGGACTGATATTCAAAGCTTTAACAGAACTATCTTACATGTTGGGCGATGATATGCTTTACAATAAATATTTTGCCAACGCCTGGTACTATCTACAAAAAACCGGACATAAAGAAGATTACATATACTTGGTGAACAATTATGTTGGAAGATTGTACGCAAATGGCTGCTATAAATCTGCTAAAACTATATTGAATCAGCTTACTGAGTTTTGCAAGCTGGATGATTTTTCTACAGAAAACCAGGTTAGTTATTACTTGACTTATGCTGATGTTGAACAAATGATCGGCGAATACTCCTTACAATATATCCAGCGAGCAAGGGATGTAATTGATTCGTTACCAGAAACAAATGAAAAAAAATTAAAACAAGCAAAGTTGGACATTTTGAATTCCCGCTACTTAATTATCAATAACGATTTTGAGGATGCAGAAAGGATTATTTCAAAATATTCAGAAAATGATAATTTTGGTTTAGGAAGTTACCAAGTTTACGTTGTCTGTGATTTCAAGATTCCTTATTACGAAATAATGACAAAATTAGAAATCCATAATAAAGATTTTGATACAGCGGATTATTACGCAAATCTTTATATTACAAATTGTGATAATTATGAATTCCGTGCTATGAAATTAAGATTGCTACAATATATTGTAAATGCAACTCAAGAAAATCATCAAATTTATTTTAATAAATATTCAGAGATGGAAAAAAATATCTCTTCAGAAAACCTAGCTATAATGACAGAAGAATACGGCTCTTTCCTACTATCAAACATTTCTTCAATAATTGAAGAACTAACTATACAGCAAGAAGATAACAATCGATTAAATGTAAATATTTTTATTTGCGCCCTTATTTGTTATTTACTGTTTTTATCATTCTGTATTTTCCGTATTTTTATAAACCACATAACAAAGGATTCACTCACACAATTAAACAATAGAAAAAAATATGAAAATATCCGTTCGTATTGTGAAAAAAAGCATATTTCCCACAGTTTTTTAATGATTGATATTGATGATTTTAAGAAAGTAAACGACACATTCGGTCACACGGCTGGAGACGAAGTTTTAAAATCAGTTTCAAACATAATATTAAAATATGTAAACCGCGATATTTCCGCTTATCGATATGGTGGTGAAGAATTATGTTTGTTTTTATTGAATATTTCAGAAAATCAAGCAAGAAAAATTGCTGAAGAGATTCGTAAATCTGTTGAAGACCCCAAAAACAACACTGTGTGCCCTATTTCTGTAAGTATTGGAATTGGATTTTCAACTAACGGCGAAAACGTCTTCCAACAAGCTGATAAAAACTTGTATTTTGCAAAGAACCACGGCAAGAACCAGGTTGTGTGATTTTTTTTGAACTTTATTAATCGCAAAAATATTCTGATAAAACTTCTTTAATTAGTTTATAAGAAAAACCGGAATTCATTAAAGAATTGATTAACACATCACCTTCTTTACCTTTTTTCATTAGTTTTTCTACAGCCTTCTTGCAGATTTCACTTTCATCATATTCTTCAAAAAACTCATCTAAAACTGTAGTTGTTGTTTCTTTATCAATTCCCCTAGCTAATAATTCGCCAAGAAGTTTACCCCTGCCCTCATAGTGCTTTATCCTTCTTGAATGAAGCCAAGCTAAAGCAAATCTATAGTCTGATAAATAGTTTATTGATTCAAGATAATCCAAAACCATTTGAATAACATTCTTTTTATAGCCTTTTTGAAGGAGCTTTCTTAATAGCCCCGAAGAACTCTGCTCAGCCCTGCTTAAATAATCAACAGCCTTATATTCTGCGGCAACAGCAAGTCCTGCATCTAATAGTTCAGACTCTTTTTCTTCCAAGAATTCTGCATCTTCAATGATTTCTTCTATTTTAATTGAGGATAAATAATTTTCTCTAATAAAAAAAGCAGCCCCCGCTGAAGCTGTAACTCTGTACAAACCCGCGGATGACTGCTCTTGAACATTTTTTTTTTTTTTTTCGTCGAACTAACGCTTGCTGAACTGGAATCTTCTACGTGCACCTTTCTGGCCGTACTTCTTACGTTCAACCATACGAGAATCACGAGTGAGATATCCATTAGCTTTGAGAGCTGTGTGAGAATCAGGATCAACCTGTGTCAAAGCACGAGAAATTCCGTGTAGACAAGCAGCAGCCTGACCATTCATACCACCGCCGACAACGTTGATTAGAATATCATATTTATTATCACTTGAAGTTACTAATAAAGGCTGACGAACAACTTTTACCTGTTCTTCATTAACGAAATAATCTTTAACGTCTTTACCATTAACAACAATTTTACCTGTACCTTCGCGAACAAATACGCGAGCTAC
>CAYFND010000128.1:0-5471 GCA_964344405.1 uncultured Treponema sp. | reverse complement strand
CCGCTTCAAATATGGACGATGTAAAAGAATTTTTGGAATTATACGCCGATGCTTCTTTGTGGGTGCAAAAAAATCCAAAAGATGCCGGCTCTTTGTGTGAAAAGCTGCAGATTGGTGTTAATGCTGATGTTGCAGAAGTTTCCATACCGAAATCAGCGTACGTATATAAAAAAGCTGCAGATTCAAAAAAGGAAATTGAATCCTTGTTAAAGATTTTCTTGGAATATGATGGTTCTTCAATCGGCGGAAAACTTCCTTCAAATAATTTCTATCTGAACTGGTAAGGAAATGAGTAAAAGAAAGAGTTTTTTGCTAAAAGCGTCTTCCATCCTTCTGTTAGCTTTGATTTGGATTGTCGCAGAAAGAATCATTGATGCACCTTTAATCTTGCCGTCTCCTTATTCTGTCTTTATTTCACTGATTGATTTATTATCGCAAAAAAATTTTTTTATATGTGTGCTCTTCACTTTGAAAAGGGCTTTTCTTTCATTTTTGATTTCATTTTTTTTAGGTCAAATAATTGGTTATTTGTGCGGATTTTTTGAAGCTTGTAAGACTTTTTTTTCAATACCGCTTTCAATTATAAGGGTGACTCCCGTTGTTAGTATTATTTTAATGGCGATGTTCATTTTTTCTTCAAATTCTGTACCTGTTTTTGTTTCTGTCTTGATGGCGCTCCCAATTATGGTGACAAATGTTTGCAGTGGATTTTCCAAGATAAATCAAAAAGAGGTGGAAATGACAGAAATCTACAAGTTTTCAAGGATGCAGAAATTCCGTTATATAATCTTTCCCTCGGTGGAACCATTTGTTCTAAGTGGTATTTTATCAACTTGGGGATTAACGTGGAAGGTAGTTGTTGCCGGTGAAGTTTTATGCCTTCCCAAAAATGCAATCGGTTCTTTGTTGGAGAATTCTCAAATTCATCTTGAAACATCATCTGTTTTCGCATTGACAATTTTTTTAGTAATCATCAGTTATGTGCTGGAAAAAATATTTTCATTGATTGTAAATTCTTATCTACGTAAAAAGGAAAGTAGGTAGTTATGACTTTTCTTCAAATAAAGAATCTTTTTATAAAAAGAAATGATATTGAATTGTTTGATGATTTTTCAATTGATATAGAAAAAAACTCAATCTGTGGAATTTTCGCCAAGTCTGGAAGTGGAAAAACAACATTGTTAAATTGGATTTCCGGCTTATTAAAAGAAGATGAAGACACAAAAATTAAGGGTGATTTGATTTTTTGTGAAAATAAAAAACCTCAGATTTCGTACGTCTTTCAAGAGCAAAGATTAATTGAAACCGTGGATGTATATAAAAATATTTCGCTTCCTTTAGAAAATATTTTTACAGGTGTTGAAATAAAGCAAAAAATTGAAGAAATCTTGTTCTTGTTAGGTTTGGAAGACAAGAAAAATAGTCTTCCACTTAGTTTGAGCGGAGGAGAACGCCAACGGGTTTCTATAGCCCGTTCATTTTTATTTCCATCCGAACTTCTTCTACTGGACGAGCCTTTTCATTTCTTAGACAGCGGATTTTCCCAAAAAGTAAAAGCAATGATAAGTTCCTTCTCAATTAATAAAGAAAAAACTGTTTTACTTGTAAGTCATGAAAAAAATGATATAGACAATTTGTGTGATGTTTGTATATATGAAAATCATTTCAAAAAGAGTATTAAAACTTAATTGTAATATCTTTATTTATAAATTATAATTAAAAAAGGTTAAAAAAATGAAAAAAGAATTTCTTGAATACAATGTTGTTAGAAATAATGCTATAAAGTTAGCTAACAGAATTTACAAAGACGGTTTCATCCCTGATGTTATTTATTGTTCACTTAGAGGCGGAGCCTATATGGCGAATGTCATAAGCGAATACTTTAAAATCTTAAGTAAAGAAGAAAAATTCCATCCCGTTTTATACGCCGGTGTAGTTGCCCGTTCTTATTCAGATATAGCAAAACATACAAAGGTTTTTATTGATGGTTGGACTTATCCTCCAGAAAATTTAAGGCCGGGAGATAAAATCCTTTTAGTTGATGATATCTTTGATACGGGAAAGACAATCAATTGTTTGACAGAAACTCTTATCAACAGCAGGGGCATTCCTCGTGATGATATAAAAGTTGTTGTACACGATTACAAATATTTTACATATTTTAAAGAACAGTTGCCAATTCAACCTGACTACTGGTGCCGTAAATTTGAAATCACAAAACCTGAAGACAATTTATGGATTCACTATTTGAGTCATGAACTTGTTGGACTGACAGATAAAGAACTTGAAGATAATTATTATAAAGATGATCCAGAATTAAGAGATATTTTGAAGAAATATTTTTAGGCGGAAAATCGTAATGAAAGGAAAGAAACTTTTACAGACATTTTTGATTATTTCTCTATTTTTCAGTGGAAGACTTTTTGCAGAAATAAATGTAATCAGTCCCATTGAAGGCAGCTGGGGTAATAAGCAGATGCTTGTAATTGAAGATTCTTCTGAAGGCGATTATTTTTATTCTGTAAGTGGCGACGACCCTGAACAGTCAGGGTTTGCTTATGATGAACCGGTCCTTCTAGATGTTTCTGGAGACGTAAACTTAAAGATTACAAAAGTAAGTGATTCTTCAAGGGAGCAGATTACAATAAATTATTCTGTAAACCTTGATAAGGCGACGGAAGAATCATATTCAAAATTTATATCATCTTTTTTTGATACAGGAATATTGAATTACACTTCCGGATCTTTTTTGGATATCCCTTCTACATTGAGTTATGCATTTGGAAGTAAGCCTCTTTCATTTATCACTGGACAGAAAATTTCACTTTCTTCAGAAAACATCCTTTCACGCTATACACGGTGTTCTCTTGTAGATAAAGACAATAAAAAAGAATGGTCGTTTGTTGTAAAGACATTTCCAACATCTGCCGGCACATACAGCCGCAAGAACGTTCCTTTTTATATTACAGATTGGAACAATCTGACTTTTACAGATAAAAACTTAATCTACAAAATTGACACTGGTTTTTGGGGTCAGCCAGAAGAAGTTCAACTAGATAGAACTACAAGCCATATGATTTATTGGCAGAGTATTGCGTATGAACAAGGCAATCCTGTTGAGTTCTTTGTTCTGCCGCCAAAAGTGGAGCTTATTAAAAAAGTTAATGATGATGGAAGCGTTGTTTTTTATACAGAAGGTGACGAATCCTATTCAATAGGAATTTCTTCATCAAATGAGAACGCCTCTCGTGAATTGTTTCAAAAGATTGGAATTGATTCTTTTTATGGGGAACGGATAGAAGATGATGTTGAAATTGAATTTTTTTCTTCTTCTGTGTACCAAGGCTCTCAAAAAGTAAATTACAGCATCAACAAGCGTCCTCCTTCTCCACCGATAATAAATACTGATTGTAACAAGCAATATTCAAGAAAACCTGTTGAAATACAGATTGATTCTGAATCTGATAGCGAACTTTATGTAAGTATTGGCAAACCTTATGTAATAGATGATGTGCTGACATTCAAATCTGATGATGTAAAAAATGTTCCCGAGTATTCAAACTGCAATACAAATGTCTTTAAAACAAAATTGAACACAGACTTAAAAGGAACTGTCTTATTTAATATAAATGCCTATTGTGTAAATGGAAGCAACAAAAGTGACGTTTCTTCTTATTCTGTAATAATTGATCAATATAATTATTTTTATGATTCAAAAAATCAAAATGAGAATCCTGATGGAACTGTTCAAAACCCATACAATGACTTTGAAGAATGTATTAATAATATAAACAAAGTCAGGAACGCTCAATTAACACTGAAAGGTGATGTTTACCTGCCTTCAAAATCTTTATCGATATTATCAAATCTAATTATTAAAAATGAAGGTGATGTCTCTTTGATTTTTGGTAATGACACAACACTTAATGTAAAAAGTGCTACTTTGGAAGTCAATGGTTGTAAAATTATTTGTGCAGATGATAATGACAAAAGCGAAAGTATAAAATCGTTGATAAAGGCAGAAAAATCTGTTCTTGTTATGAATGATTGCATAATGTCGGCAGTTATGGGCAAAAACGGCGAGGCAATCAATGGATTCTATTCATCAATTGCTATAAATAATTGCACTTTTTCTGTTAATGCAAAATCATATTCTTCATTCTTAGCAGGTGAAAATATAAAGGGCAGTGTAAAGAATTCAAAGATTTCACTTTCTGGTACTACTTCATTAATGTTTTCTTTAGTTGACGGCGATGTAGCAATTGAAAGTAATTCTCTAAAATTGACTACAAATGTTGGACGTATTGCAGAATTTGTTAATTCCAAGGTTTCATTAAAAAATAATTCAATTGAAACTGATATAAGCAACAAAAATATTTCTGACATAATTCACTATGATTCAAAATCAAAAATAAAAGAAACTGACAATGAATATAAATGATTCCAAACTACTTTATGTAGGTTTTGACGAAGCGGGCAGAGGTCCTTTAGCCGGTCCTGTTGTGGCTTCCTGCGTAATTTTGTGTGATGATTTTCCTATTGAAATTTTAAATGACTCAAAAAAGCTATCTGAAAAAAAACGGGATTATGCTGAACAAATAATTAAAGAAAAATCCTGCTTTGGAATTGGTATCGTTGACCACAAGATGATTGATAGAATCAATATTCTAGAAGCCAGCATGCTTGCAATGAAGATTGCATACGAACAAATGGTGGAAAAGCTTTCTTTATGGACAAAAAATCAAAATATCCTTAGTTTCCGCCTTTCTGGAATAACTGATGGAACAAGATGTCCTGATGTTCCAATTGAATGTAGAGCTGAACCAAAAGCGGACGGTAAATATTACAGTGTTATGGCTGCCAGTATTCTTGCTAAAACTTGTAGGGATAAAATAATGATTGAAATGGATAAAAAATATCCTCAGTATGGATATGCCAAACATAAGGGCTATCCAACCAAGGATCATAAAGAAGTTTGTAAGAAGATAGGACCTTCTCCTATCCAGCGTTTAACTTTTAAATACTAAAGCTTGTTATTGTCAGAATCAGTTTTAGCTGAATCTGTTGTAATGTCTGTAGCAGTTGGTGTTGGACGTTTTGAAACAACATGGATTCTTCCAGTTCTTTTAATTCCATCGTCAACTTTTTTCTCTTCTTGTTCTTGTGATTTTACACGGTAGACTTTTTTATCTCTTGAATATTCTTTTGTATCTTTATCTTTCTTTTGTTTAGTTTTTCTATCTTTTTCAATGAAAGTTAATGATTTGTCCATTCCCTGTAAAAATTTCTGCATATCTTCTGCGAAAATAGCAATTTGATGACGGTCAAATTCACTTCCGTCATTACTCTTACTTTCAACTATTTGTAAAAAAACATCACCCGTTCTATTTTCCTTTACATTGAAAAAATAAGATCTGTTGTCCAAATATACTTGAGTAGTGAATAATTCACCTCTTGCGCCCATAATGACT
>CAYFND010000127.1:4455-5584 GCA_964344405.1 uncultured Treponema sp. | reverse complement strand
AGAACCAAGGAATACACCGTGGTTCCAGTTGCGGCTCTGGTGTACAAGAGGTACTGTTGAAGGACGGCGTCCACCAAAGAGGATAGCAGAAATAGGTACACCTTTTGGATCTTCCCATTCTTTTGCGATACATGGACACTGATTTGCTGGTGCTGTAAAGCGTGCATTAGGGTGAGCCATTTCTTCACCTTTAGGAGCTTTGTCTTTTGGAAGTGCATCACGAGTGTTGCCTTTCCAGTCAACTAGCTTGCCTTTTGCAGGGTAGCCAATTCCTTCCCACCAAACGTCGCCGTCTTCTGTAAGAGCGCAGTTTGTGAAAATTGTATTTTTAGAAGCTGAAATAAGAGCGTTCTTGTTTGATTCTTCTGAAGTTCCTGGTGCAACACCAAAGAAACCTGCTTCTGGGTTGATAGCGTATAGACGGCCATCTTCACCAAATTTCATCCAAGCAATATCATCACCAACTGTTTCTACTTTCCAACCAGGGATTGTAGGAATAAGCATAGCAAGGTTAGTTTTACCACAAGCACTTGGGAAAGCACCTGTAACGTATTTAACTTCACCTTCTGGGTTAGTAAGCTTTAAGATGAGCATATGTTCTGCAAGCCAACCTTCGTCGCGAGCCAAAACAGTTGCAATACGAAGAGCAAAACATTTTTTACCAAGAAGTGCGTTTCCACCGTATCCAGAACCATAAGACCAAATAAGTCTTTCATCTGGGAACTGAGAAATATATTTGTGTTCAACATCAGCACAAGGCCAAATGCCGTTATCTTTTTCACCATTGTTCAATGGTTTTCCAACTGAATGTAAACAAGGAACGAATTCACCGTCTGTACCGATTACATCAAGAACCTTTTTACCTGCACGAGTCATGATGTCCATGTTCATTACAACGTAAGCTGAATCAGTAATTTCAATACCGTTCTTAGAAATTGGTGAACCAAGAGGTCCCATGCAGAAAGGAATTACATACATTGTACGTCCGTGCATACAACCTGTGTATAAACCAGTCATAGTTGCTTTTAATTCTTTTGGATCAATCCAGTGGTTTGTTGGACCAGCATCTTCTTCTTTTACAGATGAAATGAATGTACGTGATTCTACACGAGCAACATCTGAAGGAAGT
>CAYFND010000127.1:0-4445 GCA_964344405.1 uncultured Treponema sp. | reverse complement strand
CTCTGATATTCTTCTTGTGAGCCATCACAAACGTAAACGTTATCTGGTTCACACATCTTTACACATTCTTCAACCCAAGCTTTAATTTTTGGGTGTTTAATGTCATTAATTGTCATAAAAACTCCTATAAGTTTTTTTATTTTATAAAAAACATAAAATTTCAAATATAATTTAACAAATTTATATCTATTTATCAATAGAAAATGCTATTTGCAATTAACAGCACAAGGATATTCTCCGTTAAAACATCCTTTGCAGAATCCGTCTGATTCAGGTCTGCAATCATGTAAAGCTTGCAACATTCCTTCTAGAGAAATAAAGCTTAATGAATCAGCACCAATTTCTTTTCTAATTTCTTCAACTTCGTGGGCTGATGAAATCAATTCATTTTTAGTTGGGGTATCAATTCCAAAGTAACAAGGGAATTTTACCGGAGGGCTGGAAACTCTAAAGTGAACTTCTTTTGCGCCGGCTCGTCTTAAAATCTGAACTAAACGACGGCTGGTTGTTCCCCTTACAATTGAATCATCAATTACGATAACTCGTTTGCCTTCCAAATCACTACGAATGGCGTTCAATTTAACAAAAACCATGTTCTCACGCTCTGCTTGAGTTGGCGCGATAAAAGTTCTGCCTATGTATTTATTTTTTACAATTCCCATAACGTACGGAATTTTTGAATACTGTGAATATCCGATTGCCGCACCTAGTCCGCTGTCTGGAACACCAATAACTACATCGGCTTCTGTTGGATTTTCTTTTGCAAGTTGTTCGCCCATTTTTTGTCTTGCAGTTTGAATTGGGATTCCATCAATTACAGAATCAGGACGCGCAAAATAAACGTATTCAAAAATGCAAGATTCTTTACTTGTTTTTTCACCAAAGTTTATCCGTCTGACGCCTTCTTTTGTGATTATTACAATTTCCCCAGGTTTTATATCACATTCAAATGTTCCGTTTACAGAATCGATTGCGCATGATTCACTTGCTAGAATCCAACCGTCTTGTTTTGTCGTTGAATTTTCTGCTGAGATTCTTCCAAGGCACAAAGGACGAATTCCGTTTGGATCCCTAGCACCAATCAAACAGTCTTCTTTCATGATGCAAAGTGCGTAAGAGCCTTTTATAAATTGAATTGTATTGATTAATGCTGCTTCAAGTCCTTTTTTGTAAGAACGGGCGATTAATTTTAAGATTACTTCTGTATCACTAGTTGAATTGAAAGTTGAACCGGATTCTTCCAACATTTCTCTAAGTGGTTCGTAGTTTACTAATTGACCGTTGTGGGCCAATGCTATGCTGCCAAGTTTGAAGGCGTTTACCATAGGTTGTGCATTTTCTATTGAACGACCGCCTGCAGTTGCGTAACGA
Source organism: uncultured Treponema sp. (assembly GCA_964344405.1). Lineage (GTDB taxonomy): Bacteria > Spirochaetota > Spirochaetia > Treponematales > Treponemataceae > Treponema_D. Next base: position 3,074 of record CAYFND010000127.1, on the reverse strand, counting down.
ACGTGTCCTACCGCGATGTTGCCTTTTAGGGTTTCAAAATGGTTCTGGTTGAAAACATCTCCAACTAATCCCATTGATTTATGAACTAAAATCTTTTCTCCATCAGAAACGGCAATTCCTGCACTTTCCTGACCTCTGTGTTGTAAAGATGTTAATGCAAAATAAGAAAGCTTTGATGCTTGTGTGTCATCAAGTTGTTCTTCATTTTCTTTTGAATTCAAAAAAATACCAACAACTCCACATTCATCATGTAATTTGTCATCATCCATTTGTCATTTCCTCTAAATAGGGCATTAAAATAATAAAGAGTCGTAAATATTACAAAAGTTTGTATATTCACGACTCTCAGTTCTTATCAATATGATAATGGATTTTTGAAAAAAAGACTAGATGTCAGCTTTCCATAATCCATGAATATTGCAATATTCGTAAACTGATACTGGTTTTTCATCGTTTAGTGTAAAAACAGCAGCTGGAGCGTCACCTGGTTTTAAGTTGCAACGGTAAACGCCTTTTGTTGTTTCTAGAACGATGAACTGAATGTAATGTTCGTTTGCCATTGGATGTTCAACAGAACCAACTTTTACATTGATTGTGTTGCCTTCAATAGTAACTACAGGAACATGCTTTTCAGTTGAGGCATCAACTGTATTAGGTATAAGTTCCTGCATTGGTGAACCACAACAAACTACAGGAACACCAGATGGAATAACCATTTCTATAATGTTTCCACAAGTGTTACACCTGAAAAACTTTACTTTATCCATAAATACCTCCAAGGTTTTTATTTCTAGCTTGAATATAATATTAGTTGAAGTAATTGTAAAGGGTAAAAACTAAAAGTTGCTGTATCCCATCAAGAATGTATCAATTTCTCTTGCACATTCTCTTCCTTCTGCAATTGCCCAAACTACAAGGGATTGACCTCTGTGCATATCGCCGGCTGTAAAAACTTTTGGATTTGATGTTGAATATTTGCCTTCTTCTGTTACAACTGTATTTCTTGGTGAAAGGGCTGTATTGAATGCTTGAGCTGTGTATTCCTCACAACCAAGGAATCCGGCTGCAATTAAAATCAAATCTGCAGGTAATTCTTTTTCGCTGCCTTCAATTTCACAAAGTGTTCTTTTTCCATCGATATTGCGGAATTCAACTTGAACAGTTTTAATTCCAGAAACTCTTCCGTCTGTTTTGTAGACTTCTTTAATTGTAGTTTTGTAAACACGTGGATCATGACCGAATTCTTCAATTGATTCTTCGGCACCGTAATCAGTTTTTAGCACTTTAGGCCATTGTGGCCACGGGTTGTTTGATTGTCTTTCTGCAGGTGGACAAGGCATCATCTCTATTTGTGTGACGCTTGCAGCTCCAAGTCTTATGCTTGTTCCTGTACAATCGTTTCCTGTATCACCGCCGCCAAGAACTATTACATTCTTTCCTTTTGGATCGAAGAACTGTTTATCTTGTAAGTCTGAATTGATTAAGCTTTTTGTAACTGATTTTAGGAAGTCTACTGCAAACATAATTCCGTCTGCATCAGAACCAATTGCACTTAAAGGTCGGCCTTTTTTTGCACCGCAGCATAAAGCAACTGCATCATATTCATTTAAGATTGAATCTGCATCAATGTTGTTTCCAACATCGGCATTTGTTATGAATTTAACACCTTCAGCTTCCATCAATTTGGCACGGCGTTCAATTATTTTTTTATCCAACTTCATGTTTGGAATTCCGTACATCAACAAACCGCCGACTCTATCGTCTCGTTCGTAAACTGTAACATTGTGACCACGTCTGTTTAATAAGTCTGCAACAGCCAATCCTGACGGACCGGAACCGATTACAGCGATTTTTTTATCTGAACGGACTTTTGGGATTTGTGGTTTCATGTAGCCTGATTCAAAAGCTTTTTCTATTATGTATAATTCGTTGTCATGAATTGTTACAGCTTCCTTGATGTCGCCGCCGTTTCCACAATTGCAGGCTTTTTCACAGAGGGCAGGGCAAACTCTTCCAGTAAATTCTGGGAAGCTTGATGTTTTTAGAAGTCTCCATGCAGCCATATCAAATTGACCGTTGTATAAGGCGTCGTTCCATTCTGGAATAAAATTGTGCAAAGGACAACCTGTCACCATTCCTGCAAGTTTGATTGCTGACTGACACATTGGAACACCGCAGTTCATACATCTTGCCGCTTGTTTTCTTCTTTCCTCTTCATTCAAATATGTATGGAATTCCTTAAAATTGGTAATTCGGTTCTTAGGAGGAACATCTCCGTTTGTTTTGCGTTCATAAATCATGAAACCGTCATTTTTTCCCATATAATACTCCTGATAAAAACAATCATACTTATTCTTAGCTATTTTGCAGAAATAAAAAAAAGAGGTCGTAGACAAATATCCCATAGTAATACCATGGAATTCTTATCTACGACCTCTTTGCCGTATTATTTAATATTATCACAAAGAAATACTTTTGACTAGATATATGGCTCTTTTTACATCAATGTGAGTTCATGGACTTTGTCTGTAATCTCTTTTGTTAATTTTGACAAGTCGTTTTGATTCTCACTGATGATTCTAACAAAAACACTTCCTGCAACAATGGCGCTGACTTTATCACCAAGGGCTTTTGATTGTTCACCTGTGGAAATGCCAAATCCGCCGTAAATTTCACTTCCTCCCGAACTAACTTTTCTTAAGAATTTAATTGTGCTTTCATCAATAACAGTCTTTGTTCCGGTGATTCCTGTTCGTAAAGCGGCGTAAATATATTTGAAACCTGCGTTTGCCATTTTTTGAAGGCGTTCTTCACTCATGCTAGGTGCGGCAACGGGTATATTTTCCATTCCGTATTTTTTACAAGAAGCAGTGAGTCCTTCGTCGTAGTCAAATGGCAAATCAGGAATGATTAATCCGCTTACACCAGCTTTTGAAGCCTTTTTGCAAAATTTATCAATTCCCGGTGTGTAGACCAGCGAGCCGTAACTCATGATGTAAAGCGGAGTTTTTGGAAATTCCTTATGAATTGTTGAAATGAATGATAATCCGTCGGCTGTTGTGTATTTTCGCTGC
>CAYFND010000126.1:4645-5609 GCA_964344405.1 uncultured Treponema sp. | reverse complement strand
AATAGTAGATTTGGACTGCAATAAAGTTGAAGGTAAACTAAATCCTTCTTCCGACGCCCCGACTCATGCAGAGCTATATAAACACTTTGAAGATATTGGGGGAATAACGCACACACATTCGCCACCTGCAACTTCATGGGCTCAAGCCTGTAGGAGCATCCCGCTTTTCGGTACAACTCATGCTGACCACAGTGCAAACGATGTTCCGTGTACCCCAATGATTACCAAAGAGGCTGTCGAACGCGCTTATGAAGACGAGACAGGGCTTTTGATAATCAACACATTTTTGTATCCGGAAAAAGTGAAGGCACTTGGCCTTGATGGAAAAATCCGTAAGCCGCTTGTACCGTCGGAAAACCCACTGGTACTTGTCGCAGGTCACGGTCCATTCACATGGGGTAAAGATGCGTCAAAATCTGTTTACAATGCTGCAGTTCTTGAAGAAATAGCACGAATGGCATGGATAACGCTTGCCGTCAATCCAGACTGTAGACAATTACCTGATTACGTGGTAAACAAACATTATCAAAGAAAACATGGTAAAAATGCTTATTATGGACAGAAATGATAATTAATTCATTTTTCAGGACGGAGTTGCAAGAGTTTACTCACACAAGTCACGACAAACGCTTTGGATGCAGAGCGTTTGCCCTCATTATCTTTTTGTCCTTATTATTAATTTCATGTAGCAAAAAAAATGATAGTGTAGTGGGGAATTCTAATACATCACTTCTTCTAGGATTTTCGCAAATTGGTGCAGAAAGTGCATGGCGTACATGTAATACTGCTTCAATGGAAGATGCCGCTCTTGCGGCTAATATCCAGATGCTTTACGAGAATGCCGAACAAAAACAAGAAAACCAAATAAAAGCAATACGTTCATTTATTGTCTATCAGGTTGATGTAATCGTATTCGTTCCAATAGTTCAAGACGGTTGGGACAACGTATTGCGAGAAGCTCGCG
>CAYFND010000126.1:0-4635 GCA_964344405.1 uncultured Treponema sp. | reverse complement strand
GATGCAAATATTCCGGTTATCATTCTTGATCGCATGATAAACACAGCAGACGAAAGTCTTTATACTTCATACATCGGAAGCGACAGTCTTGAAGAAGGGCGAAACGCAGCTCGCTTCTTACTAAGAAAATTTAAAGGGCAAAAAGGTCCGTTCAATATCCTAGAACTTCGTGGAACTGATGGCGCTTCTGTTACGGAAGGAAGACATAACGGTTTCTGTGAGATTCTTGATAAAGACCCACGCTTTTCTATAGTCTATAGCGAATCGGGTGACTACCTACGTTCATGCGGACGTGAGATTGCTTTGAGTCTTATTAATAACGATATTAAAGAAACAGCTATTCAAGATGACATGCTTCAAATTGACGGAAAGACAATCGATATAATATTTTCTCATAATGATATGATGACTCTTGGAGCTATGGAAATATTCGACAAACACGGAATTGACTCTGGCAACAAACTTACAATAGTTTCAGTTGATGCTCAGCAAGAAGCGATTGATGCTTTAAAAGCAGGCAAAATAAATTGCGTTATTGAATGCAACCCAAAGCAAGGTCCTGACTGCATAAGATATATACAAGCTATAGCAAGGGGTAACGCAATTCCAAAAATCTTTTATGTTCCTGAAACCACTTTTTCAGAGTTTGATGATTTATCACAAATTGAACCACGTGGATACTAAATTAAGGTTGTCCATATGTTAAAAAAAGGTTTGAACATTAAGCATAGTTTATTTCATGGTAGTATTCAAAAACAACTTCGACTTTCATATACCCTTATCGTAATTCTGATGGTTATTCCTATTATTTACTCTGTTTCAGTATCACATATGCATACGACTCAATACGATATGATAATTACAAACGTAAGCAGGGCTAATAGATTAAATCAAATTGTCAAAGTAGATATCTCTAACGAGATATGGAATCCTCGACTCTATTACATCAGAAATTTCTGAAATGATGGAGCTAACGCAAGTAGAAAAAAATCGTAATCTTTTAGAAGTTGCTAATCGTGCTGTAAACACATTAATTAAATACGTAGATCTTTTAGGTACTCAAACAGAACAGAGTGCCTCTGTTGCCGATATGGAGCAGACACTAGAAGAAGTTCGTGGTGTAACTGCCCTTATTTACGATATTCTACAAGACTTCATTGTTGCAGAAATTGAAACGGCAGCTCAGACAAATGAAAGCATAAAAAAGACTTCTGCTACTCTTACGACAATACAAATATTTATTACGATGTTAATTATAGCTGTTTCAATTGTGGCATTGTTTTCAGTTTCAAAAGCAATTCGAAGCCCTATTCATAACATGGAAGTTTTATCCTCTCGTATAACAGACGGAGATTTGGACGCACGAATAGAAGTTTCGCCTGTAGAGGAACTGACACATCTTTCTATTAACTTGAATAAAATGGCAGGTAACATTAAAAATCTTATTGATGCAAATATTCGCGAACAACAGAATCTACAGAAAGCGGAGATGAAAACTTTGCAAGCGCAAATTTCACCTCACTTCCTTTACAACACTCTTGATACAATAATCTGGCTTGCAGAATCAAATCAATCCGATGAGGTTATTGAAATAACTCGTGCCTTGTCAGGTTTCTTTCGCATATCGCTTAGCAAAGGGCATGAGTGGATTACAGTTGAACAAGAATTAGATCACGTTAGAAACTATCTTACAATTCAAAAAATTAGGTACCGTGATATTCTTGATTATTCTCTTGATGTTGACGAACGACTGCATTCTAATAAGATTCTAAAATTAGTTCTTCAGCCTCTTGTAGAGAATGCAATCTATCACGGAATAAAAAATAAAAGAGGGCGGGGAAAGTTGGTTGTTACAGCACGCCTTGAAAAGAATGAGAGTAACACTGACATGATGTTCTTCTCTGTTGAAGATAACGGCATTGGCTTTACACCTGAAAGGCTTACCGAAGTTACTACAGAATTAACTTCAGGTATGCCTCCAGAAAATCTTAACGCAGTTTATGGTTTATATAATGTAAACAAAAGATTGAATTTATATTATGATGAATCCGTTAGCCTTAAAATTGAAAGTGAATATGGTAAGGGTACGCGGGTGTCGTTTTGCATAACGTGCTCACCTAATAGAAGTTAAATCGAAGTGTAACAAAGCAACGCTTAGCTATTTAAGTGAAAATCTATTGTTGCCTCTTACACTTAATAGAATTAGTTTCTGGAGAAAATATGTACAGTGTCTTTATAGTAGACGATGAAATAATTGTTCGCGAAGGTATCAGAAACAAAATAGATTGGGAAAACTCAAACTTTGTATTAGCGGGAGAGGCAGCTGATGGGGAAATTGCACTTTCGATGATTCAAGATATAAAGCCAGACATTTTAATCACTGATATCAAAATGCCTTTTATGGATGGACTTGAGCTTTCACGAATTGTAAAAAAACTTCAGCCTCAAATTCACATAATCATTTTATCAGGGCATGACGAATTCGAGTATGCAAAAACTGCTATTTCCATTGGTGTTGAAGACTACATTCTTAAACCGTTTTCTTCAAATGACTTGCTCAGCAGTATGAATAAAATTGCTCAGAAAATTGACACACAAGAAAAACAATTTTCTGACATCAATCTTTTAAAACAACAACTCGAATCCAGTGCAACTCTTTTAAATCAAAAGTTTTTAACTGATATAATTATGGGAACCACGAAAGGGGCAGATGCACTTTCACGTGCCTCAGAACTTCATATTGAACTTATTGCTAGATATTATGTTGTAGTTGTATGTTTGCTTCATTTACAAGATCAAGATGATACTTCAACTTTAATTTCGACTAAATCAAGACTTATTTCTATTGGGAATAGTAATTCTGCAAGTAATACTACTACGTTTTCAATTGCTCCTGAAAAAATTGTTTTCATTGTAAAAGGAAGTGAAAAAGAATCTTTAGATGATGACACATATAACATAGCAGACACAATTATTCACGAAATATCGAAATCAACAAAGATTACAGTCTTGACTGCAATTGGTTCCGTAGTCGATAGGACTGCCTTTATTCCCGACTCCTATCGTGATGCGCAAACAGTACTTTCTCGATACAGCTTTATCAATCAAAGTCGTACAGTAAGTTTTGACGACATGAAGAACACTGTCGCCACAGATCTTCTTCTTCCTGCTGACGATCCATTAGTCGATAAGTTGAAATACGCTTCAGTAAACGAAATAGATTCAATCGTTCAAAAATATATAGATATCCTTGATAATAACAACGATCAGTTTTCTCTTTCTGCGCCGTATCTTTTTATGGATACTATTTTTTCTATATCGAAACTTTTTGAAGAACTTGGTGGAGATATAAAAACGCTCATGCCAGAAATTACAACGCATACTTATGTTACAAACGCAGTTCGTAATAGGGATGTCTTTATTAGCGAAATGCACAAGATACTGAAAACTACATTCGAGTACCGTGACTCTAGAATTAGTGGTCGTTATGGAGATGTGATTCTTCGTGCTAAACAATACATTGCAGAAAATTTTGCTACACCAGATATTTGCCTTCATTCCGTTGCGGAAGAAGTACACTTTAGTCCAAACCATTTTTCAATGATTTTCTCACAGGAATGTGGAACGACTTTCATCGAATATCTTACAAGCGTTCGCATTGAACATGCTCAAAAACTTTTGAAGAATACAACTATGCGAAGCGCCGAGATTGCTTACGAAGTAGGGTTCAGCGACCCACACTATTTCAGCTTTATTTTCAAAAAAACAACAGGAGTCTCTCCCCGCGAGTTCCGCGGCCAATAATCTTTGCAGACAATATACATTGCGTACTAAGTACTGGGTGTTATACGAAAACTACGCAGACAAAAAAAACACCCGGCCTTCAATGAAAGCCGAGTGAGAATGGAGGAAAATGAAGAAACTGACAGTTAGCAAGTACTTTTTGCGCTGTGTTTCTTTCTATAATCTAAGATTACACTCTGTAACAAGATGAAGAAACAAAGTAGTAAGCCAGTTGTAATACTTTGCCAATATGGTTCACGTAAACCAGAGGCTACAACGATGTTGTTTATTGTCTTAAGTGTCATTACACCAAATAGTGTTCCAATTACACTACCAACACCGCCTGAAAGCAACGTGCCACCAATAATCGCTGACGCAATCGCTTGCATTTCAGCTTGTGTTGCATTTGAAGCGTTACCAGCTCCTGTATGCAACAAGTAGATGTAACCGCCAATACCTGCAAGAAGTCCGCTTATTACGTAAGCAAAAAACTTAGTGCGCTTTACATTGATACCAAGCATCAATGCACTGTCGCTGTTACCACCAACCGCATAAAGGTTTCGTCCAAAGCGTGTCCATTTGAGCATAGCCCAAATGAGAAGAACCAATGCAAGTGCAATTACTACACCCAATTCAATTCGTGCTGGAATAAAGTTGCCAGTTTTACCATATGTGCCAATTCCTGGAATAACGATACGGAAATCTTTTATTGCAAGGAAAGCAGCGTTTGTTGCTGTACGAGGTACTTTACTAACGATTGTTGTCATACCGCGTGTAAAGAACATACCAGCAAGTGTGATAATAAATGGTTGTATGTTTAAGTATGAAATTAGGAAACCCTGAATCACACCA
>CAYFND010000125.1:0-5637 GCA_964344405.1 uncultured Treponema sp. | reverse complement strand
CCCCCAATAGTAGTTGCCGACCGTCTCATCTCCGACACACCAATTCTTTCCGTCGGGATGCGGATTGTTTTTTTCAAACATAGCCAAATCTTCTTCAGAAGTAAATTTATTTTCATTAGCAACGCGTAACGAATCAACAATTGAATCTAAATTTACTTCAACAGTGTGTTCGCATCCTGCATAATAACTGCTTTCAGGCGAACCAATAAAATAAACTGGTAACGGCAGCCAACCCGGCCATGTCGCAATATCATACGCTTTGATATTCAATTCAACTGGGTCATAATCTGGATAGCCACTTATAAGGAACTTTTCGCATCCTTCATACTTAACTTTTAGCTTCTTCGCCTTAGAATAAATACTACTGCTAGAGTCTGCATATTTTAGGATAAAATCAGAGAGGCGCTTTGTCACTCCGATATCAGGTTTATCCGCCATCTCTGGAACAAAATGAAACCACGGCATATGGGCGTAATCGTTATTGCTTGGAACTCCCTGCATTCCGACCCAACCGTCTTCTAATAAATATTCACCAGATTCCAAATACTTGATGATACCGGATACAATTGAATCTTTTGTTTTACTTTTTGAATCTTTTACTACATCAAAATAATCCAACGCGATACAAATCGTGTACGGAGATGAATTTGGATTCCAATTGTTACATTCAAGATTATGTCCAAAGCCGCCATCTTCATTTTGGTAGCTTGATAGAACTTTTAGAAAATCTTCTGCGCTGTTGTTCTCAAAGAGATAATTCCACATTGTATAATCTAAAGATCTTGCATTGCGGTGAACGAGTTTTCTTAATCTTAAAAAATCATCTAACCCTATCTTTTTCATAAACAACATCTCCTTATCCAAGACAGAACAGCAATTTTTTTTACTGATTCTAATTCTCAACTTCTGACTCAATAAATTTTTGAATATACTTGCTGCTTTCTTCATTCAGATTATAGAAGAATGCGGAATTTCTACACTTTTTATATTCTTCTCCATCCATTGTAAATGTGTAACCTGCAGGACAAGACGGGCAGCATCCTTCGCCATTTAGTTTCTTGCAGTTTCCCGCTTTCAACGTCTCATCTTTCATAGATTTAGGTAATTCATCTAAAAGTTTTTCATATTTCGCTATTTTAGCTGCATAGATTCTCATCTTTACACCGGTTTTTCGAAATACATAGTTCAATACAGATTTTTTTGTTTCAGGTGAAAGATATGATGTGACAAATCCACTTTTTGATGACTTGATATCACATTTATATTCTTTTTCACGTAGATATTTATCAATGTCCAATACAAATCCCTGTTGTGATACAGGAATATCATTTAAAAATAATGTAAATTTCTCATCCATGTTTTGTTTTTCTCCTTCTCTAATGCGAAATTATCTTAATTCAATTTTGATTCAGTGTTTATTTTTGTTTGACTGAGTATTCTGGATTTTTACTATTGCTTACATAATAAACCAAAGCGCCGTAAATAGTGAATTTTCTTTTCGCTTTCAAACCCAACTTCACGATATAACTGAAGGGCTCTTTTGTTCCATTCAATAGCAGTCAACTCTATGTGATTGCTTCCTAAATCTATAGCTTTGTTTATTGCAAAATGCATCATTTTTTTACCGACACCCTTTCCCTGGTAATCTGGAGAAACAAAAACATCTTCAATTGAATTCAACTTGACTATAACTGAAGCTACAAGTTTTTGTCCGTCGAGCAGGATGTAAATGTTGCCTTTGTTCTGTTCAAGCTCTCTGTATTTTGATTCGTCCGGTTCGCAGCAATAATACGGCTGAAAATCATTTGAACTTCGGAGGTCGTAGAAGCTCCGTCTAATTGTATCAACATATTGTTCAAAGAATTCTTTCCTGTAATTTATAAACTCCAGATTGCATTCATGCTGCCTTTCCATGTTGTGGTGAAGAATCAACTCCGTATACCATTTTTCAAATCCCACTTTTAAGAAAAACTCGAGAGATTTTGAATGATTTGTTTCTATCTTTGTACTAATAAATTCAATATTGTTGTTTTGAGGAACATTTAGAAGTGACTCGAACAGCATTCGCCCGATTCCACGTTCTCTTGATTCTGGAGCGATATAAATGTAAGCATCCGCTTTATTTTTCTCTTTGCCCCATAATCTGAAAGTGCCGCATCCTACTACATCAGATGATTTGTTTTTATATACGGTTACTATATCGCTTTTATTGACGCAGAAACGTGCATCCTCAAGACTCAATTCAGGATCACGGCTCAAGAATTGCGTTATATAATCTTTGTCTTTATCCGACACTGTTTCTATCATAACTTCTTCTTTAATTTGAACTACTCGAATTCTTTTCTTTATGAGCAGTGATAATCGTATAACTATACGCGTTGACTGTTATGATGATATTTTCAAAATGGACGTACCAGTTCTTTCCTGTACGTTCAATAATTGACGTTTGTTTTCTGATAATGTCGGCACAGCGCTTTACAACATCATCTACATCAAGACTTAAGTTTCGTTTTATTCTATCAATTCCCATATCCGTTGTATGAAGTTTGTCCAAGTTTTTGATTAATTCATTTTCCATTTGAGTCCTACTTTTCAACAATAGGCAGATAGAAATCTTCAATTGATATTTTCTTCTGATAATATCTGTGTGGTGATGAAATTGTGAACAAGGAATATCTCTCAGGTTTGCCTTCAGCATTCTGATATAGAGCGAAAGTTTCACTTTTATTTGCCCAGTCAATAAGCTTTGTTCGGACATCGAGCCAGTCTTTTCCGTTGTCAAAATCGCCATCTGAACATGAGCCTACAGCGCATAGTCCGGCAGGTAGATCCACTATCTCATATCCATTGCATTCTGATTTAGTCATCTCGCAAGGCAAGGCGTAGTACCATTCGAATCCATTCAACCTTTCATTGAATCTGAGGAAGTCACGTGAAAAAAGTTCGTATTTTAAAGAACTGTGAAACTCGCTGAACCAACGGTTGAAATCTAGAAACTCTTTGCTCCCGGCTTGAACTAAACCTGAATATGCGGCCTTTATTATTGGTAATTCTACAACTCTAATATTTTGCATGTATTCTTCTCCTTTATATTTCTTTTCAGAATAATTCTATGTTATAGTTTGTGATATTACAAGTTTTCTACAATAGGCAGCCAAAATTGAACAGGTCCATTATCAAACGGATACACTTCAATTTCTGGAGCCAACGCGTGTTCATAAATAGAAGAGGGGAGCCATTTCATAAAAGCAAACATTTCAGAATCAATTAACGCTGAAATACTTACATCGCCTTCTGTTCTAAAAATCGCCCATTTAGATGATGGCACAACAAATGAATCAAAACCGTTTAAACTCTCGCATTCAGAAGCAATATAAAAATCAAAAGCTCTATTTTTAGGGTCTTTTTCAACTCTAGAAATGCCCATAATTGCACTCTTTGTGTGATTTGTTAACGGAGAAATTGAATTACGCTTTAACTCTTCAACAGTTCCGTTTTCATTCAACTCTTTCCAGAATTTAGCAAATTGTTCATTATCTTGCCCGGAAATATAACACTTCTTCCCACAAACTCTAAACTCTTCCAACTCTTTAATTTCTACAGTTACCATTTCTTCTCCTAAAACTTTTATATAATAAATGTTACTCGGATTAGTGGTGGTCCTGCAAGAAAAAGTTAAAACTATTTTTTATCAACTTTATTAATGATAGAAGACTGTATTTTTTTCATGATAAAACTGAACAATAAAGAAAAAGCCAATGTCACAATAAAAACTACAACAGAAGAGAAAACAATATAAGTTGAATAGAAACCGAAAATATCAGCTATATAATTGAAGAAATAGTTAAAAACTTGGTGAAAAATAAAGATATTTACAGTCTGCTGCCTTCCCCATTTTGAAAGAACAGTATTTTCACAAATAAAAGGATGTTTGATTCCAAGACAAATGAGGCTCACGCTCAGAATTATAGTTCCAATGTACAAATCTCCATAAGTTAGAAAATAGTGGGAATCAATAAGATACTTTTCACATAAACCACAAACAATTCCAAAAACAACAAAGGCAAGAATTACAAAAGTATTCACTTTATTTTGAATGAAATCTCTTTTTGAATACAACATTCGTCCCAAACAAACAAAAGGCAATCCCGTGAATAAGAAATTCCTTGTAAAAATGTAGTAAACCCGGATTTTAAAAAGTGCGTATGAATAATTTCCAAGAAGGAGTGCTGCAATCAACAGAAAAGGTGTAAGAATGTACAGAACTTTCTTTGAAACAGGTTTTTCACACAATTTTAGAATGAACAGAACATACAGAATTGATGACAAATACCATAAATGAGTAGCAAAAGGTGATTCATTCACAACAAGAAAGAGAATCAAATTTTGTAATGTACAACTCGTCGTTATGAATGCAAGCGGATTATCACCTGTAATCAAAGCATAAAGTATATCCCAGACAAAATATCCAACATTTGTAAAAAGCACCAGCTTCAGGATTTTAATCAATTGATTATGCTTTTTTTCTGGTGAAAGAGTATCGTAAAAATATCCACTGATTAAAAAGAAAATAGGAACTGCAATCCTTGTTATAACAGCAATATATTGACCAATTCTACTCTGGTTGTTTGTGTGCAATAAAATTACAAGAAAAACTGCCGCTAATTTGAAAATATCAAAAGTTGATTCACGTTGCTTATTCATCTCTTCCGCCTTTTTATAAAAGATTAATATTTTATTTTCTCCTACAGAACATGATTTCACAAGTTTTTTCTAATAAAGAGTTAACAAAGATTATTTTTAACAGAATACAAAACACTTTTCTTTCCAACAAGAAAATAGTAGCGGGGATTTAACTAATTCGTTAAACTTTTCAATTGATATTATGTATTAACAACCTCACAAGAACAGCAGGATTGTAACAACGAGCTCAAAGCCAACTTGAATACAATTCAGTCGGTTTCTGATGAAAATGTTAATATCAATAATGAATTAAAACAGATAGTAGAAGAATAATGTACATAGAAACTGAAAACCTTATTGTTAGAAATTTTAAACTAGAAGATAAAGACGATTTATGTGAATACATGCTTCAGCGTGTTGATGAAAAGTTTGAAGGTTATCCTTGGTTTAGCAAAGACAAAGCTCAAGGAGAAATTGAAAATCGAAGTAAAAGCGAAGAATTTTTTGCCATTGAATTAAAAGCCAACCATAAAGTTATTGGAAACGTATACTTGGGCAAACGCGATTTTAATACATTAGAATTAGGGTACGTTTTAAATAAAGGTTTCCAACGGAAAGGCTATGGATACGAAGCCTGCAAGGTTGCAGTGGATTATATGTTTGCACATGGAACTCGAAGAATCTACGCTGAAACCTGTCCACAAAACACAGCGTCGTTTTCGTTAATGGAAAAACTCGGTATGCGCCGTGAAGCGCTCTTTATACAGAACATTAGTTTTTATAATGATGATAAGGGAAATCCCGTTTATCTAGACACATACGAATATGCCCTTTTGGCAGATGAGTGGAAGAAATACCCTTCCGCCTCACTTTTCTAATATAGACTAACAGTTTTGATAGTAAACTAATATGATGTCACATTCAAGAATTATGGATTCCTTGCATACTGACCAA
>CAYFND010000124.1:0-5741 GCA_964344405.1 uncultured Treponema sp. | reverse complement strand
TGTTTCATACTCACGAACGTATTTTTGAGCATCACGAAGAGACTCAATTTTACTTTTCCCTGCAACAAGATTTGAATAAAACCTACTCATCAACAACTTCGTAGCCTTGTCATCAACTTTCCAAAGACTCATCATTAAAGTATTTGCTCCTGCTTTTTTGAATCCTCTTTGTAATCCAAAAACTCCATCACCAGAAATTTCTCCTAATCCTGTTTGGCAAGCAGAAAGAACAACCAAATCTAGTTTTCTCAAATCCATCTGTGATATTTCTTTTGCTGTAAGTATGCCATCATCAACTCCATGTGGTATTTTCTTGCCGGACAAGGCATTGTTGGCTCCAGAAAAAAGTAACCCCGAACGTGTTAAGGCTTTGTCTTCCACATCTGAATTTACCGAGGTTTTAATAAACTCAAGTTCTCCCATTCGCTTACTTTCTTCTTCAGTCCAATAAAAACCATGTGTCGCAATATGCATAATTTCCACATCTTTTCCAGAAAATGATTTGATAGAAGTTTCTGTTCCTTTCTGGTCGGTAAACAAACTTGCTTGTACTGTTGATTTTGACAATTTTGATTCTACATCCAAAGCTTCTTCTTTTGTTGCAGGTAAATACACGACCCCATTTCTTAAATTCAACGAATCAGCAATATCGTCATCAGTCATAAGAGATCTATCTACATTATAAATGTAAGAGTCTTTTATTAACGTACTTTCATCTGTATCATATTTTAATCCACCATATATTATAGCATTTTTGTCTAATGTCTTAATATTGCAGTCTGTAATTATAAATTTTGTAGTCGACACTCTGTAAAATGAGGTCTTTGGAAATCTCTCAACGCCAGGAATTGTCTCTATTGCTATATTATACAGTTCATCTATTGGTGAGAAATAAACTTTTGTTGCATTTACTAAAATAGCCTCTATTGGTTTCCATATAAGGTTATATAATTCACTGCTCTTATAATAATTTCCTTTTTCTACACGTTGCAATTGTTTCTTTTCGAAAAGAGGAACCATTTTAGGAGTTGAACTTTTTTTGCCAAGGACTAAAGCTGCGTAAAGAACGCTATCTTTACCGGTCGTAAAAGTAACAAACTCAATAGCAACTGCACCATTCGTCAATTTCGACTTTACGTCCTCCCATTTGTAAGATAGCTTTCTTGTATAATCCCCATAAACTTTACATTTATTTAAAAGTTCAGCTTCAAGATATTCTATTTCCTTATTTATGTCTTTTTTGTCTTCTATGTTCGCTTTTTCTAATCGTAGATAGTCGTTTTGTAACTTTTGATAATTATCTATTAGAGTATTATCTTGACTTTCAGCGATAAGTTTTCGCATTTCGATTTCGGTATTTAGTAAAATGCCTTTGCTAAACAAAGCTGCATTATAGGCCTCTCCAACAGTAATATTGGATGGTTTCTCATAACACATTGTTAGCAAATTGTTTTCGAACCAATATTGGTAATAGATATTTGGACTATCTATTTTGTAATATATATCCAAACAGTTTGAAAAATATCTCTTAGTAGAATTTTTCAAATAGTATTTATTTCTCTGTTTTGCAGGTTGATTTCTAAAATATTTAACAATGTTGTTAATTGCAATACTGTCAAATTTAGGTAAGTACTTGTCTGTATATAATTGACGTGTATCACAATAACATACAACACACATATCTTGATACAACTCAGGATATTCCCCTTTATCATTGTATGTTCTTTCTAAAATATTTATCGCACGTTGCGTCGTATAAGCCAACGCTTTTATATTTTTAGTTGACCTATATATAGTATTCAAAAATATAGTAAGATTCAGAAAATCTTCGACCTTAGTCCCATCATACTCATCTCTTAAATAAAAATATTTACTATCATTCACAAATCTATTTTCGCATTCCATCGCTTCTAAACGAGGTAAATCAAATTTATTGTATTTTAAGTTTCGGTAAAGAATTTCAAATGATTTTCTTAATGCGTGTTCTGCTTTTGCCTTATATTCTTTGCCCATATAAGTATAACAGATACCAATACTTTTATACGCAAATGCTATATGTAAACTGTCAGCATAAGGCATATCTTGACAGATATTTAAACATTCTTGCGCATATTCTAAAGCTGTATTGAAATTGTTATTTTCAAATAATTCTTTAACGCTTTGCTTTAAAAGGCGTTTTGTGTAATGATGACTATTTTTTCCAAATTGTGCCTCATGCCATGCCAAACTATTTTTCTCCAAATCATGATTTGTCTCATAATCTTTTTGCTTTTTAAAAGAATCAACATTCATACATAAGTCTCGAACATGGTAAGTTTCACCAATTACCATATATTGTAAAAGTGCGTAACTAGTGCTGTAAAAGTCATATTCTATAGATTCCGTTTTGTCAAAAGAACTCCGACGGCAAATATCAACGAGTTGGGCTGCATCAAGACAATCTTTATTGCGTAATTTTTCCATTGCATAAGCATAGATTATGCTATCAGGAACAACTTTTGATAGGTTATCTACAACTAATGCAATAGCAGATGAATTTAAATCTATTAAACTATACTCTAAAAGGTGTTTATACAAATCAAAATTTATATTTTGTTTTCCACTTAATATTTCATAACATGACGAACTGTCATAACCATATTTAACAGGCATTATTTTTTTATAATCCTCTAATTCCTTACCTGCAATTTTACTATAATAATGGTAGGCACTTGCAAGAGAAGCATAAAGATTCCCCTCATTAGTTCTTTCTGAACTTTCTGCTAGTTTGGTATACAAATACGCAATAACATACGACAATCTACCACACAAAACATCTGAAATATCTGAATGATTCTTACGAATTTTACAAGCAATCTTATATGATTCTATGAATTTTGATAATGTATTTTTTATATTTGTAGAGTCCGTAAGGCTACAATTCCACAGTAATCTATATGCCTCCATAACATTTATCAAACAATAAGGATGACTATACTGTCCTAATTTTGTTTTATAAATATTACTTATCTTATAATAAAGAGTATCCAAACCCTCATTAAGACTGTTATTCACTTTGCATAAATATATGTCAGCTAGTGTATTCGCATATGAGACACTTTTTTCTCCAAGATTTTCTTTTTCAAGATTAGCACATTTGTAATAACATTCAAGCGCTTTTTCTATTTTATTTTTCTCAACCAATTCATTTCCTTCTAACGAATATTTGTCAGAAAGCACTGTCTTATTCCTATCAATAGGAAAAACAAAACTATTTGTACTATCAATTTCTTTGGCTTTGTCAAATTCTGCAAGATGATAATAACATGATGCCAACCACATAACAGAGTAATCACTACGATTACTTGTAGAGTCTAGTGTTCTTTTATCTATAGAGTCACTTTTTTCAAAGCATGGAATTGCCTCTGTATATTTTCCTTGATTATACAATTCCATTCCTTGGTTAAAATATTTATTTGATTCTTCTGTCTGAGCAAAAACACTGACAACAGAGAAAAACATAATGATTGATAATAATAGTCTCATTCTAAAAAACGTTTGTATATGATACTTCCTATTAATGATAGTGCCAAAGAGAGGATAGACGTTAGTACTATTATCCTTGTTTCAGCCATCTCTCTTAATTGAACAAATTCAACATGAAATCTGAGTCCCTTTGAAATGATTTCATTGATTTTTATAGAATCTGTAAACTCAATTCTACTCATATTGATATAATCAGGGCGAGGGTACATTTCGGAGAAAAGCGAGGCTCCAAAGAATTCCAATGATATAGTGTCACATCTTATATTGTTGCATTTTAAGCGTAGGGAAACATTGCTTTGTGTTATATCCCAGCGTGACCACAATCGTGGAACTTGATTGAAGAGATTAGATTTGAAACGCAAATATCCACTTCCATACGTCTCATTAAACGCAATTAGTCCATTGCCATAAGTAATCTTCTCTGCTCCATTTCCTTTCCATTTTGGATTAGAAGCATAATTAAAAGTAAGGTTACTACAATAAGTATATAGCGTTTCATTTTCTTGTTCTTTGGGTAATTTTGCAGACATCGTTGCACCGCATTCATAATTCAAAGAATAAAAACTTTTCATTTTCTCTAAATATTTTTCATTAGCCAAACATATAGGCTTGAAAACTTGGTAAAAAGAATCTGGAAGTTCTATTCTTCTTGCATATAAAGGGTGATTCGCTATTTCGACATAGTTGTCGCAAATGCTATCTTTATGCTGCTCAGACATTCCAACAGCATCAATATTTATACGAAAGTTACAATAAGAACTGTCTGAACAATATCCTAAAGCCGAAATTTCTGCTGTAATGTTTCTGTCTGGAATATGCGACCAAGAAATATAAAAACACAAGCAAGCATATATAATTATCAGTGGCACAAGCAAATAGCCTGTGCGCAAAACTTTTTGCGTACAGGTATTTGCTAATATACTTATGATTTTATTTCTGAATACTTTTAGATTAGCCATATAGACTTTTTTAGAACCCACCCATTCCGTTATTGTTGTCAGCTGCCAATCCTAACTTGTCTATTACGTCTTTAGTAATGATGCTTGCAGGAGCTTTCAATGTTGTTATGACCCACGATTTTGTAAGTTCGTCCCAACGTTGATTGGAGATAGTTTGCCAACTGCTTGCAAAGAAGTTTTCCTTTGGCTGCATTCCCTTACGGCGTTTTCTATCTTCTTTCCACTTTTTTCTATACTGCTCAGTGACATCACAGGTTTCTTTCAGTGTAATGTCAAGTTTGTACTCTCCTGTTCCCCAACTGTTCTTATAATTATCGTTTTCGTCACGATACCCCATATAAGAACGTGGAACAATAAAGCTCTCACCTAAAACTTTGTAAGCAGGAGCATCATTGGCATTGCGAACATAGTGCAGATATCCCTTATTATCTAAGACACTTTGGTCAACAGGTATATTTATCGAGAACTCTCCTAACTCCTGATTCTTCTGCAACTGTACAATTTCATTCATCCATGAAGACAAAAGTTTAATATTCATCGAGAGAGTAAAGTTCTTTCTCTCTTCAAATGAAAATGGTATATCCAATGAAGAGTTTGGCAGATTGGAATGCGTTGGGCTAATAATCAATGTATCAAGAACCAACTCAAATTTTGAATGGTTAATGATTCTATTGATTTTAGAGCGGTCAATATGACAGGATATATAGAAAACAGTGTCTTTGTTTTCTTTTCTCAAACAACCAATCCCATCAAAACGCATACCCTTAGGATCCATAGCACCATCAAAAGAAGTCTGTTTATAAAAGTCATTGACCTCAGAAACTGTGCTGATTTGTGTTTGATAAACATTCTCTTGTTTGACAGTCTCTTCCCATTCTTCTTTCAACCGTGAGTTGCGGGTTAATAATGCACCTATGGCGTTTACACCTAAATCAATGAAAGATGTAACATAGCCAGAAGCTATGCCTTTTCCTGCTTCTTTGCTTGCATTAAACAGGTCTCCAAGATAACCTCTCGAAGTGCCTAGTTCTTCACTCTGCTTTGCGATTTCATCTGCAAGTTCATCACTTGTATAAATGAATGTTTGGTATTCTACTCCTTGCGCTTTGCTATACAATGTCCAAAAGAGACAGAGTAAAATAATAATAGACTTTTTCATAAATATTTTTCCATTTATTTAAAAACATACTTGAATATTTACAAATACAACCAAAAGGGGTCAAAATCTGATGATGATTTCTTGTCGTAGTCTTCAAT